>NZ_JACJPB010000036.1:0-269019 GCF_014695825.1 Coleofasciculus sp. FACHB-542 | reverse complement strand
GTGTTTTCTTGTTCGTATGCTTTGACTACTTTTTCTCGAAAGTCGATGGAGTAAGGTTTCATTCTACCTGTTCATGCACTGACCTCAATGTACTCTATATACCTGCAATCTGCCGTATCTGCATTTCATTCCGGATATGATTCCACAACGCTTGACACGGAAGTCCTTCCAAAAACCATTGGAGCTGCTTTGATAGTGACTCTCCCCACACGAGCAGGGATTTCCCCTTCCCAAATCTTTGTTCTTCTGGTGTATTGTCTAGTTTGAGCAAGTTGAATAGTTGAGTACACCCTGCCTGTGGACTACGGTAAAAAAGAACTTCTGGTTCTTCTCTGCCAATCCTTGCATAGACAGATTTGATAGCTTTTTTGGCTTTTTGAAAATCGATCGGCTTCGTTGAGAGAGTGCGCCATTTCTCTTGAAGCGATCGCAATAGACTTCGATTAAAAATTGGATTGCCTCCGAGATACAGTTTGGTAAGGTTGGTTAACCCAGAAAGCGGACTCAAATCGGTAATTTTATTGTTACCGAGATACAGTTGGGTGAGGTTGGTCAACCCAGAAAGTGGACTCAAATCGGTAATTTTATTGTAGTAAAGACTCAGTTGGGTGAGGTTGGTTAACCCAGAAAGCGGACTTAAGTCGGTAATTTTATTGTCACCGAGAGACAGTTGGGTGAGGTTGATTAACCCAGAAAGCGGACTCAAATCGGTAATTTGATTCTGATTGATCTTCAGTTGAGTGAGGTTGGTCAACCCAGAAAGCGGACTCAAATCGGTAATTTGATTCTGATTGATCTTCAGTTGAGTGAGGTTGGTCAACCCAGAAAGTAGACTCAAATCAATAATTTTATTGTAAGGTAGCTCCAGTTGGGTGAGGTTGGTTAACCCAGAAAGTGGACTCAAATCGGTAATTTTATTGTAGAAAAGATTCAGTTGTGTGAGGTTGGTTAACCCAGAAAGCGGACTCAAGTCGTTAATCGGATTGTTATGTAGATTCAGTTGGGTGAGGTTGGTTAACCCAGAAAGTGGACTCAAGTCGTTAATTTGATTACTACCGAGATCCAGTTGGGTGAGGTTGGTTAACCCAGAAAGTGGACTCAAATCGGTGATTTTATTGTAGTAAAGATTCAGTTGAGTGAGGTTGGTTAACCCAGAAAGTGGACTCAAATCGATAATTTTATTGTAAGGTAGCTCCAGTTGGGTGAGGTTGGTTAACCCAGAAAGCGGATTCAAGTCGGTAATTTCATTACTCCTGAGATCCAGCTCAGTGCAGTATGAAAGTATCAGATCCGCTTCATAGCAGTCCCAAGTGTCAGCTTCCTTTAACAGCACCTCAACTGTATGTCTTGCTGCTTCTGAAAGGCTATCTTTGTGCAAACACCAGTCAGCAAAGCTATTAAAAGTTATGGTTTTTATTTGCTGTGGTTCAGACATTTATCACCTGTTAAGGGAGATTTGTGTTTCTTAGTTATGTGTCAGTAACCAGCAACTTGTTAGGAACGCCAGTCTTTCTCAGCTTGTTCTAACACATAAGCGGAAACAGCTTGGATTTCTTGTTCGCTTAAGCGGTCTTTGTAGGCCGACATATTGTTTTTGCCATTGGCGACGATGGATGCGATCGCTTCCACGTTATCCATGCCATTTCGTTTTAATGCCTTGAGTTTCAAATTCTTCCCGCGTCTGATGATATTGCCGCCGTTGAGATGACAACCAGCACACTGGACGCTAAAGATTTTGGCACCGTTAGCAGTATCTGCGGCTAAAGCTGGAATGCGAAAGGTAATTAGCACACTGAATGTTAGAAGTAAGACGGTTAGTAGCTTCTTCAAGGGACTTTTCCTCAGTTTCGATTAAATTAATCACCAGTGGCACATCCGGTATTTTATGAATCGGTGTCTTCTCCCTCAATTTCTTCGTCTTCTATCGCTTCCTGAAGAAATAAGCGTGCCAACCTGTTATAAGTGCCAGCGCCAACAAATTGAGGATAAGTGTGAGAACGGCTGTACACCCATACCAGTTCTTTTCCATCAAAAATACGGATGTCTTGAAATAGACCTTTGCATTTCGGTTGCAGCGACTTAGCTGTATTTAATGCGTCCGTCCATCTTTCAAATTCTTGGGAAAATTCATGGGTGATGACTTTAAACATAAGCTTGGGCTTCTTTCTTGACTTCCTAATTTGAAGCTTAAGCGGCGGGTAGGAATTGGGGGGAATGATTCTGGACAAGCGACCAAAAGCACCGATTTCAAAGTGCCTGATGTCAAAGTGCCTCAAAGGAAGCGGTGAATCCTTCAAGACTTAAACACTCGTCTTGGAAAGATTCCGCGTCTCCGACCTCTTCAACCTTGTATTCCATGAAGCGCTGACCATCTGGCGTTTTTTTGGAAGAGATACAAGTGCTTTGATACTTGTCTGCGATCGCTTTACAGGTAGTCCCATTCTGTTTCCAAGCATCGCCCGAACAGCGAATCGTTACCAGCCACATAACTTAAGTCTCCATTGATATTGGGGATGTTGCGATCGCGAAAACTCTGAGTTGCTCTGACGCAATCTGATGCATCATATCAAGGGTTATCACCCTAAGCCTAACTCCGGAGTTAAGGATTGATATGACTCGCAAGCGCTTATTTTCGCTAATTGTGGCGCTGTTGCTGATTGCACTTTCCTGGTGGGGGGTGGCGGCGGCGCGGACTGGATTGGTGACGCGAACATTCTCAGATCAAACATTCTCAGATCAAGGGTTGCCGATGCTGTACGTCGCACCACAAGGTTCTGAGAATATCCCCGGTGTCCTGGTGGCGCACGGCTATGCGGGTTCTAAGCAGTTAATGCTCGGCTACGCACACGTTTTGGCGCACGCGGGGTATGCAGTGATGCTGTGGGATTTCGGCGGACATGGGGCGAATCCAGCACCCCTACAGCGCGATTCACTTCAGCAAGACCTGAATGTGGCTTATGCTGCCCTGTTGGAGCAACCAGAGGTCGATCCCAGCCGCTTGGCGCTGCTGGGGCACTCAATGGGTAGCGGTGCGGTGATGTCGGCGGGTATCCGCAATCCCGACCGCTTTGCGGCAACGGTTGCTGTCTCACCGACGGGTGCGGGAGTGACGCCTTCTATCCCGCGCAATCTTCAGCTACAAGCCGGGAGTTGGGAAGGTGGATTTGTGAAGAATGCCCAGCGATTGCTGGCGGCGGCGGGAGGAGAAAACGATAACTTTGCTGGGGGAAGGGCGCGATCGCTCGTTATTATCCCGAACGCCGAACACATCACCATTCTCCTCCGCAATATCAGCCACCAAGCTGCCCGAACGTGGCTCGATGCTACCTTCAGAATTCAGAGTAGCAGTAACTATATTGACCGCCGGATGGCTTGGTATGCCTTGCATCTGGTGGCATGGTTGTTATTCCTTTTCGCCGTTGCCCCTGCTGTTGCTGACCCAGCGACTACACCCAAGGCAAGGGTGCATCCGCTACAAAGCTTGCTAGGTTCGCTTTTAGCTCCCTTCCTTGCCAGCGCTTCACTCCTATTGCTGAGTCGGACGGGGGAAATTGATAGCTTGGGTGGCGTCCTCGTCGGCGGTGCAATCGGAATTTGGTTCTTTGTGGCAGGCGTCGTCTGGCTGGGTATTCTCTTGCGCCTACAACGTCCTACACTCAGGGCGCTGGGGATAGGCTTAGGGCTGTTTGTACTGCTTTGGGTGGGTTTTGGGGCAATGGCACAGTCGGTGTGGCTGCAATGGTGGCTAATTCCAGCACGTCTGAAGCTTTGGCCTTTGCTGTCGTTGGCTTGCCTTCCTTGGTTTCTAGCGTCGGGAGTGGCGCAACAGGATGCTGGGGTACTCTCGCGGATGGCGTGGTGGTTGTGGCAAAGCGTGCTGCTAGTAGGCGGCTTTATTTTGGCGGTGTACTTGGTTCCGCAACTTGGTTTTATCTACCTGTTGCTGCCGCTATTTCCGCTAGCGATGGGTATTTTCTCCTTTGCTGGCAGCCAACTTAATAATGTGTGGAGTTATGCACTGGGGAGTGCGTTGTTTTTCGGTTGGGCGAGCGCTGCTGCTTTCCCGCTCGCTAGTTAAGTTTTCTACCTAAAGGAAGTACCGATTTTGAAGCGATCGCGCCAAGATAGAAGAAGCGAATTATAACCTCTTTTTTGCTGGAAAGCTTGTACAAGTAGTTTAATTAAAGCTTCATCTAAATCAACTACTACAAACCGAGGAAGAAAATGCCTAATAATAAAATCAAAGAACAAATTACAACCGATCTCCATCAAGCTAAAGAAACAGGACAGCTCAGAGCAGAACGGATTCGGGAAATTGTTCAATCTGCTGTATCTCAGGTGGGTTCGGAGTTTAAGGAAGGTTCCACCGAACTTCACTCAATTGTTAAAGATGCGGTTTCTGTGGTTCTGGAAAACTTGCAAGAAAAAGGTGGCGAACTCAAAGAAGAAGTCGCGGCTACGATTGAGGGAGCGGTTGAAGGCTTTAGCCATCTAAGACATCGGAATATTGCGAAAACACAGGCAGAGGTTAAACAGCTACAGGCTCAACTAGACAACGAAGAAAATGAACTCCAGCAAGAGATTGATAAACTGCTAGTAGACATCGAAGAATCTGGTAAAGATACTTCGCCTTCTACCAAAACCGCTCTGGAGTCTGCGATTAATAATCTCAAAAACAGCGACGAGGTTGCATCGCTGAAAGAGCGTTACGCGCAACTGCAAGCTCAATTAGCGATTCTCCGAGCGAATTTAGCTGCACGTTACGGGGGACGCGCTGAGGACGTGAAAGGGTACCTGGATGAAGCGAAGCACTGGTACGACCGTTCGCTTCCTCAAGCTGAAATAATGGTTCAGCAGGTGGAACAAAAGCGATCGCAGGTTGAAGAAAAACTGGGTGATGCTGGGGTAGCGATCGCTAAGAAAGAACGTCAGGTACGTCAAATCTTGAGTGAGTTGTTACGAACAGCAGCAGATGCAATTCGCGAAAAGGAACATGTCAGTAAATCAGGCACTCCTAAAGATTCTCACCATTAACTAAAACAGAACCAGCTAACTCTTAGCTGGTTCTGTTTTTTAAACTCAATTTTTAAACTTGCAGTAGGCTTTTACAACGCAACCAGCACTCAAGAAATACTTCTACTCCCACCACTACCGATACAAGGTATAGAAGCGTCTAACTAACCTTGGCTTAGTATACGTTTTCTCCTCCAGCCATTCTTTCTTCGTGCTTCACGATTACCCAAACTGCATGAATACTACCGGGAAGCCAACCCAGAACCGTAAGCAAAATGTTGATGAATAAAGTTGGGCCAACACCAACTGTCAGAAAAATGCCTAAAGGAGGCACGAGAAGACCAGCCAGAATCCGGAGTAATTTCATGAGACTACTTCAACTTTCTTATTTAAACTCTTATTAGTCTTATTCTCCTAAATCAAGTAATTGAAGACCTCCCCCTAACGAATTATCTTCGTTTGGATAGATGGTATACAAAACTGCATTCATCTTTCTAGCTTGCAAACTAAAAAAGGAGGAACAGCATCTAGCTTTCCTCCTTTTTTTAATCCCTATCAATTTTACTTCTCTGGATAGAGATTAACCTTGAGTTTTCAAGTCACTACTACTGCCGGTTAGTACACCCGCGTTTCTCTCAGCAAAATATTTGCTGATGAAAGTATTCGCAAAAGATAGAACGACGGGTGCCAACAGAAAAGCTAAAATCCCATGCATACTAAATCCGGGAACCAAAATTGAAGCCACCCAGAAACATATCCCGTTAACGACAAGCGAAAATGTTCCTAAGCTGACGAAGTTAAGCGGCATAGATAGGAAAGATAGAGTTGGCTTAACTCCGGCATTGACTAAGCCAATCGCTACAGCAGCAATTAAAGCAGCAGGAAATGTAGCAATATTAACACCTGGAACAAGTAAATCAACAATTAGCAGGCTAAGAGCCGTAGCTACCCAGGTAAAAAGCGTTCCCATCATGGTGTTTTTCCTTAAATTGACACAATAGAAAATTTTAAAGTCCTGATACTATGCTCAGGGATCGCCTAGCCTTCAACCTCCCTACGAAGGTAGATTTTTCTAGAAGCGATCGCCTTTTGCCTTGGTGTTTTAGTGTCTTGGTCGTTGATTACACACAAGATGTAGATAAGGTAGTTCCTCTCGCCAGGAGAAGGCAGTAAATCTCAATACAATCAGAACAACTTAAGCTAAGTGAAATTAGTGATGTATAGGATGGGTGAGCGATAGCGAAATCTATGCAGGGGTTGGGTTTCCCAATTCAAACACCACTTGCGTGCGGGGGGTTCCCCCGCACGCAAGTGGCTCCCCAACCTACGAACATCTTCAATTTAATTGCATCCGCTTACTTATTGCTGAGGTGCAGTTATGCTGACGTTATTCGTTGAGCTATCCAATACTATCCAGCCAGATTTCCCGTCTAAATTCTCTGCACTATTTGCCACTTTAAAATAGAGCTTCTCGCCGCCACGAGTTTCAACAGCAAAATCGGCTTTTTCCGCATAAACCACTTTAAATCCTCTGTCTCTCAGACAATACATCGCCCAAGCTTTCAGCGTGTGCTTGTGTGGTTCATATTGAATCGGAGGCTTGTTTAACGCCTCTTCCATCACCTTAATTAGCTGCACTGGTTGCACGCTCCACTAGATACTTTCCCTTTTAGTTTCTGCTGGATCGCAGCGAATTTCAATCAGGAATCCATCCGGGTCGTAAAAGTAAATGCCTCGTCCGGTGGGACGGCTGACAGGGCCATGATCGATGGGCACTTGATTTTGTTTTAGCACCTCGACCGCCCGCTCGAACAACTGCGGGTCGATGTCAAAGGCGAGGTGATTGACGCGGGTAAAAGCGCGATGCGGGTCATTGTCTGGGGGTGGCAAATCCGGCTCCCAAAACAAGTCGAGGACGGTACCATCGGGGGTGACGAAATTGGTAACTTTGCCTGATGCTACAAGCGATCGCAATGTGGTCGGCACTTCTTCACCCGTCAGTTCGTACAAACCCAGGATACCCCCGTAGAAGTGGCGGGAAGCTTGCAGATTGTGGACGTTCAAGGCAATGTGGTGGACTCGCCGCAGATCCCCTGCGGAAAGGGCAGTGTTGACGGATTGGGGGCTAGATAGCATGACAGAAAAGACTCCTTTCGTTACTTTCGATAGAAGCAAGACTTTTTTCTTTAAGTCTATTATTCAAAATAAAAATTATCATGCCCTTTGATTACACTTTAGATTTTAAGGCAATCGATTTTCGCTCTTCTCCCGAACTTTATCGAGTGGGTAAGGGCGAGCAGGGGGTGCTTTTGGTAGAACCCTACAAATCAGAAATTCTTCCCTACTGGCGCTTCAAAACTCCGGAAATTGCCAGAGAATCGAGTGAAAAAATTTACCAAATGTTTCTAGATTACCTAGAACAAGATGATTTTGTTGGCGCGGATATGGCACGGAAGTTTTTACAAATGGGTTATACGCGATCGCGCAGATATGCCAATCATAAAAGCGGCAGAAAATTTAAGTCAAATCCTCAAAAAGAAACTTCTAAAGAAGCCCTGCTTCAAGCAAGGAAAGATATTTTACCCAATGAAGTAGATCCGGTGAAAGCTGAATCAGCCGCAATCTTTAAAGAGAAATGGATGCAAGCAAAGATAAATGAGAAATATTTACAGCTTTTAGCAAACCATAAACAGATGTACGAGTAAGGATGAAAGAGAATAATCTTAGCAAATAGAATTCGCAGCTTCGCCAGCCTTCCTATGTCAGTTCAAATACTGACACATAATCAACTCAGAGTTTTCGGAAACGCTTTCTACATTGGTGTTGTATACAATTAGTTTACCGAGAACAATCGAAATGAGTAATAGCCGGAAATCAATTTTATTTTTTAGCTTATTCCTCACCCTTTTGGGAACAATCACCTCTGGGAAACACGTCCTAGCGATCGCCCAATCTTCAGAATCAACCCAGCGACTAACTGTATCACAGACATCACCCTCCAAATTGGCACAGCTTTCATCTACATGTACCTATGACGATAGAAAAACCGTAGAAACTGTGAAAGACAAAAAGGGTAAAGTGACACTGGTTGGTGAAACTTATGTCATCGTAACTGAAGGACAGGATGGTATAAGATATGCAACTTGTAATCTTCCTGATAGTTTCAAGGTAGAAGGAAAAGCAATTACATTCAGTGGTGAAGTAAAAGAAATCTATCCTAATGAACGTTGGGCAGCTACACCGTTAAAAATTACAGCGATCGCATCCAGCACTTCAACCCCAACCCCAACCCCAGTTCAGTCTATTCAAAGCCTATCGAATGGTAATTACACATTTTGTAGCAAACCTCCCTCAGGCACTGGGAACCAGCAGGGTGTAGATTTAGGTCATTGTTATGTATTTAGTAAAAAAGGAAATCGCCTAGTCGGAGACCTTTACGATACCAAAACTTTGGGCGAAGTAACCGCTTGTGTTAGCGGTGTAGTTAATAAGAGAACTGTTAGCGGCGAAGCGATAGAAATTGTCGGAGATATTGGTCGGCAAAATATACCGCCAAACTCATCAGGCACCCGGTTAGTTAATTGGGACAATCAGGGTTACTTGAAAGTTGCGAGAGCTACTGTAATTGGCAGGCTGAATAGCCCTGGCAGGAACAATGTCAGAAAAGTTCGCTATCGTTCTGCTTTGCTTAACTTAAATGGTTTTTATCGCCACAATCAACTGAAACAAGCACCTACAAACTGTTTAAAACGCTAAGAAAGGCAACCGCTAAAAGTAAGCGATCGCATTCTCAATAACAGTAGGTTAAGCCCAACAACCAAGAAACCCAACCAATGCTTAATCGAGTTGGGTTTCTTTGCTGCATTCCAACTTAAATTTTGATTGATAGTAAAACTTTACTACCAATATTTGTATCAAAAATCCTCAAATTGATAAATTTATTAATTCAACTTGTCTCCAGTTGAATGAGTATACTTCTGATATCCATTGTTTGTTGGATAATTATTTGTTGGATACAAAGCATTGGATTTAAATAATTGTCCCGATTGGATAATCGCAATAGCGATGGGTTCTAAAGCTTTTGTCCAGCTGTCTCTGATGCGCTGCTGCTCTTCCGGGGTGGGGTTGGTGCTTAACCGTTGAATTTCAGCCAGGACAATTGCTGGTAGTTGCTCGTAGAAACTCATTGCTAGTTCACTACCTACCTGATTCAGCAACAGTTGCACTAAAGCAGAGCTGTTCATTACATCATTCGCAACACTACCCGTTGCACCAGTGGCAGTTGCACTAGCGGCAGTTGCACTAGCGGCAGAGGGCGGATCTAATTGGGGGATAGAATCAACGGGAGATACAGGGGTTTTAACAGGCTCAGCAGGACTTTGAAGCGTGTCCCTGGCATCTTCAATCGGAGGTTGAACAATCGCAGCAGGACTTTGAAGCGTGTCCCTGGCATCTTCAATCGGAGGTTGAACAATCGCAGCAGGATTTTGAAGCGTGTCGCTGCCATATTCAATAGGAATAGTAGGTTGAACAGGCACAGGACCTTTATGCGTATCCCAGGGGTCTTCAATCGTAGGGTGAACACCCGTAGCAGCGCCTTTAAGGCTGTCGATTGCACCTTCAATCGTAGGGTGAACACCCGCAGCAGCACCTTTTATTACTAAATCCGCAGCACCTTCAACAATCGCTTTAATACCCTCACCTACAGTTTTACCAGTAAACGCCGCCGCGGCTGCACTGACTACAGCACCAAAGGTTGCTCCAGCTAAAGCAGCATTCGCGACACGCCTGCGGGTACCTGTTGGCTGAACACCGGACTCTTCAGTAGTCGTCTCAGTTTCTTCGTTCGCTGCATCTGACGCAGCATCACCGCCATCTCCGCTAGTGTCTGCTGGAGGAACGCTGGACTGTGCCGGAATCCGGTCAGTATTTTCGTCATGCCGATCAAAAGGCTGATTGCTCTGTGTCATAATGCCCCGTCTCCTGCCTACCAAAACGGCTTAACGATCTGAAGTCACTGCTACTGCTAATTTAGCGATCGCACGTATAGACTTACACCGACCTCAAGGGAGACATCCTTAAATACCCAGCAAGGTATAGCCATATACGATGATTGGGATTCCATATCTACAACTACAGATGCAATAGGTGTTGAGTCATGTCTGCCTTTAGCTCAGTTAAATCCTTCTTGAGGCTCGTTAGAGTTGCAATAGATAACGAGCTACAGCAAAACGATATTTAGATGCTTGGGGGCAAAAGAGACAATGATGACTAATAATACGCCAAATTTCGAGAGACGTGACGAAAATGCTGGCTCTAGCGAGACAGCTCAACCTTATATTCGTACAGAAAGCACAACTCAACCTAGTGGAATACCAAGAGCAGAAAACAGCCCTACGATTACATCTCAATCTGTTGCTCGGCAACAATCCACTGACATCAATGCTCGGCAACAACCCACCGACATCAATGCTCGGCAACAACCCACCGACATCAATGCTCGGCAACAATCCGGTAGTATGAATGCTGGACAACAATCTAGCAGCATGAATCCAGCCTTATCTAGAGCGCTGATGGGAGGACTCATCGGTGCTACCTTAGGGACATTAGCCGGTCTGGTAGCTGGTAGGAGAACATCTGAGGGTGTGAAACACGCTGCCAAAGGTGTTGGCGATGCGACAAAGACTATTGCTGGTGGTGTTAACCAGACTGCAAAAGGTGTTGGCGAAGCAGCAAAGACTGTAGCTGGCGGTGTTGGTCAGACAGCCAAAGGTGTTGGCGAAGCGGTTAAGAGTGTAGCTGAAGGCGTTAACTACGCTGTAGTAGGCACATTACAAGATACCGCTGAAGGTGTTAGCCAGGCTGTAGTAGGTACATTGGACGCAGTAAAGGGTACAGCTTCAAATGCTAAGCAAGTTGTAGCAGGTGCCGCAGACCAGCTACAGGATAAAACTGAGGATGCCAAGCAATCTGCAATCAGTGGATTGGACGCAGTTCAGGATGCCGCTGAGGATATCAAGCCATCTTACGAGCAGAACGTCAAGGTAGCTAAAGAGCATCCGGTGATCAGTACGCCGCAGGTCACGACAACTGCGAACATCGGCATGGAAAGGGACATGGATATGCAGACAGCATATATTTCCGGCCCAGATGAGGAAGATGTGGTTAATCGAAATAGGTTTTCAGAGACTGAAACCTCACTAGATCCTAATGCAACCTATCTCCAAGAAGGGGAAGCTTCTGGTTTCCAACGTTATGAAGATACTGCTGACATTTAGAAGCAAGTCTTGATGACTGCGAATGATTGATAGAAGGGTTAGGAGTTAGGAGTTAAGAGTTGGAAATTGATAACTCATAATTCATGACTCCTAACCTTTATCAATTGTCCCTGAAAAACAACCCTTGCAAATTAGAATAAAATTGTAATTAGTTGGGTTTGAACTAAGCGTTAGCAAAGGATATTCCGCATTTGCCTAGGTTAAGAGAATATCGCTTTTTTCCCATTTAAGCAGGCGGCTATCATCAGTATCTATTTAAGTAGAAAGGAGACGATTTTTATGATTGATAATGACAAAGTTTTGGGTGAAGATGAAATATTTGTTGAGCAAATTCCACACGAATATGATACTCCTCCGGCAGACACAGGCATGAATAATGCCTTGACTAAAATAGCGATTGGAGCATTCATTGGTGCTACGGTGGGTGCGATAGCTGGGGCTATGGCGAATAAGGGTGCCGTTGATCGGGTAAACCAGACTGTAAGAAATGCAGGAAATGCAGTCAAAAATGCCGCTGACGGTGTTAACCAAACTGTAAGAAGCGTAGGTGATGGTGTAAAGAACGTAGCTGTCAGCGTTAACGACACGGTAATCGATGTAGGGGACAAAGTTAAGGGCGTCACCCAGGATGTTAATTACACCGTAAAAGATACTCTTAGCACAGTTAAGGGTACAGCGGAGAATGTTAACGAGACTGTGAAAGGTACAGTAGATGTACTCAAGGACGCAGCGGATAATGTTAACGAGAATGTCAGAGGTGCGGGAGAAGCATTGAAAGGTGCATCTGAGGATGCCACTCCATCTGAACCTCAGATCGTCAAGGGGCCTGATAAGCAGGTAAAGTACATTTTAGTGCCAGTAGAAACTGAAGGGAATATTTGATAAACCAAACTTCGAGGAAGGGGAAGTTTAGGAACAAATACTTGAAGTGTTGCTTTTGCAACTGGACAAACTTTTGTGGTCAGAACAAATTTTAATTAGAAGCGATCGCTCTCTGAAAAAAAAGAAGCGATCGCTCTCTGAAAAAAAAGAAGCGATCGCTTCTTTTTTTCTAAAAAAAAGGGTAGATTGAGGCTTGACTTTTATTAATTTTAGAAATCTTAAGAGATTAGGAATTGATTAAGGGCGGTGCCGTTTCAATTTTTCCAAGTAGCTCCATTTTTTCTGTGTCATCACACCAAGAAGATTTGATGGCATTTTTAATCAAATTTACAATATCATCCAAAGAAAACCCTAATTTTTCAACCAACATTTTATATTCGTAAGCTAAACTCGAATTAAACATTTTTGGATCGTCAGTATTAACCGTTATCAGCAGTCCTTCCTCGTATAATTTTTTAATCGGGTGGAGTGAGATGTCAGCAACGACTCCTGTTCTCAGATTAGAGATAGGACACATCTCTATTGGGATTTGCTCTGACTTCAAAAAGGATACTAATTCTGGATCGTCTATCGCACGTACACCATGCCCAATACGATCGACTTTTAAGCTGCGAATGGCTCCCCACATACTCTCAGAACCTGCTGCTTCACCCGCGTGGGCAGAAGTTTTAAATCCCAAGTTTCTCGCTTGCTCGTAAACCGCTTCGTAGGGTTCGGGAGGAAATGTTTGTTCCGAGCCACCGATGCCAATTCCCAACACTCCAAGATTTTTTACCTCGTGAATCTGTTTTACCCAAGTCATTCCCTGTTCCGGTCCGAAATCTCGAATCAGGTCGGCTACTAAATTCACTGTAATTTTATCGGCATGAACATCCAAACCTTTGCGAATTGCTTCTGTGAGTTTCTGGGGTTCCAGTCCATGCCGAATAAAATCACCTGGAGAATAAAAAGCTTCCACATAAATAATATTTTGAGAAGCTAAATCCTCAGCAACTTTACTGGCAATCAATGTAAAATCTTCGTATTCTCGTAAAAAGTTGTTCTTCCAAACCCAGGTGTCAATAAAATGTTGAAAATCTTTGTATTGAAATTTTTGCTCCATCTGGGAGAATGAACCAACGGAAGAAACGGCATTATACTTTTCTATAAGTTGCCAAAGGGCTGTGAGGGGAATTGCTCCCTCCAGATGAAGATGAAGTTCAACTTTGGGTAATTGGTGCAGAGTATCATTTAGCAACATATTCTTAAAATGAAAAGTAATTTTTATCGGCGTCAGATGACGCAATTTTATCGCTCAAAAATCGCCAACTCTATTTATTAGAGTTACTTTGCCTAAAGGTTATTATCTTCCTCCAAGTGGTTCACCCGATTGGGTGACAGTATGGACAGATAGCTCCCAGGTGAGAATATAGCGGGCAAGCAGTTGAGTCCAATACAAACCTAACCCCCAGCTCCTTCCCTAGTAGGAAAGGAGAGTAAGACTTAAATCAAAGCCTCTCTCCTCCTAGGACAGAGGTTTGGACAGAGGTCAAAAATGTACTGCATCCAACTGAGAACAGCTATATCCCATTGATGTTCCTTGGCAGTAAGGGTGCCTCTACATACAATTAGTTTTCTGTCAATGTAGAAGCGATAAAAATAATTCGTGGATGGGTGTTTTAGGATGATCATCACAGAAGTGTCTGATTCGTAACTGCTGAACACATCCGATGCTGAACATTCCTCAACTACTAGCACAAGAGCTTTCCCTCAAACCTTCTCAGGTGCAAAGTGCGCTAGAACTTTTCGCCGAGGGGTCAACGATTCCCTTTATTGCTCGTTATCGGAAAGAGCGTACTGGCACAATGGACGAAATCCAGCTTCGCAACCTGTCGGAGCGATTTACCTACCTGACGGAGCTAGAAGAGCGCAAGGCGGCGATTCTGGAAGCGATCGCATCCCAAGGTAAACTCACCGATGAGCTGAAAGCTAAAATTGAATCCTCTGTGCAAAAAACCGAACTAGAGGATCTTTACTTACCCTACAAAACGAAGCGACGGACACGCGCCACCATCGCTAGGGAAAAAGGACTGGAACCCTTAGCAGAATTTATCAAGTCGCTGAACAATCGCACTGCTCAGCCTGCATCTCTGGAGTCAGAGGCGGCAAAGTATATTTCTGAAGAAAAGGGAGTGAAGACGCTGGAGGAGGCGCTTAAAGGTGCTTCTGACATTTTGGCGGAGGCGGTGTCTGAAAAAGCTGAGGTGCGATCGCATCTACGCGACTATTTGATGAACGAAGGGGTATTCGTCTCGCGCATCAAAAACGATCATCCCGAAGGTTCCACCAAATTTGAGATGTACCGAAATTTTCAGGCTTCGGTAAAAAATATTGCACCGCACAACTTGCTAGCGCTGCTGCGAGGCGAGACGGAGGAAGTGTTGAACTTAGAACTTTCCTTCGATGAAGAAGTTGTCCTATCCTATTTGGAGTCGCAGGAAATCCAAACGAAAGTCCCAGGGGTGAGAGACTTTTATCGGGGAATGCTCAAAGATGCCTTCAACCGTTTGATGAAAGCTTCCCTGATTAGCGAAGTGCGTGCTGATAGAAAGGCTTATGCAGATGTCGAGTCGATTAAGACATTTGAAAGTAATTTGCGGGAGTTGCTGCTGTCGAGTCCAGCGGGATTGAAGCCAACGCTGGCAATCGATCCGGGATTTCGGACTGGGTGCAAAGTTGCCGTTCTTGATGAGACGGGGCAATTTTTAGAATACCAGGCTGTCTTTCCCCATCAAGCAGCCGAGCAGCGATTGAAGGCTGCCAGCACTATCAAGAAATTGATTGAAAAGTACAATATTCAACTGATAGCCATCGGTAATGGCACTGCCGGACGGGAGACGGATGAGTTCGTTGCAGAAATTCTCAAGACGATGGATCGCAAACCAATTAAAGTAATGGTGAATGAGTCGGGAGCATCTATTTATTCTGCGAGTGATGTAGCGATCGCAGAATTTCCCGATCTTGATATTACCGTTCGCGGTGCTATCAGCATCGGTCGTCGCTTGCAAGATCCCTTAGCCGAACTGGTCAAAATTGATCCCAAATCGATTGGCGTCGGACAGTATCAACACGATGTCGATCAAAAATTACTGAAAACGAAGCTAGATGATACGGTAGAAAGTTGCGTGAACTATGTCGGTGTGGATTTGAACACAGCCTCAAAAGAACTTTTGACCTTTGTTTCCGGGATGACACCAACGGTTGCAAAAAATATCATCACCTATCGCAACAAACAAGGTGCATTCAAAAACCGCCGGGAACTTCTGAAAGTGCCAAAATTAGGACCAAAAGCCTTTGAACAGGCGGCTGGTTTCTTGCGGATTCGCGCTGGCGAAAATCCTTTGGATAATACAGCCGTGCATCCTGAGAGTTATGGGGTTGTACAAGCGATCGCTAAAGATTTAAATGTACCGTTGGAGCAAATTACGCAAGTTGCAGAAAAGCTCAAGTCAACCAACTTGAAGAAATACGTCACCGATACCGTCGGCGAACCGACGCTGCGCGATATTATCAGCGAACTAGAAAAGCCGGGAAGAGATCCCCGCGCCGAGTTTAAATATGCCACTTTTAAAGAAGGAGTCAAAGAAATCAAGGATCTCCAAATTGGTATGGAACTGGAAGGGATTGTGACGAATGTTGCTAACTTTGGCGCGTTTGTCGATATTGGCGTTCACCAAGATGGTTTGGTGCATATTTCGCAACTCTCTGACCGATTTGTAGACGATCCAAAACAAATTGTCAAAGTCGGACAAGTTGTGAAAGTGCGAGTTCTAGAAGTCAACGAGCAGTTGAAACGCATTAGTTTGTCAATGAAATCAGCAGGCGAAGCGAGTGGCGGAAGTAGTGTGAAAAAAACAAGCGATCGCATGCAACAAAAATCACCAACACTAAACGACTTAAAAACGAAGTTTGGTAGAAAATCGTAAGCTTGCAACTTCCTAGCTCGATCCCCCAACCCCCCTTGAAAAGGGGGGCTAAAATTCTTAAGACTTTGGCAATATTGGGTAAGCTCTAAATAAAAAAATACTTTTTTATTTACAGATTTTGATTTTTATCAAGTTTTTTTAGTTTAGAAATGAAAAATATTGGTCTTAGCTTCCCTTAAAAAGGGGGATTGGGGCGCTCAAATCTAGCAGCAGCCCAAAATTATCTTATCCCTCCAGCTTTTGAAATACCATCAAATGCTGCTGAGGTAAAAAGCTTTTTGTTTCCAACCATTGCAAACCCACTGCTGCCATTTCTTTACGCACTTGCTTTTGAGTCATTTTGTGCAGCGCTTTGATCAGAATAAACGGATTTTCACCGCGATACTCAACTAAAACTACACGTCCACCTAGTTTAAGCGCTTTCACAAGCGCTTCCATCACTTCTCTAGGATATTCAAATTCGTGATAGGCATCCACCATTAACGCCAAATCAACGCTTGCTGTCGGCAGATTCGGGTCTTTAATTGTGGCTAAAATTGGCTCAACATTCGTAATATTTCCCTCTTTTTTCATAAAATTCATCATGTCGAGCATCTCCGGCTGAACATCCACCGCCAGCACCTTCCCTTGTGACACGAGGGGAGCAATGCGAAAGCTCATGTATCCCGTCCCGGCTCCGATATCTGCCACAATATCAGTAGGTTTCAAGTCAAGGGCATTCACCACTTTAGAAGGTCGCTCTTCAGCTTCTCGACTCGGTCGTTCCAGCCAAAATGCTCCCTCATGTCCCATCACTTTAGCAATTTCTCGACCCATGTAAAACTTGCCAATGCCTTCTGAGCTGTGGTTGCTCCGTTCCTGATAAATCGCGTTATCAGAAGCTATTGTATTTGTTAGTCCCGTGTTAGCAGGATTAAGCAAGAAACCACCTATCATTACCAAAATAATCACTGCTACACGTAATTTTTTCAAAATTTCCATCCTTGGTTTACCTAAATATGTCTCTGCTTCGTGCCCCAAAGCTCAACTTAGCACTCAGACAGTCAAGAGCATATCATCCGATTCCTTAAAATCTTCGGAATTCCCGAAGAAACGGCTATATGAAGAATCGGATGTATTAGGAAGTAGCTGGTGATGCGATCGCGGCATCGACTAATGGGCTAATCCTACTCGGAGATTCTCAAACCACCGCTGGACGCCCATTTAAGTTGAAATTTCATCATTAAGTGCGCTTCGATCTGCCGGTGTGGGTGTCAGTCCTCAACCTGCCTTATTCGTTATGCTATTTGGCATTCATGTGACGAATAATCCAATAACTAATTGAAAGAGATAATAGGGCAATTCCCAACCCAATTATGTCAACCCCTGATGTTTTTTCCAAGTCTAAAATAATAATTTTTCTAGCAACAGCGATTATAGAAGTAACAATAACTAATTCAACTTGAATAACGTGTTTTTTTAGATATGCAGTGATATTTTCTAGTATTTCAAGAGCAATCAAAACATTCAAAAACAACCCAAATATTTTGAATAATGTTTTAGTAAAAGGCTCATCTGGTTGACCAATCAGCGTTTGTAGCAAAGACAAGCCTAGATTCCAAATTGCTAACAGGATAACTAATATCATAGCAACCGAAAGAACCTTGGAAACTATACCCTCTATATTTTCTAGTTGGTGTAAAAAGTTTTCATCTCTGAAAGCTGCTCTGATTTGTTTTGTTAGCTTTTTGCCTGTCCGCATTTTGCCAGTCTCTTTTTATAGACACACCATTGACATTGTTTGAAAAGCGTTAGTATTTTTTATAATTAACGCGCTAAAAAGCAAAAGGAAAAAAAGGGGTGTCATTTTTCCTTTTGCCTTTTGCTTTATTCGTCGTCGTGAGCGAAGCGGTTGTAGAGGAAATCCAGAGCGTGATTCCGCAGTTTGTAGTATTGCGGATCTTCCATAATTCGGGCGCGATCGCGCGGACGCGGAAAAGGTATTTCCATTACCTCACCAATTTTAGCGTGAGGCCCATTCGTCATCATCACCAATCGATCTGCTAGAAATAGAGCCTCATCAATATCGTGAGTGATCATCAACACGGTTGCCCGGTTGTCGTTCCAAATTTTCAGCAATTCTTCCTGTAATTCTTCCTTAGTAATTGCATCCAACGCCCCAAAAGGCTCATCCAAAATCAATACTTGGGGACGAATCGCCAAAGCACGAGCAATACTCACCCGCTGTTTCATCCCGCCGGATAATTGCGGCGGCTTTTTGTCAGCAGCTTCTGTGAGTCCTACCATTGCTAAATGATCTCGCACTATTGCCCTTTTTTCAGCTTCCGGTTTATTAGGATAAACTGCGTTAACAGCCAGGTAAATGTTTTCAAACGCAGTCCGCCAAGGCAACAAAGCGTAATTCTGGAATACTACCATGCGGTCTGGTCCCGGTTGGGTGATGCGCTTAGAGCCAACCCGCACCTCGCCGCTGCTGGGCGTATTGAAACCCGACACCATATTGAGCAGTGTCGATTTACCACAGCCAGAGTGACCGATGAGGCAGATAAACTCGCCTTGCTGTACGGTAAGGTTAACGTCTTCCAGCACCGTGTAAGGACCTTTTGGTGTTGGATAAACTTTGGATACGTTCTCAATCACCAAAAACGGTGAACTAGGGGATTTTTGAGTGTTGAGTTTTGAGTTTTGAGTTAAAGAATTTGAGGTTTGAAAGTTAAAAGCTTGCATGGCGGTAGAAGGAGTAAATAAACTGTGGGAGCAAAACTAGGGGATTTCTAATCGCGGCTACACAGGCAAAACTCTACAAAAGTGGGTTTCAAATTCAATCCACGCAGGCGGACAAGAGTTTGTATAGCCGCGAATGACCTTCGCTGGGGTTTCTATTAATTAAGCTGCTGTCTTTGTCCTGGAATCGATGACAACTTCCGCAACTGAAAAGTCCTGCTTAATTGCCAGACTGTTGAGGTAGGAAATTGGGTCATCGGCGTTAAAGGGAGTGCCGTCAAAAAGTTGAATTGCGCTGCGAGTGTAACTAATGTCAAGACCCAGTTCTCGCGCTGCTGTACTGAACGCACCAACTCGACAGACTCGTTCCAGGATTTCTACCCAATTTCTGGGGAAAGGAGTATCGCCCCAACGCGCTAGCTGTGTCATAATCCAAAGTTGCTCAGTACGACTGGGACGGTTGACACCACCTTCACCGTAAAACTGGTGATGGGCATACTCGCGCATGGGATGCTCTAAGCTACAGGCAGAGTAGTTTGGTTCTCCCATCTGGATGTAAGCCAAATCGGTGCTTACATACTCCCGTCGCGCCAAAATCTCCCGAATTTCTTGGGCATTAGCCATATCTGCACAGTATTTGCAAGCCTCTAAGAGAGCTTTAACTAAGGCAATGTGGGTGTTCGGATAAGCTGCTGCCCAGTCTTCCCGCACTCCTAGAACTTTGCCTGGGTGTCCCAGCCAAATTTCTAAGTCTGTCGCAATAGTAAAGCCAATTTCTTCCTCGGCGGCGCGGAGGTTCCAAGGTTCCCCGACGCAGTAACCGTCAATCGTTCCGGCTTGCAAATCTACCACCATTTGAGCGGGAGGGATGGTCTTCAGGGATACGTCGCGGTCGGGGTCAATGCCACCAGCTGCCAGCCAATAACGCAGCAGCAAATTGTGCATGGAACTGGGATGCACCATTCCCATCCGGTGCTGACGATCGGGGGTGCGACGCAGGTAATCTTTAAAATCAGATAAGGTGTAGACGCCTTCCTCGTAGAAGTGCTTGGCGAGGGTGATGGCGTTGCCGTTGCGGGTCATGGTCAGGGAGGTGACGACCGGAACGGAGCGGTTTTCATGACCTCCCAGAGTTAACCAGAGAGGCATTCCGGAGGGCATCTGGGCGGCATCTAAATATCCGCCAGTCATGCCGTCGGTGATTCCCCGCCAGCTGGTTTCACGCATCAGGTTGACTTCATCAAGTCCATGCTTGGTAAAGAAACCTTTTTCTTTAGCGACAGCTAGAGGCGCACAAGCGGTTAGCGGTAAGAAGCCAATATCGAGATTAACTTTTTCTAGACCATGACGAGCGATCGCTGTCGTCTTCCTCGCCCGAATTTTCTTAATCCGTTTCTGCTGATTGAGGAAGTAAATCATCTCACTTCGCAAGCTGTAGTAGCTGGGATGTTCTACTACTTCCATCCGCTTGCGGGGTCGGGGAATATCAACTTCTAGAATCTGACCGATTTTGGATTCTGGCCCATTGGTGAGCATTACAATTCGGTCAGATAACAGTACCGCCTCATCGACATCGTGAGTCACCATGACAGCGGTAACTTGGTTTTCTTCGCAGATTTTCATCAGATGTTCTTGCAAGTTACCCCGCGTCAGTGCATCTAATGCACCAAACGGTTCATCGAGTAGCAGTAACTTGGGACGAATCGCGAGGGCGCGTGCGATCGCAACCCGCTGTTTCATTCCACCCGATAATTGAGCAGGTGGTTTATCGGCAGCATGACGCAACCCTACCATATCGATATGCTGCTCAACGATTGCTTTGCGTTCCCCGGCTGGCAAATCTTTCATCACCGAGTTTACCGCTAACGCAATATTTTCCCGTACTGTGCGCCAAGGCAATAGCGAATAATTTTGGAATACTACCATCCGGTCAGGGCCAGGTTTAGTAATGCGTTGCCCTTCCAGCGTCACTACACCTTCAGTTGGCAAATCTAAGCCTGCCACCATGTTTAACAAAGTGGATTTACCACAACCGGAGTGACCAATTAGAGAAACAAATTCTCCCTTTTTTATCTGGAGGTCAATTCCTTTGAGGGCGACATAGGTGCCACCTCCGGTTAACGAAAAAACTTTATCTATTTGGTCAACGGCAACAAAAACGCTCATGGTACTTGGTGATTGGTAATTGGTAATTGGTGATGACTAACGGTTGATTGGTAGTAGGTAATAGGTAGTAAGTAGGCGCTTTTTACCCATTACCCATCCCCTACTTCTGTCCTTCGGGTAAAATCCGCGTTTCGATCCAACCCATCGCTTTATCTAGCAGCAGACCAACAACACCGATGTAGATTAAAGCCAAGATAACTTCGCTAACTGCGTTATTCTGATAAGCTTCCCAGATAAAGAAGCCAATCCCGACAATCCCGGACATCACAATTTCTGCTGCGATAATTGCCAACCAAGCCAAACCGATTGCTATTCTCAAGCCTGTGAAAATGTAGGGTAAAGCAGCAGGAATGAGAATATTGAAGAAGTATTCTTTCCGTGAAAGCTGCAAAACTTTGGCGACGTTGTTGTAATCTTGAGGGATTTGCTTCACTCCCACCGCTGTATTAATCAAGATAGGCCAGATTGCGGTGATAAAAATTACGAAAAGAGCGGCTGGTTCGTTTTGGCGCAATGCTGCCAAAGAAATTGGCACCCAAGCTAGAGGCGGTACGGTTCGCAATAACTGGAAGATGGGATCTAAAGCTTTGGACATCATTTTATTCGTACCAATCAAGATGCCCAAGGCAATACCAATAATCGCTGCTAAGGAGTAACTAATAGCCACCCGCTGTAAACTAGCGAGAATCTGCCAAAACAAACCTTTGTCCGTACCGCCTCGGTCATAAAAAGGCCAGAAAATTAGTATCCAAGTGTCTTTGACTACCTGGATTGGCCCTGGAAGGGTTGCTCCCGGAGTCCAAGAAAACAGCTGCCACGCCCCGAGGAAGATAGCGATCGCAATAATTGGCGGTATCAGATCGGGAAATTGTTTGTTCAAGTGGGATAACCAAGTGTTCTGGGAAGCAGTTGCAGGACGTCTTTGTAGCGTTGTCATGGACAGGGTTCTCCTAAACTTAACTAATGGGTAATCGGTCTATTGGTTGTTGCCCGTGGTCTATTGTTTGTTATCAACTAACTGCTGACAACCGACTAAGCTCTCACCTTCTTGATTTTCAGTTGTTGCAGGTAAGCTGTGGGATTCTCTGGGTCAAACTTGACACCATCAAAAAATTCTTCAACGCCACGAGACGTACTTGTAGGAATGTCGCCAGCAGAAATTCCAGCTTCTTTGGCAGCTTCTCGCCAAATGTCTTCCCGATTGACTTTATCAATAAGGGCTTTAGCATTTGCCAATGCAGATTCAGGCAAAAATCCCCAGCGGACGCTTTCTGTGATAAACCAAAGATCGTGGCTCTTATAAGGATAAGAAACACTTCCTTTTTCATCTTTCCAGTAAAGAGATGCCATTGATTTATCATCAATGACACGACCATCGCCCATGTCATATTTCCCCTGAAATGGTTCGGCTAAAATTTCGGATGGAAGATTAAAATAATTTCGTTCGCCAAGGATTTCAGCGGCTTCTTTCCGGTTGTCAAAATTATCTAACCACTGCTGCGCTTCCATCAGACCTTTCAAAAGTGCTTTGGTAGCTTTGGGATTCTTGTCAACCCACTCTGCTTTCATAGCAAAGTATTCTTCTGGGTGGCACTTCCAAATTTCCGCTGTCAATGCTGAAATGAAGCCAATCTTATCTTTAACAATTCGATAAGGCCAGGGGTCGCCTGTACTGAAAGCATCCATCGTTCCCGTCTTCATATTGGCAACAGTTTGAGCAGAGGGTACGGGAATTAATTTAACTTCCGTATCTGGATCGATGCCGTTTCCTGCTAACCAGTAGCGAATCCAGAAATCCTGATTAACTTGTGAAAAAGTATAAGCAGCGGTAAAAGGAGTTTTTGCGGATTTTAGTCCGTCAAAAAATGCCGTCGCTTTGTCCATTTTTAACTCAAGACCTTTTCCGAGATGCTTGCTAGCAATCGCGATTCCATTTCCATGAGTAATCAACTGAGCCAGCACGTACATGGGAATTTTCTGATTACCTTTGGTGATTAAGCCTTCAGTAATGAGATGCGGCATTGGCATCTGATATTGACCACCATCAACGCCGCCACCCGCTGAACCTATTTCGGTGTTATCCCGCATAGAACCCCAGGAAGCTTGCTTGGAAAGCTCAACTCCAGTCATGCCATACTTGGCAAAGAAGCCTTTTTCTTGAGCAATAATAAAAGGAGCTGCTTCTACAATTGGGATATATCCTAGTTTTACTTTATTAGTTTCCGGTGCTTGTTCTGGGCTAATGTTAGCGGCAGGCGTTGTCTGTGCTTGCGTTCTGTTGCTGAATTCCGGGGGATTTCCTAAACAGCCTTTGAGCAATAAAGACCCCATTGCGGATGCTCCAGCAGTTAGGATAAATTTGCGGCGTGAAAGTTTAGAAAATTCGCTCATAAAGTCTCCTTCCTACAATCTGGTTTAGTATTTTGAACGGAAGAGCTATCTTAATTAAAAGAACGCTTTTTGAACGCAAAAGCCATGCCAATTAGAGGCATAACAGACCGATTTCCTAGAAGGGTCAAAGGTTTAATGCACTAAAATTGACGGTTGTTTGCTACAACCAAGTCGCGAACCTAATGATAGATTTACGACAATTAGCTTTTGAAAAATTTGCTGAGGTTGGTCGCGCTAGCTTCTTTGCGTCAGGTAACGCTGCTTTTCCTCTGCGTTAAAGGTAAATATATCACCTTGATTAGTGAGCGCCTAGCTAAAAAGCGTTACTTATCAGTGGAATCTTCAATGGTATTTATAAATTTTTTCTTTAGATTAGACGCCATAATCAGCTAAACCAATAGGCTGATTAACGGGTGATTATCTAAACTCCTGAATTTGAGCTAAAACCTAATTCAAGGCAGCGCGATCGCTCAAATTGCATACATCAGGCAGACTTGTTAATGAAAAATCCAATGGTAATCATAGAAATTTCCTTGGATGTCATCGCTCGACCGAATAAACAGCCTAATTAAGTTTTGCTTATTTAACCGATTTAATCAGGTTTATCAAATTTCCTCAACTTGAGGCGCTCGCTGATGCTGAATGCATTGATCCCTCTAGCCTATCGGGAGAGCTAAAGTCATCTTCTATTTCCGCCTAATGCAGCAGACAGACTGGTGATTTTGGTAGATTACGATGTGAAGCGAGCAGCCAGTTTTTGGTTGGGTTTCGCTCCCACACAAGCCTAACGAACGGCTTTTCAAAGGTTTCAAGAGTTTTGGAGAGTCTTGCAGCTCGAAACCTCACCCCCAACTCTCTCTTTGCTTGCAGGGAAGAGCCGGGGTGGGGTAAAACTGGACTGCATCCAAACCAGAATTGCTGTATGCGAAAACTAAAATATTACGTAGCTTGTACCATTGATGGGTTTATTGCCCACGAAGACCACACAATTGATGGTTTTCCTTCGGAAGGCGAACACATAACCGATTATCTCGAATCGCTCAAGCAGTTTGATGTTGTTTTAATGGGACGCAGGACATACGAGTTCGGACTGAAGCTCGGCGTTACCAATCCTTATCCAGCGATGAAGCAGTACGTTTTCTCGCGGACGATGAAGGAAAGTCCGGATGAGAATGTTGAACTCGTTTCGGACAATATTGCTGAATTGGTCAGGAAATTGAAAAATGAAACCGGCAAAGACATCTACCTTTGCGGTGGCGCGGATCTAGCGACAATGCTTCTTGGCGAAAACTTGATTGACGAGATCATCCTGAAGTTGAGTCCGGTACTATTCGGTTCGGGCATTCCACTTTTTTCTGGAGTCATCAAGCAAACCGCTTTAGAACACACCGACAGCAAAATCTATGCAAGTGGTGTCTTATTGCTTCATTATCGGGTGAAGAATTGAAGTATTGAGGCTTACAGATTAAAGGATATTAAGGTCAAGCGATCGCTTCTGAACTTCCGCTTGCTTGAGATAAGATGCTCGTCGCCTGATGGACGATTAGTTCTTACAAGCCTAAAAGACTCACCACCATTTTTAGCAATCCGATCCGCGAAAACCTGTGCCAGTCGCAAACTTCCGAAACTAGACAGCGCTGCTGGGGACGCGATCGCTTCTTCCCAATCGCTCGCGTAGAACGGGAGTGAACTGTAGAGAACATCCACAACGCGAACTGACTTTTTGGGCGCTAGGCTAACGCCTCGCTTTGCTGTTTTCATGCCCAAAGGGCGGTACGCGATCGCGTCCAATTTAATTTATGACTCAGTAACACTCACCGCAGCCCTGAGAATTGCTAAAATTTGCATCATTTATCTTTCAGGGGGAGTGATGACAAACTGGCAAATCATTAGTGGTGGAGTAACGGCTCCTAGAGGGTATCGGGCGGCTGGAATCGCCGCCGGACTAAAGCCTTCAGGCTTACCGGATTTAGCGCTAATTTATTCAGAGGTAGAAGCGATCGCAGCAGGCGTTTTCACCACCAGTCAAGTACGCGCTGCCTGTGTCGATTATTGCCGTCAGCACCTCTCTACCAAACACAGCGCCCACGCAATTCTCTGCAATGCTGGGCAAGCCAACGCCGCTACGGGTTCCCAAGGTTGGATCGACGCGATTGAAAGCGCTCAGATGTTGGCTCAAATACTGAATATCTCCTCTGACTCTATCTTGTTGGCATCTACGGGCGTTATTGGGCAACGAATTAAGATGGATGCCCTGCGGGATGGGATTCCTAAATTGGTCGCTGCTGCTTCTGAAACCGGCGGCGATGCAGCAGCCCAAGCGATCGTCACTACCGATTTAGTGACGAAATCGATTGCGTTAGAGACCACTTTTGGCGATCGCCCGGTGCGAATAGGCGGTATGGCAAAGGGATCTGGGATGATTCATCCCAACATGGCGACGATGCTAGCTTTTGTTACTTGCGATGCGGCGGTTGCTCCTTCTCTCTGGCAAAAAATGGTGAGTCGAGCCGCTGACCAAAGTTTTAACCAAATTACCGTAGATGGCGATACCAGTACCAACGATACGCTGATCGCCTTAGCAAATGGGGAATCTCGCACCCCAGCGATTACCGAGATGGGACCAGACGCCGAGAAATTAGAGGCGATGCTGACTGAAGTTTGCCAATATTTAGCGAAAGCGATCGCCCGTGATGGCGAAGGGGCTACCTGCTTAATTGAAGTGCAAGTTACCGGCGCATCTGATGAAAAAGCTGCCCGTCAGGTTGCCAAAACGGTTGTCGGTTCATCCTTAGTTAAGTCAGCCGTGTTTGGGCACGATCCAAACTGGGGAAGAATTGCAGCAGCGGCGGGTCGTTCCGGAGTGCTATTCGATCAAGAACATCTCCGCATTCAGCTAGGGGACTTCTTATTGATGGAAAATGGTCAACCGTTGCCCTTCGATCGGGCGGCGGCGAGTGCTTATTTAAAACAAGCAGCGGCGGCGTCGGCAAAAGAGGTTCTCAGCACTGATTCCAGCAATGACTTAATGCAAGTAGAGTCGGGTGAACCTGTTGCGTTTAGTCGTCCTGCATCGCCGACTGATTTTAAAGATCAGACCGTTGCGATCGCGCTGAGCATCGGGAATGGTTCGGGTTCTGGTGTCGCTTGGGGCTGCGACTTGAGTTATGACTATGTGAAGATTAACGCTGAGTACACAACTTAAGTTTTGAGGAATTTGGCTGATCTGTTCTGAGTGCCATACTGCCGACTCTCGCAAAGGTTAATGGGATGAAAACTGAAACAACCAAAAATATCATCAAGTTTTCATCCTATAAGTTTGCCTTTGAGTGCATGGAGGAGCGCATTGACTGGATAAGAGCGATCGTATACTAGGAAAACTTAAATTGAAAAGCTGCTGTATCTTGGATACAGCAGCAACTAAATTAAATTCGGTTTTTATTCACTTATGCTTTGACTGCAACTTTCTGCTGCTGTTTGCGCTTCAGGGAACCTGCACCCATAGCACCAAATGCTAACAGACCTAATACAGAAGCAGGTTCAGGAACAGGAGCTGTTTCAGTGTAAGCACCTTTTTTGCTAATCGTTAACTTTGAATCAAGCCCACTATCGAGCAAATTGAGAACCCCATACCCTACAGTGTAAATTCCATCTGCGGTGAAAGTATAAGTAGTATTGACTCCGTTGGCTTCACCATAATTACCTGATAGAGCAACATCACCTAGTTTCTGGATAACAGAACCGATGGAGAAAAAGGAAAAATCATTGTATGGCAGGTAGTCACCAGCGTTAAACTTCCAATCAAAACTAAATACATCTCCTGCTTTGGCTTTGATTGTTGTTTTCAGAGCAGAACCATTAGTAGCATTTTGACCTTGAACAGCGTCTAAACTACCTGCATTTAAGCCCAAGAATTGCTCTATCTCGGAATCAGATGTCCCAGAAGAATTTAAGATGGCCTCTCCATCGCTTGTTGTAACACTACCAATTGTCTGGGTGTTTGCAGGATTAAAGGTAAAACTTGCAGCATAGGAGGGAGTACTACTCAGCACAGCAGCTAAACTCGCTAAGCTAATTCCAGCATTTTTTAAAGTAGCAGCCATTGGTAACTTTTTCAGTAAATTTGCGTTAGTCATTAGTTTCCTGTCTCTACGGTGAACGTTAATGTCAGAGTTAGTTTGAGGTAAGCTTTCCTTTCAGAATCGCTCCACACTTCTCAGAAATCCAAGCGAATCTTTCCCATCTCTTCAAGTAATGCTTGAGAGGTTGGGTAAGAGCGATTGCAAGTATCAAATTATGTAGATGCTTTTAGCGATTAGCTTGCTTGTGAATTTTTTGAGCTTTAGTGCGCTCGCTTGTTGAATTAAGAATGACACACCTTTTCTGGCGTTCGCAAGCACCTACACTCGATCCTCATCAAAAAAATACATACTTTAGATAGATGCAATCACTGTATACACTGAATTTTTTAATTCCTAAAGCATACAGTACGAGGGCTTACCGCCTTAAAGGATACGTCTTTAGATAGAGGATAAGATAAAGTTCCTGTGAAGGTTAGGGCTAGCGCTGGCTATGTTTAAGAGACTGTTTGTAAATAGATAGGAAGCAGCGGTGCGCCAAGAGATAAGAATCCTGACTCGCGGCTCTGAAAGATTGCCTGAAAATCACGAAGGTATGATTTATGTAGTCCTGAGCCGATTGATGCTCCAGCGCTTGACGCAGAATCGCCGAACGGGGAAAGCGAAAACAACTT
Organism: Coleofasciculus sp. FACHB-542; assembly: GCF_014695825.1. NCBI lineage: Bacteria > Bacillati > Cyanobacteriota > Cyanophyceae > Coleofasciculales > Coleofasciculaceae > Coleofasciculus > Coleofasciculus sp. FACHB-542. The sequence goes on along the minus strand of NZ_JACJPB010000036.1, from coordinate 240,847 downwards.
AATTAACATTTACTAGCACTTTCTGAAGAAAGTGTTTTCGTGGAATCAATTATGATTGCGGAAAGCATCATTTCAGATCGGCTTCTCAGTTACTTAGTTGTTAGACTGAAAGAAGCCGGAGAAACTCATCAGTTTACAAATAAAGAAACTTTCCTAGGAAGATTGATTCAGGAATGGAAAAGGCGGGATGAGAAAGTTCCGTATAAAACTAGGGAAGATTTGATTGATGCTGTGAGGCTCTGGAGCTACGACCGGAATGAATGCGCTCATGGTCTTGTGAAATCTCGACCGAGCGACCCGACTACATCGGTAGAAGAGTTTACCAAAAAAGCTTCTAACTGTGCAGTCAATGGGAAACAGCTAGCGCGTGATATCTGTAGCTGGACGCAAAGCAAAAAATCAAAAATTAGAAAGACGAAAGTCCAAGCGCCTGAATCAATCGATACACCCACACAGCCTGCTTGTTCTGATTTAATTTAGGGCGATCGCTTGGTGAAAGCGATCGCTGAGTGCCCCATGAAATTACCAACACACGCATTGTCCTCCCTAGGAGGATCGATAATGTATGTTCAGAAAAATGGAGTTGTTTTGCCTTGCCATCATGTTGGGAATCGCCTTGCTGCCCAAACAAACACTGGCGCAAGAGTCATCTTACTTAGAATCGCGGATTTCTAGATTGGAATCCGAAACTTATCAATTGCGATCGCAAATAAATCAGCTACAGTCGCAGTTACAAGGACAGAACCAGTCCCCCTCTGGAAGAACCGGCTCAACGAAACCAGCGCCTCCTATCGCCCCTAGAGGCAATCGACCAGCCTCAGCAGACCCCATGTTTGACCGCCTAGCCACTCTGGTAATCGAACTCAAGCAGCGTATCAACAAACTAGAAGCACAAGTTGCTGAATTACAAAAACAACGCCGTTGAAACTCCCCACGGCTATAAGCCGGGGGATGCTTTCACCTCAGGGATTTCCATGAATTTATCCTCCCAAAGGTACTGCGGCGAAGAATTGGGTAGAAGCCAAACAATTTTAGATTTTTTAACCAAAACCTGGTGCATCTACGCTCCTGATAAATTCCCAGCAATTTCTCGATACCGACAAAGCAACCTTTGATTGGGGAACCCCTAATCTTAAGCTTGGGTAAGGATTTCGACGCCTGACTCAGTAACAGCCACCGTATGCTCAAACTGAGCGGAGAGCTTGCGATCGAGTGTGACAGCTGTCCACCCATCGTCGAGAAGCTCGACTTCCCAAGTTCCCTCATTAATCATCGGTTCAATCGTAAAAACCATGCCCGGTCTCAGACGCTTCCCGGTTCCGCGTCTACCATAATGGAGGATCTCTGGTGCAGTATGGAAAATGCGGTGAACACCGTGTCCCGCGAAGTTCCGCACCACAGAAAAACCTTCTCCTTCAGCGTACTGTTGAATCGCTGCCCCAATATCGCCAATCCGCGCCCCCGGCTTGACTTCAGCAATTCCTCTGTTTAGGCACTCCAGCGTCACCTCAACCAACTTTTTCGCGATGGGTGAGGGCTTCCCGACAAAAAACGTCTTAGAGGTATCGCCGTGGTAGCCATCCACCAGCGGCGTCACATCAATGTTAATGATGTCTCCTTCTTTGAGAACCTGTTTAGCGCTGGGGATGCCGTGACAGACCACTTCGTTGATACTGGTGCAAAGAGACTTGGGAAATCCCTTGTAGCCCAGCGGGGCGCTTTTCGCTTTGTGAGCCAAAGTCCAGCGTTCGGCTTCATCGTTGATTTCTAGGGTACTGACTCCTGGCTTGACCATCGGTTCTAGATGGTTGAGGAGTTCAGCCGCCAAGCGTCCAGCCTGACGCATTTTATCTAACTCTCGGCTTGATAATAGCTCAATTGTTTCGCTTTTCATCGTGATATATTTCCTTGATTTTCGGGTGCGAGTAGCTGCTTGTGAGGCAAGAGAAGGCGTCTCATTTGCAGCTAATTCGTGTATCTGGGAATGCAGAGTAGAGGCGCTGCTTCCCCCTGGCTCTGTTTCTGGTGCGTTCTGGAGTGGTTTATTTCTGGGCGTGAATCACCTGCAAACTTCCACCTGCATGGAGAGTCGGTTCTTCCACCAGATTAAACCCAATCTCCTGCAACAACCCAGCCAAATCCGTCTTTAACAGCTGCCAAACGGTTTCTGTTTCAAACAGCCACAAAAATAGGGAGCTTGGAGGCCAAAATAGCGGATTTGTGGGACGATGAAAATCGACCAAGGCAAAGATACCTCCCGGTTTTAGTACCCGGTAAACTTCTTGGAGAATTTGCCGCAATCGATCGGGTTCCATTTCATGCATAGCAGCACGTTTCTGAATCGATCGTTAACCCTTGCAAAGGTAGTTGACGAAATCTTGCTTCCCCGCCTACACTCACAGCAGCTAAACGAGCGATCGCATCATACAGCCATTGGTGTTGATAACTCCAAGTACTTAAAATAGTAGCCACTACTCTACCCGTAGTTAAAATCTGTATCTCTTATTGCAGACCCGAACCTTTAAAAGAATATTATTGTTAAAATCAGTAACGAAAATGAAAGATTTGGAAACTGTAACCGCTATGGGTCGTGTAGGAGTTTTGCTACTAAATCTGGGTGGGCCGGATGATTTAGAGGATGTTGGGCCTTTTCTGTTTAATCTGTTTTCCGACCCAGAGATTATTCGCATACCCTTTTCTGGGCTACAGAAACCCTTAGCGTGGCTGATTTCCACCTTAAGAACCAAAAAATCGCAAGAAAACTATCGGGAAATCGGGGGCGGCTCCCCACTGCGGCGGATTACAGAAGCCCAAGCAGAAGCGCTTCAGGCAAAATTGCAGCAACAAGGACAAGAAGCGAATATTTACATCGGGATGCGTTACTGGTATCCCTTTACAGAAGAAGCGATCGCTCGCATCAAACGCGACGCCATAGAACACCTGGTAATTCTGCCCCTCTATCCTCAATTTTCCATCAGCACCAGCGGTTCCAGCTTCCGCCTTTTAGAAAGACTGTGGCAGGAAGACCCAGCACTGAGCCGAATCGAATACACCGTCATTCCCTCCTGGTATCACCAACCCAGCTACCTACAAGCAATGGCTGAGTTGATTACCCAAGAACTGGACCAATTTCCCAATCCCGACCAAGTTCATCTCTTTTTTAGCGCCCACGGTGTTCCTGTCAGCTACGTTGAAGAAGCCGGAGATCCCTATCAAAGAGAAATTGAGGACTGCACCGCTCTAATTATGCAGACCCTCAATCGACCCAATTCCCACACCTTGGCTTATCAAAGTCGAGTCGGGCCAGTCGAGTGGCTTAAACCCTATACCGAAGACGCTCTAAAAGAACTGGGAGCCAAGGGAGTCGAAAATTTGTTGGTTGTACCGATTAGCTTTGTCTCCGAGCATATCGAAACCCTACAAGAAATTGACATTGAGTACCGCGAACTGGCAGAAGAATCTGGCATCCACGACTTCCGCCGCGTGCCAGCACTAGATACTCATCCCCGCTTTATTGAAGCAATGGCGACTTTGGTGGTTGATGCTCTCGACGCCCCCAGCTTGAAGCTATCCCAAGTCACGCAGCTCAAGAAGAAAGTCAAAATGTATCCCCAAGAGCGCTGGGAGTGGGGCATGACCACAGCAGCAGAAGTCTGGAACGGACGGCTGGCAATGCTTGGCTTTCTTGCCTTAGTAATCGAGTTAATTAGCGGTCGCGGCCCTCTACACTTTGTCGGACTAATGTAAAAACTAAAAATAAAACAAAAAAGTAAAAAAGCCAAACTAAAAACAAACAATCCTTTCTTTTGCCTTTTTACTTTTGCTTTCCTTTAGTCGGGTTGCTGATAGTGTCCCCTAGAGCGTTTTTGTCCTCGATACCAGCGATACCATTCCTTGGAGCTGCGAATAGCTAGCCACAACAAGAGTAAGGCGATGAGTCCTCCATGTTTGGGCGCATCGAAAGCGAAGACGACCAAGACAACGCACAGAACATCTTGCAAAAAGACGACCCACAGCGGTAAACGCCGCAAGCGGTAGAACCAGCCGACCTGAACTAGCTGGAGGACGAACGCTAATAAGCTGCCCACCACAGCAACTATCCAGAGAAGGCCAGTGGTAGCGCCAGCAATTTGGGCAACGGCAACGCCCATAATCGCTCCGACAATTGGGCTGAAAAGTAGCTGGATCAGTTGCAGTACGCGCTGACCCAACAGCTTTTTCGAGGCGAACAGCTCAAATAACGACCAGCTGGTTAGCACTCCTAAAACGACAGGAGGAGGAAAGCGCGACAATAGGGGCACGCTTGACCAGAGATTGGTACTATGCAATAGACCAATTACCAGCAAGGGAAGAGCTACTCTCATTCCTGCCGCCGCAGATGCAGAGAGTGCGGCTAAGATTTCAATCATAAGAATTCAGCCGACACAAGAACTGATTGCTTGACATCAGGGCAGACGAGAATTATTTCCTCTGTTTACAGTTTCACACTGCTTTAGAGAGCTTGCCACTAATTTCCAAGATATTTCATAAACAGCGATCGCGCTGATGGGTCATCCCCCCTCATCCGCTGTCCCAAACTCCACTTAAACCGGAATTGTGTCGCTTATTCTTAAAATGTTACATATAATACAGTTTTTTTTGTGTTTTAATGTTGGTAGGGAAAGTTAAGCGTCTTCCAAGAAAGAAAATTAATTGCAATACGTGCGACGCGCACACTTATTAAGTCGGTAACAATAAACCAAAAATCCTCACTTTGCTGAGAAACTCGACAATGAGCAACTCGCAAAGTTACCGATTGAAAAATAGGTTTAGAGAGGGTTCGGTTTTTGCCTACTTAATTAAGAACCCTAGCCAAAGCAATCGTTTTCTATTGCGAGAATCTACTGAAACAGGTGGTGTAATTAAACATTACTTGTAGGGTTTGTAATGGGTAATTGGTTATGCTGCATACCAGTTAACTTTTTCACTTCCAATCCTCAAGAATTAGCTTAATTTGCACCATTCTGCTTTTCTTAAAGTGAAATTTGTATTTGCATACCAGCTTGATCGTGCAACAGGAGGAATCGTGGGATGTCAGACTCATTATTTGCTGATGCTAGCCAAAGATTAGAACAAGCCCTAAAATTTGTTTCTATTTCCGACGATGCAGCCGAACACTTAAAATATCCAAAAGCCAGTTTAGCCGTTTCAATTCCTGTCCGGATGGATAACGGCACTTTGAGGATTTTTCAGGGCTATCGTGTCCGTTACGATGATACCAGAGGGCCGACTAAAGGAGGGGTACGCTATCACCCCAATGTTTCAATGGATGAAGTGCAATCCTTAGCCTTTTGGATGACTTTTAAGTGTGCGGTATTAAATTTACCGTTTGGCGGAGCGAAAGGGGGAATTACGCTGAATCCGAAAGAACTCTCGAAGATGGAGTTAGAACGGTTGAGTCGGGGTTATGTGGATGCGATCGCAGACTTTATTGGCCCTGACGTGGATATTCCAGCACCCGACGTATACACCAATCCCATGATTATGGGTTGGATGATGGATCAATACAGTATCATCCGCCGTCAAATTACTCCAGCCGTTGTCACCGGCAAACCGTTAACAATGGGGGGTAGTTTAGGCAGAGATACTGCTACCGCTATGGGTGCTTTCTTTGTGATTGAAAGTATCATGAGCAAAGTCGATCGACTCCCTCAAGAGACAACCGTAGCCGTTCAAGGATTTGGGAATGCTGGTGCAGAGATAGCAGAATTACTCTACAAAGCCGGATATAAAGTTGTTGCGGTTAGCGATTCCCAAGGTGGTGTCTATTCCAAAAAAGGTTTAGATATTCCCAGTATTCGGCAATATAAAGTCTCCAGCAAAGGTATTAAAGCCCTCTACTGCCAAGACACCGTTTGCCACATGGATGAACACGAAGTCATCAGCAACGAGGAACTTTTAGCTTTAGATGTGGATGTCTTGATTCCCGCCGCCTTAGAAAATCAAATTAATGAGGCGAATGTCAAAGATATCAAAGCAAGATATATTTTTGAAGTCGCCAACGGTCCAGTTAGTTCGGCGGCTGACAGAATTTTGGAAGAACGAGGAATTTACGTCTTTCCCGATATTTTAGTTAATGCGGGCGGTGTTACAGTCAGCTACTTTGAATGGGTACAAAATCGCAGCGGACTTTATTGGACGCTCAAAGAAGTCAATCAACGCTTAATGGAAAAAATGGTCGAAGAAACTGAGAAAATTTGGTCGATATCTCAGGAACTAGCGATTTCGATGCGAACAGCAGCTTACGTCCATGCTTTAAATCGGTTGGGAGAAGCTATCAACGCCAAGGGTACGCGAGACTATTATCTCAACGGTCGAGTTTATGCATAGTCCGTAAGTTAACGAGAGGCGGCGCTATCTAGGGCAGGGGATACCTCTGCCCTATTTCGTTGATATCATCCATCTGAAACCCCCAACCATCGGCAAACTGCCCATTGCTGTTTATGGCGTAGATAGACAAAAACGTAAATACCTTGAGATTGGAAAAGCTCGATCTGGAATCGAGAGTAATCTAGGATACCTGTTTAAGTCTTGCCATTGGATAGGGACATCCAGCCGCTTTTTAGAGTATCAAGTTAGATTTATAGAAAAAGCTAATTGCAATGCCTATTGTCTCGGCTGAGAAACTGAGCAAAGTCTACCCAGTGGCGGTTAAAGAACCCGGACTTAAGGGGACATTACAGCACTTTCTGCGCCGCACCTACCGCGAGGTAAAGGCGGTTCAAGATGTCTCCTTCGAGATTGAACCGGGGGAAGTCGTGGGGTTTTTAGGTGCCAATGGCGCGGGAAAAACGACGACTCTGAAGATGCTCACGGGGTTAATCCATCCCTCCGCAGGGAATGTAAGAGTGGCGGGACAGGTTCCTTTCCAGCGTCAGGCGTCCTTTTTAAAACAAATTACGCTAGTGATGGGGCAAAAGCAGCAGTTGCTCTGGGACTTGCCAGCGATGGACTCGCTGAGGATAAACGCCGCTGTTTATAACATCTCCGACAAAGAGTTTCGGCGGATGGTGGGGGAGCTGACTGAGATGCTTTCATTGCAAGGCAAGCTGAATCAGCCGGTGCGAAAGCTTTCTTTGGGGGAACGGATGAAGGCTGAGTTGTTAGCCGCCCTCCTCCACCAGCCCAAGGTACTATTTTTGGATGAGCCGACGCTGGGGCTGGATATCAATGCTCAGGTGGGGGTGCGGGAATTTTTGCGGGAGTACAATCAGCTCTATGGAGCGACGATTCTCTTAACCAGCCACTACATGGCAGACATCACGGCTTTGTGTCAGCGGGTGCTACTGATTCATCAAGGTCAGCTAATTTATGATGGTAGTTTGGATGGACTTCTAGACCGCTTTGCCCCCTACCGCGAGGTGAAAGTAGAGTTGGCGCATCCGCTACCGAAAGATGATGTAGAAAGGGGAAGTTTGGCATCTTTAAAGTCTTATGGTGAAATCAAAGCGGTAGAAGGTCAAGTAGTGCGATTGCTGGTGCGGCGGGAGGCACTGACACGCACAGTCGCTAAAATTTTGGCAGAAATGGATGTATTGGATTTGGCAGTGACTGACCCGCCGATTGAAGAAGTCATTGGTCAGGTGTTTCGGGCGGGAGTCGTTGTATGAGTTCAGCAATTAGAACCGCCAAAACTTTGCTGATAGCTTATTACGCTCATATGGTGGAGTATCGGGCAGAGTTATTTTTGTGGGCGTTATCAGGTTCTGTGCCCTTCATCTTGATGGGGATTTGGATGGAAGCAGCATCGCAAGGTGGACAATTTGGACTGTCGCCAGTAGATTTTGCCCGCTATTTCATTGCAGCTTTTCTGGTTAGGCAGTTTACGGTTGTTTGGGTGATTTGGGAATTTGAGAAGCAGGTGGTACAAGGGACGTTGTCTTCTCGACTGCTGCAACCCTTAGACCCGGTGTGGCATCATGTCGCTTCTCATCTTTCCGAACGCCTTGCCCGTTTACCGTTCATTGCGGGGTTGATAATCTTGTTTTTCACTCTCTACCCGAAGGCTCTTTGGTTGCCGAGTGTGGGGACAATTTTATTATTTTTCGGGGTGTTAGCGATCGCCTTCACTCTCCGCTTTCTCATCCAATACACGTTTGCTCTGTTCGCTTTTTGGACGGAACGCGCTAGCGCCATCGAACAATTCTGGTTTCTGCTGTATCTGTTTCTTTCTGGCGTTGTGGCACCTCTAGAAGTTTTTCCGCCAGCGGTGCGTGAGGTGGTGCTGTGGACGCCATTTCCCTATCTGGTGCATTTCCCGGCGGCCTTGTTGGTAGGGTTGCCAGTGGATTTAGGGCGGGGTTTGTTGGCAATGTTCGGTTGGTGTTTGCTGTTTTTTGTCTGGAATCGTTGGATGTGGCGGCGGGGATTGAAACAATATTCGGGGATGGGGGCGTAGGAAGAAAGAGGGGAAGAGTGCGATCGCTTTCGCCGTGTTGCTATCCGCAAATCGCGTTACTTTCAAATTGGCACACCTTGCAACCTTGAGAAGATGCAACGATATCTATGGGTACTAAAGCTATTTTGGAGTACAGCGATCGCATCCCTAACTATTCATCGCTCATAGATATGAAGTGTGAAGGCGCGATCGCGCTTAATAGTACACTAGAACTAAATCGACTGTGAGAATGCCATGACCCCAGTAGTAATTAGACCCTCTTCTTGGCTAACGACTGGCATCCGAGTTGAAAAAGTAAAGAATATGAATCTTTTCAAGTTCACAGAAGAACTCCAGTCCCGGATGGAAGAACTTTTGGAGAAAAAAAAGGCTGATTTTCTCACGCCAGAAGAAGCTGCTGAACTGGAGGGTATAGGAGAATTAGACATGATTTTTACCTACATCAACGCCCAAATTGCTGCTCAACCGTGACGATTTCAAATAAGCTCCAGCAGTTGGTACGGCAACGAGCAAAATATTTGTGCGAGTATTGCCATTCTCCTGAATTTTTGAGTACATCTCTACTCACCATAGAGCATTTGTTCCCGCAGTCTTTGGGAGGGTCTGATGAGATTGAAAATTTAGCTTTAGCTTGCCGTCGCTGTAATGAGCGTCGTTATAATTTTGTAGTTGGAATTGACCCGGCGACTCAAGAAGAAATCTCCTTATTTAATCCTCGTCAGCAACAGTGGATAGAGCATTTTATCTGGACAGCAGACGGTATCAAGATTTTAGGGATGACCCCTACAGGTAGAGCTACTTGCAATCGACTTGATTTTAATGATGAGTTTCATAATGATGGTTTTATTCAGAAATCTCGTCGGTTTTGGGTGCAAGGCGGCTGGCATCCTCCCAGCGACGATCCGCGTCAGAAAAGTGGGATTTAAAGACGCGATCGCTCTCGCAGTCTTGCTAGGACTAAATCGCGTTACTTTCAAATTGGCACACCTTGCAACCTTGAGAAGATGCAACGATATCTACGGGTACTAAAGCTATTTTGGAGTACAGCGATCGCTGCCGAACTTGAATACCGGGTTAATTTTGTTCTAGCAGCACTCAGTAGTTTGGGAAACTTAGCCGGTAGTATGTTTGGGTTGTCCTTGTTTTACCGCAATGGTTACACCTTTGAAGGGTGGAAATGGGAGGAAGCTTTGGTTGTGTTGGGAGTTTTTACGATCCTGCAAGGCTTTTCTAATAGCTTTTTGGTGCCTAATTTAAACCGGATTGTCGATCAGGTTCAGCAAGGGACATTAGACTTTGTGCTGCTGAAGCCAATCAGCAGCCAATTTTGGCTTTCTACCCGCGCCTTTTCTCCTTGGGGACTGCCAGATTTAGTCTTTGGAGGGGTGCTGATTGGCTATGCTGGGGCGCGGTTGGGTTTGAGAATCAGCGACTATTTCTTAAGTACGATACCGCTACTATTCGGTTTCGCAATTCTGTACAGCCTGTGGTTTATGCTGGGGGCGACTAGCATCTGGTTTGTGAAAATCTACAACGTCACTGAGGTACTCAGAGGCTTTTTAGAAGCTGGGCGATACCCAATGGTTGCTTATCCCGCTGCTTACCGTTTTTTCTTTACTTTCATAGTGCCAGTAGCGTTTTTAACGACTATCCCAGCGGAGGCGATGCTGGGGCGCGTCGAGGTGGGTTGGATAGTGAGTGCGGGAATTCTGGCGTTGGCGCTATTATTCGCTTCGCGGGTTTTCTGGCGGTTTGCACTGCGATTTTATACGAGTGCGTCGAGTTAGAATTGCCCTTTTAGACGTATGGACACGCTAATGCTGTGTCCTTGCAAGGTGTTGACCAACAGAATTTGCGATCGCTTGTTGAGAACTAACCGTCAGACAGACGATTTCCATCCGGCAATCTTCAATCAATTGAAGGGGTAGAAGACGAAAGCAAAATCAAACAATGGAAACGAAAGAACTCGGACATACAGGTGTCAAAATCAGCGCGATCGCACTGGGTGGAATGCCGATGTCTTTAAGTAGCAGACCCCCAGAATCAGAATCCATCAAAGTCATCCATCGCGCCCTCGATTTGGGCGTGACGCTGATTGATACCGCTGATTCCTACTGCAAAGATGAATCAGATAAGCACCACAACGAAGGCTTAATTAGTAAGGCGCTTTCCTCTTATTCAGGTGATAAGAGTAATGTTCTGGTTGCCACTAAGGGCGGACTGATGCGCCCTAACGGTAGCTGGACGCGCAACGGCAACCCCAAGCATCTGCGGGAGACAATTCGGATCAGCTTTGAGACTTTGGGGGGAAAGCCGATAGATATTTGGCAATACCACGCACCCGATACAGATTACACGATTGAAGAGTCGCTCAAACCAGCCAAAGAAGCTGTAGAACAAGGGATGATCCGGTTTGTCGGCGTCTCTAACTTTTCAGTAGAGCAAATTAAACGCGCCCGTGATGTGGTTGAGATTGTCTCTGTACAAAATCAGTACAATCCTTGGAATCGTCAGCCGGAAGAGGACGGAGTGCTGGAGTATTGCGAAAAGGAACAACTAACGTTTTTACCTTGGAGTCCGTTGGGTGGTAGCCGTCGCGTGGGCAAACTGGAAGATATTGATGCGATCGCGCAACTTGCCCAAGAAAAAAGCGTTTCTGTCTACAATATTGTCCTAGCATGGCTGCGGGCAAAATCTCCAGCCATTGTGCCTATTCCCGGCGCAAGTAAAGTTTCCAGCATTGAAGACTCTGTGCGTGCTGTCGATGTCAAGCTGTCAGATCGAGAAGTTGCCCAAATCGACCGCGCTACAGCATCCTGATGATTGTAGGGGCTTTCGCATTCCAGCGAAAAAACGCTTGCTGTAACAATAGTTGCTCTGAAGGCTTCGCCCTTCCCACGGCTAGATTGAGGGCGAAGCCTTCGGGTTCAAAATCAGGGTGTGTGACAGAAATGTTCGCCTAAATGCGAAAGCCCTATAGGAAATCAGCGAACGAGAAAATAGGTTAAGCTACCGCTAGTTCTGCTTCCTCAGACATTTCTGTGGGAACGCCATCCTGAACCAGAGAAGGCATCTGTCCGCTTTTCTGCATCAGATTTGTCACCATTGCCAACAAAGCATTCACCTTGCGAGTCCGCCACGCATCCACCATCTCTTCTACCGCTGCATCTGGGAGGCGACGCTTTAGCGCTTCTAAAAGATAAGCGGCGTGTCCGGTTTCGTCGTGGGCGATACTGAGGAGTCCCTTTTTCAAGCTAGCGCTGTTCGGTTCATCCTCTGGTAACACATTAGCCATGCGAACGAAGTCTTTGCTGGCATCCAGTTCTAGGATATACGTACTAGCCATGAACACCACCCAGTCAATATTCTGCGGTTTCAAGCTTTCTTGGGAGTATCCTTCAAAGTAAGCTTCAAAAAAGGGACTGCGGCGGCGTTCATCCGGCTTACCCTCTGGCTTGGCTTCAGCGGCTTTCTTGAAGTCAATGACTTCCTTATTCAGCCGCTTCAGCGCTTGGGCAAAAATTTGACCGTGACGCTTTTCATCAGAGGCGTGGCGGGCAAGTTTTTCAGCTAGCCACGTATCGCCTTCAGCAGCGGCGCGATCGCTCAAGGCTTGCAGAAATGGAACTGAACCAGATTCTGCCAGTTGGAACCCGGCGAGGACGTTTGGGCGCGTTAAAGGATCGCGGATTTGGCGGGCACCAATGTAAGCCCCAGCACCCGATCCGGCTAAGTGCAACAGGTAGGTAAAAAAGTTCATGCTGAAATTTTCTTGAGTGTTTAGAGCTAACGGATGATATTCTATCGCTGTTTTTTTAAATAGGGGGTTAGAGAGGATGCTTTTGTTGTTGCCAATGTGGGGTTTGCTTGCTGACTCTAAACTCCTAGCTTTATTAAGCAAAAATACTAAAAAGCATCCCTCCCAGGAAATATCTATTACAGTTGACTCTAAGGAATTTTAGGGTGCAGAAGCTTCTAGGCTGAGCGGGTAACAGTTTAGCAGGAACTGAGTGTTTCGCTAATTTAAAAGAAATTGTCAATCCTCAAGTAAAAATTTAAAATCAAATAATCTCTGCATTCAAAAGAATAAGATTGCCATGAAAAGTTTACCCGTAATTTCACTGAGTTTTGTTGCGCTTGCGACGATTTTCATATCTTCAGACGCACTCGCAGAAATTTTCAAAACCAGTCGTAGACTATCGGGTTTCTCAACCGATAGCCGTCACTATATTTATCTAGAAAGTTATCGAAACCCCATTACGGAAACGCCTAAAGCACAATTGCAAATCGTAAATTCACCTACAAATTCTTGCGTTGAATATGGCTGTATAGAAACAGAAAATACTCAGGAATCTTCAAACCCAACGACTCAAGCCGCTGAAACAGAATTACTCAAAAAAACTGCGGTAATTCGGTACAAACTAAAATTAAATCGTCCAGCGGCAGGAAGAAGACTGCCTGCTCTTTCTCGCGTCACCAACCCAGATGGAAGTGAAGTTTATACCTTTTTAGTGAAGAATAAGAAAGACCCTCTACAGGTATTAATGCGGCAAAAATATATCCCATCAGTTGCGTATGGAGGAAATGCGGATACAGATCGTGCTGCCCTCCAACTTGAGATTATTTACAACAATCGGAGACGTACCTTGAGCAGCCTGAATACATACCGCGATAATACGATGAAATATGCGCTCAGAGAAGTGCGCTTAGCCCCAAATGGACGCAGTGCGGTTATTCTAATGAATACGATCGAACCGGCTGAACAGGGGGCAGTACAGACGACTTTGGTACAGAGTTTCCCGCTTTAATCCAGCTATAAATTGCCCGGTTTAAAAATACAATGCCGCCAGAAAATTTAACCGATTATCCCTACTTTAGTGCCCGACGAGTGGTGATGGGGCAACGAGGTGCTGTGGCAACTAGCCAACCTCTGGCGGCTTTGGCTGGGATGGAAATGCTGATGGCTGGGGGAAATGCGGTGGATGCCGCGATCGCGATGGCGATCGCGCTGACTGTCGTAGAACCCACCTCCAACGGCATCGGTGCAGACGCTTTCGCTTTAGTTTGGGATGGGCAATTGCACGGATTGAATGCTTCGGGGAAAAGTCCCTACCATCTCAATCTAGACGCTTTTGCTGGGATGCAGCAATTTCCCGATTTGGGTTGGCTGACTGTCACCGTACCGGGTGCGGTGTCGGGATGGCAAAAATTATGGAAGCGTTGGGGAAAGCTACCGTTTGAGCAGCTATTTGTCCCGGCGATTCGATACGCTGAAGAAGGTTTTCCCGTGTCACCGGAGACGGCACGGGCGTGGAAGCGAGCCGAGGCAATCTATTTGCCGCTGATTGCACCAGAGTTTCAGCCATTTAAAGAAGTATTTTTTCCAGAAAATCGGGCACCCGCCGCCGGGGAAATTTGGCGGAGTCCGCTTCATGCCAAAACCCTAAGAGCGATCGCTCAAACTGAAGGGGAAAGCTTTTATCGAGGGGAAATTGCTGAAAAAATCGCTAACTTTGCCGCTAAAACCGGCGGTATTTTGACAGCATCTGACTTGGCAACCCACTCCTGCGACTGGGTGCAGCCGATTTTCACTAACTACCGGGACATTACCGTCTGGGAAATTCCTCCCAATACTCAAGGCATCGCAACGCTAATGGCTTTGAATATTCTCGAAGGTTATCCCCTACCCGATTACCCCCGCGAATCCGTTTCTAGCTACCATCTGCAAATTGAGGCGATGAAGCTGGCTTTTGCAGATTTACATCAATATATTGGCGATCCTCGGTTTATGGAGGTGCCCCTAGAACACCTGCTAAACAAAGCTTATGCTGACGAACGACGCTGTTTGATTGGAAAAGAAGCTGCGATCGCTCAGCCTGGGTTGCCCAAGGGAGGCACCGTCTATCTCGCAGCGGCTGACAGCGAACTGATGGTATCTTTCATCCAATCTAACTACAGTGGTTTTGGCAGCGGCATTCTGGTTCCCGATACGGGCATCGCTCTGCAAAACCGGGCATCGGGATTCACCCTAACTCCGGGACACCCAAATCAAGTGGGAGCCGCGAAACGCCCTTTTCACACGATTATTCCCGGCTTTCTGACGCAAGACAATCAACCCTTGGGGCCATTTGGCGTCATGGGGGCACCCATGCAACCCCAGGGACATCTGCAAGTCGTTGTCAACCTCCTAGACTATGGGATGAATCCCCAAACAGCGCTGGATGCACCGAGGTGGCGGTTTGTTGCTGGTAAGACAGTGCTTTTAGAACAGATGGTACCCCGGAATATCGCTTTAGCGCTCGCTGAACGGGGTCATGATATCCAAATCAGCGCAGAGCCGGGAATGTTTGGCAAAGGTCAGATCATCTTGCGGCAAGGCGGGGTACTGGTTGCCGCTTCCGAACCCCGCGCCGATGGGCTGGCATTAGCTTGGTAACACCTTTCCTTAGAGAGACGCGATCGCATCTCTAAATACCTCCATAGGCTGAGAAGCTCTTGACCAATTTATTATTAACTTTTGTGAATAGCTCTGTAATTTATCTTTACCAAAAGGCCATTCATGAAAAGTTTAGGAAAACTGTTGTTCAGCGTCATCGGTGTTGGTAGCCTGGTCGTTCTCTCTGCTTGCGGCGGTCAGCCTGGTGCAAACACAGCGAACCAAGCTCCGGCGAGCGATTCGACCGCAACAACCGAATCACCAGTTGCTGAAGCTCCTGCAACTACTACCTCACCCAGTGCTGAAGTTTCTCCTACTGCCTCCCCTGGTGCTGAAGCCAATGGTGCGGCAACCGAAGACAAAAACCTGGGAGAACTGGCACAAACAGCAGCCAGCAATGGTTCCTTCACCACTCTCACCAAAGCAGTGCAAGCAGCAGGCTTGACTGACCAATTAACTGGAGACAAGCCATACACGGTATTTGCACCGACTGATGCCGCTTTTGCCGCCTTACCAGCCGGTACTGTGGACAAACTCCTGCAACCAGCAAACAAACAAACTCTAGTCAAGCTTCTGAGCTACCATGTGGTGCCAGGTAAAATTTCTTCCACCGAACTAAAATCCGGCGAAGTGAAAACCGTTGAAGGTACCCCCGTTACCGTTAAGGTTGATAGTGCCAGCAGCGAAATCACCATAAACAACGCCAAGGTGATCCAGCCGAATATTCCAGCCAGCAACGGCGTCATCCACGTTGTTGACAAAGTAATTCTGCCTCCGGATATTCAAGCAAGTCTTGGTTCTAGTCAGACAGCACAGTAGGACTTGACACTCCCCTAACTGAAGCGGATTTTTCTAGATATCTATCAAAGCCTTGTTTCAATACAGATGTATCTACCTTAATTCCATCGTTTCAAGCTTTGGCATTCAAGCTTTTAAATGTGGGTGACGATGAGGCATCGATTAGCCTTTCAGGGCGGGGAAACCCGCCCTTTTTAGTGGGTTGATTTCCCTAATCTCCAGAAAATGAGAAATTATAAAATGTTTACGGAGAGCCTAGCGGCTGCTTTGTAGCGACGTTTTAGCCCGATCTAGAATTCCAAATCGTCGCTGCCTTGCTTCCCCGCGACTTAGCCTCAAGAGCTGCCGATGTTCAAAATTCTTAATGAAAATTCTCAGCAAATCAGTCTAATCTAACGTTTTAGCGGTTTTCAAGCCGTGGAAAAGATCGGTACGCTCCTCCGTAGACTTTAGGGATAAGAAATTTAGCATGAGCAGCAATTTAGCAACCAAATTGCGTGAGGGAACCAAAAAATCCCACACAATGGCGGAAAACGTTGGTTTTGTCAAGTGCTTTTTAAAAGGCGTTGTTGAGAAGAACTCTTACCGGAATTTGGTAAAGAACCTCTACTTCGTCTATTCCGCAATGGAAGAAGAGATGGAAGGGCACCGGCAACACCCCATTCTGTCTAAGATTTATTTTCCCCAGCTAAACCGGAAAAAGAGCCTAGAACAAGACCTCGCTTACTACTACGGCACCAACTGGCGCGAACAAATCTCTGCCTCGCCTGCTGCTGAAGAATACATCCAGCGCATCCGCGAAGTCTCGACTTCAGCCCCAGAAATGTTAGTTGCCCATTCCTATACCCGCTACCTTGGCGACTTGTCCGGCGGTCAAATCCTCAAGGGCATTGCTCAACGGGCGATGAACCTCACGGATGGGCAAGGGACAGCTTTCTACGAATTTCAAGAAATTGACGATGAAAAGGCGTTCAAGGCAACCTATCGCCAAGCCATGAACGATCTGCCCATTGATGATGCCACAGCAGACAAGATTGTGGATGAAGCCAATGATGCTTTTGCCATGAATATGAAGCTGTTCCAAGAATTAAATGGCAACTTGATCAAGGCAATTGGTCAGATGCTGTTCAACACGCTGACACGCAAACGCACTCGCGGCAGCACGGATCTCGCAACTGCCGAATAATAAGTTGACGCTCCCTCAAGACTCTTAGACTACAACACACGATTTTCTACAATCCTGGAGGCTAGGTGATGGTGAAGCCATTATCATCAAGCTTTCAGGATTGTCAGCTTTTATCGGGCATCGCGGTAAAAGGAAATGTCTCTTAGACGCGACTGCAAGAAGGCGATCGCGTAGCTGCACGCGCTTGGTCGATCCATTGTGCGATTTCTCCCCGCGTGGGACAGAGATCCCGGCGTTGTAGAGTGGCGACTTGGAGCCGCAAAATTTGTTGATGTATCCTTTCAACGGGCGTTTGCGCGAGTTGGGCGCAAGAAGCAATTCCGGCATGAAGCAACAGCCCACAATATTCGCAACCCACACCCGGAAGGCGAGACAAGTCCGCCAAAGCCACCCATTTATTGATGTGTTGAATATGAATCTGTAACTGGGTAGCTAAGGCTTGTCTTTGCACTGGGCTACTGGCTTGCTGGAGTAGTTGCAAAGTGGTTCTTATGCCACAGTCTATTAGTCCAGCTTGATTTTCAGCACTTAATCCAGGCAGTTGCTCGATTCGCCAATTGCTAGAAATGAAGCGATTTGGACGCGAGGGATGAACAGGTTTCATTTTCCGAATTACAAAGTGCATGGACTTTTAAGAAATCTACAAGATTGCAGCGGTTGTATCAGCGCTTCCACACACCGAGAAAGTCACATCCCGCTTGGGAGGTAATATTTTTTACTCTATCAAATGGCTAATAATACAGCAACTAACGATTTAATTGGCTGAAAATTCAGATAAAAGTTACGTAAAATCATTTACTTCTTCAGAGAGACGTAAGAACTAAATTCCTTTTATAAATTAACTAGAGTTTGAGTGTTCCCATTTTGAGAGCGCTTATTTAACCAAGTTTGATAATTTTAGGGTTTGCAGAGAATTATGGCATCACATCACGCATTTTTAGAGAAAGTCAAGGCAAAGGGGAACTTAAACGATCTGGATGAGGCAAAAAATGCGACTGAGGTAGTCTTCCGCACCATGCGCGACGTAATGACGAATGAAGCGGTGGAGCGAGTCGAAGAAGAACTGGACAAGTCAGCAACTGATGAAGTGGAAGATTTGTGGGAAGACACAAATCCAATTGTCAGTTTCTTAAGCAAGATAAGACCCCAGCTAAAAATCAAGCCGGAGAACTTTTTAGTTCGACTGAGGCAAGAGGGCAACTTACCCGGAAGAGACGCAGAAACAATTATTAAAGCCGTATTTTCTGCAACCAAAGAGGAGCTGTCTTCGGAACGAATTCAGGAAGTTGCTAGCTATCTCCCAGGTGAAATTCAAGAGATGTGGCAACAAGCTTAATCAAGTAGGATGGCACAAATCAACCTGATTTAATAAGACGGTTCATAGTTCATTGAGGGATAGAAAATTATTTGCGAACTATGAACCACGAAGCGCAAGCGTGAGTCATCTTTATCTTTAGCCAGTAGCTTATAACTCATCCAAAAAGTCCTTGGCTTAAGTGAATATCTGCGTTCATCTGTGGTTTATAGCGGTTCTCACTACTGGCATCCAATACAACTTAGAGTAGGCGCATAGCTTCACAACGCGCCTACGAGTGTATTTCGCTCAAATTGAGAACCGCTATAAACACTTTTTATCTTATTTTGCTTTTGCGGATAGGCTCTAATAACCGATCGCCTAGGGTGCGTTAGAATTACGTTGCGCCAAATTGCTACCGCTTGCGGGTGGTTTTTGGCTTTTTGGACAGTTGTAGCTTGTTGAATTAGCTGTTCAATAAGAGAAGCATTTGTGATTTGGGGAACTGTAAGCAAAGATAAACGGAGCAGCAGAGTCAAGAACTGGAGCCATCGCATCCTCTGCTGATTCCTCAACAAAGTAAACGCGATCGCATTTCGTAGGGTACATTGAGACGCACCCTACAAAATCAGCGATCGCACTATGCTATTGCTTAAATTGTTGTTCTGTGGAGGTGAGCGCTCGCAATATTTTCTGGAATTAAGTTGGGATGACGATAAAGACTTACCGGATGATGTGGAGTGAAGGCGATTAATCTTTTTTGGAGGAGTAGAGGAGTTGAGGCAAGGTCTTTTCTTGTCAAGAACACGGTTCATATTCTCAGAGTACCCAACTCCCTGGAGTTTAGACTAATGCCACAGTAGTGCTTTTTCAGGAAAATTGTCGCCTAAATTCCCTACATATAGCGTGGTTTTTGATTGAGTCTAAAATTCAGAACTCCGCTCAGCTACTTTTTTATATGACTCAATGACATTTTTCAAATTAGCAATACCCTCCTCGAAAACATTAGTTTTTCCAAAAACTTTGGCGTATTCTTTATGTTCCAGTACATTATTCACTATCTTTTCTATCTGCTCTATTAACTTATTCAAGGCATATATATCAGCTTCTAATTTTGCCGTTACTTCTAAGAGAATCTTACCAAAAGCTTTCAGTTTTTCAAGAGGAACTGAATCTATAGCATCAATACTGTTTACGATTGTGTCGAGGTATTTGTTGAGGAAATTGGTTCTCCTTTCGAGAGTAAATTCATTATTTATAATAAGTTGCTTAAAGCGGGCTACCTGCACGGGATACATCGCCTTACTTCTAATCCTTTCATGATTAATGACTGAAATTTCCTTTTCTGCCTCATTTAACAACTTGTCTGATACATTAGAGCCGTTAGTTGCCATAGGTGTAGCGATTTGTTCCCGAACCTTGCCTTTAATGCGTCTTGCTTTCCAGTTCTTGAGCTGACTAAATCTATGATTGCTACCTTCGATTTGCTCTGTATCTTTAATTTCTTGCGCTGATTTCAAAAGCTCATCTACCTCAATCTTTTCTAACGATTCAAATTTACTAGGTAGTTCATTAATTAGCTTTTGTAGAACCTTCAAATTTTTAGCTTGTTGCTGTTCTCGAACAATTTGTTGCCGTTCTTGAACAATTTTTTGGCGCTCTGGTCGAAGTTGGGTCGAGCGTTTCTTGATAGCTTCTATAAACTCTGGATTGTCCATGATACTTGGAGCATCGCCCTGTTTTTCACGTTCCTTCTTTAGCTCCTCCTGACGCTCTTTGTCACGTTCTCCCAAAATTTCGTGGACATTAATATAGTTTGTAAAAAGATCTGGTCGGTTTGTAGGGGAGTCAACACCTAAAATATTGTATAGCTGACTAGGTGCAACTTTTTCGTCTGAATCCTGTCTTGTTTGTTGCCTTATTTTTGACTTATATTTATCTTTTGTTGCTTGGCTGCTTTCAGGATCGAGAACCTCATCTTTATCTCTAGCATTGTATAAGTCAAATACTTCTCGGAGGGAGATTCCACCATATTGCTCTGCTTCCCTAATTAGAAACTGAATATCTTCTAAGTTACGTAAAGCTTTTGCTTCATCAAATACCTGTTGCTTTTGCTTATCTTTTGGTTTATTGTCAGATTTATCTTTGTACGTAGCTGCCTTAAGTACTTTTTTTAAGTGTTCCCCATCCATTTCCAAAATGCGTTTTTTAGTATCCTCAGTAAGAAGTTTATTGGCGTTAGGTAATCCAACGGGAAATGAGCTTGAATATACTCCAGTATTATTCCTATCTACTTTTCCTATCCCATAATCATCATTATCAATTTTTTGTAAATTACCCTGATTAAACATATATTGAGTATAAGAACCATCTTGATACTGAAACAGCATATCGAGGATGACTACATCCTGAATTTGCTGCTCATCTACATCCAGCTCCTGAGTTTTCTCGCTTGTAAATTTTTCATAAGCTTCAGATGCTTTTTGATTAAATCCAAATTCTTTTTTGAGTTGATTTTGTTTTTCCTCTGAAATATTGGCTATAGATTTCCCTGTCTTCTCTTTTACAAAATTTTCAAAAGCTGTATTTATTTCTTGAAAATCGGGAAAGCTTTCTGCTATTTCACGCATCTTTTTGCTGCCATCTTTTCCTGGTGCTAGATTAGAAAGGACATTATTCTGTTTGTTCTGTCTATTATTATCTATCTGGCTCTCTTGCGGCATTGATGTAGAAAGCGGCATATGCGTAAATCCCAACTCATGAGCAACTAAAGGGATATATATAGCTCGCTTACGTTCGGCTTTTCGTTCATCATAATCTCTTTCACCAAGGTTTTCTTTCTTAATTACATGAGTGGCAGGATCGCTATCTGAACTTCCTGATTTTTTATAGGGAACCACTGTCCCAAAAGTCCCTTTACCTACGGGCCAAATACTTGCTTGTTTGAGGATATCTTTCCCAGTTAATTGTTCAAGTTCTTGATATGCTTTAAGCGTTTCTGGATTTTGTAGAGTTTTTAGAAACTCATTCGTTCCTTCTGTTCGTCCCAGATTAGTCAAGGTTATGTCTTGTTCGGAATCGCTAGGTTGTTTTGCTCTTTTCTGCTTCCTGTTATAAGGCGTTAAACCTTCTGGTCTCGGATTTTTCTTCACCCATTCTGCTGCTTCTTCCTTCCCCTTTCCTTGCTCCACACGCTGAATTTTGGCATTTTGCGTATTCTGCTGCACCACATGAGTCAACTCATGAGCAAGCAACTCCTGCCCTCCCCGACTCCCCGGATCGTATGCCCCCTGGCGAAAGAAGACATCCTGCCCCGTTGTAAATGCCTTCGCCTGAATGGATTGATTCATCTGGTCAGACTGAGCATCTGTATGAACCTTGACGCCACTGAAGTCAGCCCCAAATGCCTGTTCCATCGGTTCTCGGATATTGTCCGAGAGTGATTGTCCCCCACCTTTAGCCTGTTGAATAGATGATTCTAAGTCAGGCGTAGCCGCCATTGGTTCACTATCTGATTTACGCTGCATCTGAAGTTCTTCATCTTCGGGCATTTCCTCGCGCTGGAGAGTGCTAGATGCGGGTTTCATCTGAAGTTCTTCATCTTCATTTTCAGGCATCTCCTCACGCTGGAGAGTACCGGATGCGGGTTTCATCTGAAGTTCTTCCTCTTCGGGCATCTCCTCGCGCTGGAGAGTACCGGATGCGGGTTTCATCTGAAGTTCTTCCTCTTCAGGCATCTCCTCGCGCTGGAGAGTTTCACCTTGAGATGATTGCTTGGAAACTGGTGCGTTAATCTGATTTACGACTCGCTGTGCCGTTTGGTCAGCTTCCTGCTCATATTGATCTCCGGGCTGACCAATGGTAAGCTTCGCTTGAATCGGTTCTAGCTCCTCTTTGCCCGACTCTTCCTGACGCTGGACTACTCCTGCCCCTGACAGACTCCGCATCAAGTTATTATTAGTCGCCCAATTAGCGGGTAGTGGAGTGTAACTTGGTAGTTCCTGCTCTTGTGGCGACGCAGAAACTGGTTTAGCTTGCACTGGCATCGCAGGGGTAGTCCAGCGAGAATCTTTTTTATGGATGTGAGAATTCCCAGAGGAGCGTTTGGAGACTCGTTCGTAAGCCATAAATTATTGACCTCTACGTGCCAGTGTCAGGAATTTTTTCAATAATATCTTTAGATAAATGGATTGAGTATTCATGTGCATGAATATTAATATTTTCTCATCAAAACAAGTAAAAATAATGACCTCAATATCTTTCTTTGAACTAAAAAAATAAGTAGCTATGTATACAAATTTTCAATATTTTTTCGTGTAAACAAGTAAAAATCATTGGCTTGAATGACGCTTCTGTACCAGCGGTGCAGGAGAAGTGGTGATGATGAAACATAGGCGGCAAGCGGCTAAAAGCGAGTATTTGGAATTGGAGCGATCGCTTACTGATGCTGAGGGAAAAAGCTGGAGCTAATATAGAGCCACCTGTATTCACCATCAACTATCTTTAAGCTTGTGAAGGGCTATCCATTCACATTGCACCGGCTGATGGCGATAACTGTATCTTATTTGTTGTTAATAGACTCGCATCGCCAAAAGAGCCAGCCGATTGCCTGTCAAGGTAGTACGGAAAACATCTCTTATTTTTGAAATAGCTGCTACACAAGGGGTTAAAGCATTTAGTTTTTATATTTATCTAATAATGAGATTCTTACAGGGAAAGACATCCAGAATTTAGATGCGATCGCTCTAGAGCGATCGCGCCATCCACCTAAATTTCAGCTTTCAGCCTAGAATAGTCAATCGTGTATACAAGGCACTTGTAAAGAAACAGAGATACACCCTAGCTGCCTTGGTACTGAATGATTAATTCAAAACTCAAAACTCAACACTTTTCAAACAATGGCTACCAAAATTCCCGTCACTGTTATCACCGGATTTTTAGGGAGTGGTAAAACAACTCTGATTCGCCACCTACTACAGAACAATCAAGGACGCCGCATCGCCGTTTTAGTCAACGAATTTGGCGAATTGGGGATTGATGGCGAATTGCTGCGTTCTTGTGGCTACTGTCCAGAAGAAGCCGACAGCACCAGCAACATTGTTGAATTAACCAATGGTTGCTTGTGCTGTACGGTTCAGGAAGAATTTTTGCCGACGATGCTAGAACTGCTGAAGCGCAGAGATAGCCTGGACTGCATTTTAGTGGAGACATCGGGATTGGCGTTACCGAAGCCGCTGGTGAAGGCGTTTCGCTGGCCCGAAATTCGCAACGCAGCAACGGTAGATGCTGTGATTACCGTCGTGGATTGCGAAGCAGTGGCAGCGGGAACGTTTGCCAGCGATCCCGAAGCAGTGGATGCCCAGCGCCAGGAAGATCCCAATCTGGAACACGAAACCCCATTGCAAGAACTTTTTGAAGATCAGCTGGCGTGTGCCGATTTGGTGGTGTTGAATAAAACTGATCTGGTGAATGCTACGCAGCAAGCTGAGGTCGTGAAGTTGGTTGAACGAGAACTGTCTCGTGCTGTCAAGATGGTACCGAGCGATCGCGGAAAATTAGATCCGGAGGTTCTCTTGGGCTTCCAGAGTGCCGTTGAAGACAACTTAGATAATCGTCCCAGTCATCACGACACTGAAGAAGACCACGATCACGACGAAGAAATTACCTCAACTCAGGTGATTTTAAACCGTACTTTCGATCCCCAGAAGCTGCAAGAACAGTTGGAAGCGTTGGTGCAACAACAGGAAATTTATCGAATCAAGGGATTTGTGGCAGTTCCCAACAAAGCGATGCGGCTGGTATTACAAGGAGTGGGAACGCGATTCGATCAATTTTATGACCGTCCTTGGCAACCACAGGAAACCCGGCAAACTCAGTTAGTCTTTATTGGTCAGAAGCTCAATCCCGATGAAATTGAGTCGCAGTTGGCAGCGTTACCTGGCTAAAATCTTTCATCTTGCAAGTGCAAGGCATCCTGGCGGGAGTTACTCAAGTCGCCTTTGGCCTTTTGCACTAGCCTTCCATCTTCCGGCGTTACAGTGACATCCTCTTCTAAAAACTAGCAAGTTTCCGGATCGTCGTAGGTTTAGGAAAATTCGGAAACTTCTTTCATCCAAATGGGTCTAGCGGAGACGCCCAACTGGGTGAGGTGCGATTGACTGAGTTGATGAACCTTTACTGTCATCTGGCGATCGCCAGAAAGCGTATGCTTGCCTTAGCACAATTTGCTCTAGCTTTTTCTAGATGTAGGACTGGATATCCACACCACATTGATCGACTAGATAACAAAGCGCCCGAAAACGCAATCCTACCAGTTGGTCATAAAACGGATTCAGTTTGCACAACGGAGGAATGTGTCCTACTTTGTGACCAAATAGCTTGATATCACGCTCAAAGGGGCACTGTGCCGGAATCGCCTTTGCGAGAAGCTCAGCCATCTGACGGTCAGAAATCGCAATTCCGTCCAGCCATTGACGGAGTGGGCGCAGGATATCGAATTGCTGCTTTTTAGGCGAGCGAACGACTTTAGCTGCTTGTACGCTTTCTGCTGAAGCGAGTGCAATACTTTCTAGGGTATTCGGCTGTTTGTCTGTGCAGATCATACTCATTAGGTTCACCCTTGTGTTTTCCAATTGCTTGAGTATTTGCTCATCCCTATTTCCAAGATACAAACCCTAAAGAAATGTTTCATAAAACTACGAACAAATTCTATCAGGATTTTTAAAGATTTGATGAAATAATCACCAATTAAACAAATGCCACGTCGAAATACCTAAGCTGGGATTGCTTAGAGACTGAATTTAGTTTATTTCTCGACTGGTTAAAATCATGAAATGCCAGCCCAAGCTAATTTTAGAAGAACAGAATTAGATAAGTTAAACAAATGTCCCGATAATTCTGATATAGGAGAATTACAGAGTTAGCTTGGCTGTACTGCATTCATTAATTACATTAAAACTAAGTATTCAGTCAAAGCGGAAGTACCCAACGAGGTAATTTTTTTGAGTGCAATTTGTTCATTATCTTTCCTGAGATTGATAGAGGATTGGTAGCAAAAATAACAAAAAATTTGCAGAGAGACAGGAAGAGGTTTTGACACTACCGATTTGCCCGATCTAATAGCAGACAAACTTAAAGACAAATTTCAACTCTTCGACCCTGCAAACCGAGCTGTCAGTACTGATATGTAAATTAGACGAGTGCCGGTTCTGGGAGTGCCCCTTGCATCTTACCCAACCAAGTAATCAGATGTTCCGTCTGCTGCTCGGCAGGCAAGACGCCCAAACCGCGAACGGTGACTTTACCGGAGGTGTAGACAAAGCGAGTTTTCAGGTGTTCTGGCAGATTATCTTTGAGCAGGTTCCAGGCGGGTTCCTCCATCGGTGTCTCTAGGATAACGTGTTGTTTGCTTTCTGGTTTAATCCGGCTGAAGCCGAGTTTTTTCGCCAGTTGTTTCAGTTCCATTACCCGCAGCAACTGAGTTGCTGATTTAGGGATACTCCCGTAGCGATCGCTCCATTCTGCGGCAATACTCACTAATTCTTCCTTAGAATTCGCCGCAGCCACTGCACGGTAAGCGCTCATCTTTTGATCCAAATCGGTGATGTAGTCTGCGGGGATAAACGCCGTCAGCTGCAAGTCAATCTGCGTATCGTCAACTTGGGGAATTTCCTGTCCGCGAATTTCGCGAATCGCTTCCTCCAACATTTCCATATAAAGGTCGAAACCAATGGCATCCATCTGTCCCGATTGTTCCGCACCCAATAAATTACCGACGCCCCGAATTTCCATATCGCGCGTGGCAAGTTGATAGCCAGAACCCAATTGGGTGAATTCCTGAATGGCTCGTAAGCGTTGCCGTGCGGCATCTGAGAGCGCCTTGTGCTTGGGATAAAATAGCCATGCGTGAGCTTGGATGCCAGCACGTCCGACCCGTCCGCGCAATTGGTATAGCTGGGATAGACCAAATTTATGGGCATCTTCAATCAGGATCGTGTTGACTCTGGGGATATCTAAGCCGGATTCAATAATCGTGGTACAGACGAGGATATCCGCTTCGCCAGCGCTGAAGGCAAGCATCGTCGCTTCTAACTCAGATTCGTCTAATTGACCGTGAGCGATCGCTAGCCTGGTTCCTGGCACCATTTCCCGCAACTTCGTGGCAGTTTCTTCAATTCCCTCGACTCGCGGGACGACATAAAACACCTGTCCCCCCCGGTCGAGTTCTTGACGAATCGCCGTGCGGATCGCTTCGGGATCGTAGGATGCCAGGTGAGTTTTAATCGGACGCCGAGAGGGTGGCGGCGTAGTAATCAAACTCATTTCCCGGATTCCCGACAGTGACATATAAAGGGTTCGGGGAATTGGGGTGGCGGAAAGAGTTAGCACATCCAACTGCGTTCTCAGAGATTTGATTTTTTCCTTCTGGTTAACGCCAAATCGCTGTTCTTCATCCACCACCAACAACCCTAAATCTCGGAAACGAATTTCCTTACTTAAGAGTTGGTGAGTGCCAACGACGACATCTAATTCTCCAGTCGCCAGCCGTTTGATAATATTGCGGCGTTCCTCAGCACTGCGGAAGCGGTTGAGTAAACCCACCTCAATTGGGTAGGGGGCGAAACGCTCTTTTAGGGTGTGGTAGTGCTGCTGAGTCAGAATCGTCGTTGGGGCGAGGAACGCAACTTGCTTCCCGGCGGTAATCGCTTTAAATATGGCGCGGATGGCGACTTCCGTCTTGCCGAAACCGACATCACCGCACACCAACCGATCCATCGGGCGATCGCTTTCCATTTCCCGCTTCACATCCTGCACCGCCTTCAACTGATCCGGCGTCGGTTGATAGGGGAAAGAATCTTCTAATTCTTCTTGCCACGGCGAATCCGGTGGATAAACGAAACCTTGTTGTTGCGATCGCTGAGCATACAACTTCAGCAAGTCCACCGCCAATTTCTTAATCGCCTTGCGGACTTTATTCTTCGTAGATTCCCACGCCTTCCCGGACATTCTATTGAGTTCCGGCGGTTTCCCCTCCGTGGCGCGAAACCGAGACATTGCACCGACCTGATCTGCCACTACTCGCAGCAAACCATCCGCGTACTGCACTACCAAATACTCGCGGGTTTCGTTATTAACAGTCAGACTTTCCAGCCTGAGAAACTTACCAACCCCGTGATTTCTGTGAACCACATAATCACCGGGGCGCAACTTGTTGGGATCGACTTGCTTAGACGCCGCCCGACGACGCTTGCGGATATAGCTGGGACTTGTCAGAGAATGCTGTCCGAAAAACTCCCTGTCTGTCACCACCACCAACCGGAAGGTGGGCAGGATAAATCCTTCCAGTTCCGCGATCCCCGAATATTTTACCGCCACCGGCGTCTTCTGGATTTGCAACTTGTCAATCGCCGGATAATCGTGGGGATTGGGGACAAATTGCGCCGGACAATCGTGTTCTTGGAGCAACGATACAGAACGGGAAGGTTGTGCAGAAACGATCCAGATCGAGAAACTGCGATCGCGCTCGTTCCGCAAAGTTTCCGCAATTTTAGCAAACTGATGCGGCGTTACCGGAACCGGACGACTAGCCAGATTGAGTGCGGAGGACTGAGGATTGAGGACTGAGGATTCAACCAATTCAGATAAATACAGCCGCTTAAAGCGTTCCACCGCCGCTAAAGATTCATCAAAATTGCGGTGAATTTTGGGTAATTCCTCCTTCCTATTCGCAATTGCCCATTGTTCTTCAGCGTGTTCCACCCAGCGATCGCTATGGGCGCGACATTGCTCCGGCTCATCAATCGCAATCAGCGTATTTTCCGGCAAATAATCCAACAAAGAAGCCGGTTTCTCAAAAGCCACCCCCAACAACCGCCGCGTACTCTTCTCTGGTTCTTCTTCCCTCTCTTCCCTCTCTTCCTTCGCGACCTTGGCGTTTTGGCGGTTCGTATCTTCTAACGCCGCCCGAACAATCGGACTAAAATCAGTCGGAGTCAACACCAGCCGCTCAATCTTATCAAGCGATCGCTGCGTCGCCGGATCGAACTCCCGCATCTGATCCAGTTCATCCCCGAACCATTCCAAACGCACCGGCAACTCAGCCGACACCGGGAACACATCGATAATATCCCCGCGCCGACTCCATTGCCCCTCCATTTCCACCAGAGGCACCCGTTCGTATCCCAGAGTCGCCACCTTCTTGCTAAAGGCATCTAAATCCCAACTCTGTCCGCGTTCCAGGGTGATGCAGAAAGGCTTAAAAGCTTCAGGAGGCGGCAAATGAAGTTGTAGCGCCCGTTCCGTCGCCACAACCGCCATCTTTGTGGAAGACTGAGGATTTCCTTTTACCTCAGTCCTGACTAAATCTGCCAAGACCTGCATCTGTCCCCAAGTCATCTCCGATTCCGGATCGAATGGCTCGTAGGGCGATGCTTCAGAAGTCGGATAAAAATGTACCGTCTGCCAACCCATTGCTTCCAGTTGAGCGCAACAGCGGCTGACTTCCTCCAGGGTGGCACACACCACGAACAAATTCTGTCCTTGGGCTTGCGCGAGGGCAGAAGCCACCAATCCCTTTGGCAAACGGGGAATACCGTTGAGCTGTAGATACCGTTGTTGGTCGAGCTTAGAAAGGAGTTCTGTCGTGAGAGGCGATCGCCCTAGGGCACGAATAATAGAAGAAAATGCCATCAGTTGGAGGAAATGCTTAATTCGTTCTGACAAAAAGGCAGGAGTATACCTCCCTACTTCCATCATTTTAGAAGGCAGTTCAAATCGAGACTGCTCTACCGATAGATTTCTGCTTTACACAAAATGCTACTTTCTCTATAGCTACTGCTTTTTTGGGGAACCCCAGCTTTTGATATCGGGGTGGGCACATTGGTTCTCTGGTTTTCTAACCATCCAACTTCGGGTATCGCCCCTACTTCCATCTAAGGCACCGTTCGCCGATATTACTGACACATTGACAAATGACCCCTACTACCGAATTTCTGATTGTTTTGCTACTGATCGTTGCCAATGGCATCTTTGTGATGTCAGAGTTAGCTATCGTCTCGGCTAGGAAGGTGAGGCTGCAACAGCTGGCTAACCAAGGGGATGTCAAAGCACGCGCTGCCTTGGAACTGGCGAATTCCCCGAATCAGTTTTTGGCGATTGTTCAGGTGGGGATAACCCTCCTAGCAATTATCTCCGGTGCTTTCGGCGAAAGAACTATCGCCAAAAGCCTTACCCCTCTATTAGGGTTGATTGCCTGGATCGCTCCGTATAAAAACGCGATCGCATCAGCGATCGCCATCCTGATCATCACCTATCTGACACTGATTATTGGCGAACTGGTGCCCAAGCGCCTGGCTTTAAACTATCCAGAACGGATTGCTTCATCTGTTGCTATCCCGATGCGGATGTTGGCTACTATTGCCGCCCCGGTTGTTTATCTATTGAGTACCTCCACCGATATGATGGTGCGGCTGTTGGGCATCAGACCGTCTACCGATGGTGAAATCACCGAACACGATATTACAGCCTTAATCGAGCAAGCCACGGAGGCGGGAACCTTTGAGGAAGCAGAACAAGACATGGTGGAACGAGTGTTTCGCCTGGGAGACCGACCCGTGAGTGCGTTAATGACACCCCGACCGGATATTGTCTGGCTTGACCTAGAAGACTCCCAGGAAGAAAATCAACGCAAGATTATAAACAGCGCCTATTCCCGATTTCCCGTTTGTCAGGGGGCACTGGATAATGTTTTGGGCATCATTCCCGTGACTGACCTATTAGGGCGCTGTCTGTCCGGACAACAGCTTGACCTGACGCTCTCGTTGAAACAGCCGGTATTTGTGCCTGAAAGTACCGGAGGGCTGAAAGTTCTAGAATTATTCAAGCAAACCGGCACTCACATGGCGCTGGTTGTAGATGAATACGGCGTCACTCAGGGAGTAGTTACGCTCAACGACATCTTAGTAGAAATCGTTGGTGATGTAGAAATCGATAGTACAACATCTCCTCCAGCCGTACAACGCGAAGATGGTTCCTGGTTGATTGATGGAATGTTGTCGGTGGAAGAGTTTTTTGAAATATTAGATATTGAGGAATTGCCGGGAACGCAAAAAGGAAACTATCACACAATGGGCGGTTTTATGATTACCCATTTAGGGAAAATTCCTACGGCTGCCGACCATTTTCATCTGGGTAGTTGGCGTTTTGAAGTGATGGATATGGATGGCAATCGCGTTGATAAGGTGCTGGTGATGCCCGTCTCTAGAGACGCCGCTGATTCCGAGTCTGGCGATTGAGATGCTGAAATTGCTGGGTTGAGCGTGTTTTAACGCTTTGCGTGTTATCGGCATTGCCTGCATCGTGCGTTGATGTTGACACAGAAAGCGATCGCTTCTCAATCCGATTGGCTTAGAGCTAAAAACACTAATTCCACCGAATTTCTATCCTGTCCACACCTATTTTAGGAGCCAAAAATGCAGCCAGAAGAAGCAATCCGAGAGCAATTTGACCGTGCAGCAAATGCATACAGTACATCACCCATTTTCGCACAAGGGCACGATCTGGAGCTGATGGTGCAGGCAGGTGAACCAACATCAAAGATGAGTGTACTTGATGTAGGGTGTGCGGCAGGACATACGGGGTTTGCTTTTGCCCCTCATGTCCGCGAAGTGATTGGCATCGACTTAAGCCAGAAAATGTTAGCGGAGGCATCGCGGCAAGCAGCGGCACGAAGCTTAAATAACGTGCATTTTCAGGAAGCCAATGCTACAGCACTCCCCTTTTCAAATGAGCAGTTTGATATTGTGACTTGCCGCTATGTCGCTCATCACTTCCCCAGCTTGGCACCCGCGCTGAGTGAGGTTTTTCGAGTGCTAAAACCGGGTGGAAAGTTTCTGGTTGTGGACATTATTTCGCCGGAAGATATTGCACTGGCAGAGTTTATCAATCAGGTGGAGAAACTACGCGATCCTTCTCATAGTTGGGATTGGATGATATCGGAGTGGCAAGCGGCTGGCGAAAGTATTGGGATGCCCTTCACCGCGATGCAACAGTGGCACCTACCGATTGATTTTGCAGATTGGACAGCACGACAGCAGACACCACCAGAAGCAGTTCAAGAACTGGAAATATTACTGGATAATGCTTCTTCACAAGCAAAATCGGTATTCTCCATTGTGGGTGCGCCGCAGCGTTCATTTTGCGAATACTCGGCTCTCCTGCGGGGCACAAAATCATAAACTAGGGAAAGAAATTTTGCCCTTCCCTACTGAAAATTGAAGGTGGAAACTAGAGGTGAAGAAACCACGTTGCAGTGTGCCCGTGCCGCCTCGATAAAGGCAGTAACATCCTCTTCTTTAGTGTTAAAAGCTGTTACTAATCGGACGGTTGATGAATATTCCCCCTCCCAGGGATAAAATTGGAAACCATCGGCAAGAAGCCCTTGGATAACTTCCTCCGGCATCTGAATAAAGATTTCATTTACTGCAACCAGATAGCACAGGTTCATTCCTGGTAGCGCTGTTAGCCCATGCGCTAATTTCTTAGCCATCTGATTAGCATGGGCAGCATTTTTCAGCCACAAATCATCTTTAATGTAAGCTTCCAACTGGGCAGATAAAAACCGCATCTTTGAAAAGAGATGCCCGCTGCGCTTGCGACGATAGGCGAAAGTTTTTGCCAAATCTTGATTAAAAAAGATGACGGCTTCTGCTGCCATTGCACCATTTTTAGTCGCTCCAAACGATAGTACATCAACCCCAGCCCGCCAAGTGATATCCGCTGGAGAACAACCCAAATTAACCACTGCATTCGCAAAACGGGCACCATCCATATGTAAACCCAAATTGTAGGAATGGGCAATTTCGGCAATCTGGGAAATTTCCTCTGGCTGATAGATAGTTCCAGCTTCCGTTGCCTGAGTCAAGCTTACAGCCGCAGGCTGTACGTGATGGACGACGCCAGCGCCCGATTTTGCCAGTACAGCAGCCAAGTCAGCGGCGCGAATCTTGCTATCTGCGCCATCCAGGGTTACTAGCTTTGCGCCGCCGGTATAGAATTCGGGTGCCCCGCATTCATCCAGATTGATATGAGATTGGCGATGGCAGTAAATCGCCCCAAAAGGGGGCGTAATAACAGACAGGGCGAGAGCATTGGCAGCAGAACCCGTGGCGACGGGGAAAACGGTCACATCTGTCTCAAACAATTCCTTGAACCGGGCTGACAATCGCTGGGTATATTCATCATCACCATAAGGCATGGTGGTACCCTGATTAGCGGCAGCGATCGCTGCCATAATTTCCGGCGAAATCCCGGTGACATTGTCGCTACAAAAGTTCATCTGTTCGTCTCGCGTTTCTCAATACTCAACTCTATGCTAATCGCCTCTGCCGACATAGATCCTCGACTTCTGGAATCATTTAGAGTTGCGATATCTTGTTCTGCGAAATCGGAATCTTAATGACGAACTCTGCCCCCTCTCCGGGTGCAGAAATACACTCCATACTGCCACTATGTTTTTCTACTACAATCTGATAACTAATCGATAGCCCTAAGCCGGTACCTTTCCCGACTGGTTTCGTTGTGAAAAAGGCATCGAATAGATGAGAACGGACTTCTTCTGTCATGCCTGGGCCGTTGTCGGCAATGCGAATCACCGCTAGCTTTTCGTCTTCAACAGCGGTGCTAATTTTAATACTGGGTAAAAGACAAAATATTTCCTCCTTAGCGACTGACTCTTCTAGTGCATCAATCGCGTTACTCAGCAGATTCATAAACACCTGATTCAACTGTCCCGCGTAACATTCAACTAATGGCAAATCGCTATATTCTTTGGTCACGGTGATCGTGGGACCGCCAGCGATCGCTTTCAGTCGATACTGCAAAATTAGCAAGGTGCTGTCAATGCCTTCTTGGATATCAACCGGCTTCATTTCCGCTTGATCGACGCGAGAAAACGAACGTAAGGACTGAACAATTTCTCGAATTCGCTCAATTCCTAAGTGCATTGATTTTAGTAACTTTGGCAAATCTTCAATAATAAAATCAAGGTCGCTTGCTTCAATTTCTTGGTCAATTTCAGGTGTAGGGGGGTATTGCTGTTGGTAAAGGTGTAACAAATAGAGCAAACTATTCGCATAGTCACAGGCATAATTGATATTGCCGTGAATAAAGTTAATTGGATTATTTATTTCGTGAGCAACTCCAGCCACTAATTGACCGAGGCTGGAGATTTTTTCAGTTTGAATCAATTGAGCTTGAGTTTTCTGGAGGTTAAGTAGAGTAATTTTTAGCTCTTGAGATTTTTCTCGATAGCGATTTTCACTTTGCTTGCGCTCAGAAACTTCAAGCAATAACAGATCGTTTGTCTGTCTAATTTCTGCTGTTCGCTCCTCAACTCTCCTTTCAAGCTCGACGTTGGAGCGGTGCAACGCCTCTTCTACTTGCTGACGCTCAGCGATTTGTTTTTGCAACTCAAGATTAATGAGTTCTAACTGCTTGGTTTTATCTAATAATATTTTTTGTGTGGCTTCTAATTTGTCAACGGTTAAAGCTTCTTCGCGAAGAGTATGAATATACTCCGAACTTAAGCCAATAAATGGGACGAGGTAAGCAATAATTTTAAGGAAATGGGCAATATTGAAATGGTTGTCGAATAATGCAGTTGAGCCAAAAGCCATGTGGAGTTGACTGGCAATTTGGGGAATCACGCTAATCGCTAGCGTTAAAGAAAAATGGCTGGGATAAGCATCATAAAAGCGAGGAAAAACAAAAATACCTGCAAAGATAAACAATAAGAGGGGCGGGACATCCCAAGGACGAGTAACAAGCGCGTTCGGGAAAATAGTTGCCGGTATGGCACTATGGGTACAGAAATAGACAATTGTATAAGAAGCAACAGCAAAAGATACACTAGCGAGCGCAACAAAACCCGCGCCTCCCTTCCACTTTCCTGGTTTCGTCGCCAGAAAAATTCCCGCGCCTCCTAGCAGAATCAAAGCATTAAAAAGTCGGCAGACTGCCCAAGTCAAAGGAATTAGGTTTTGGCTATCTGCTATCCCCTGGCTCAATCGGTCGGCGGCTAAAGCATGAAAGGTGTCCATGCACCCCGCACAAAACATTGCCACGCCAATTATGAGCGTGACAGCATCGCGCTTCAGGCTGAAGTGAATCAAAGACAAAATAACAATGGACAGGGCAATACAGAACGCACTCCACTCCAGAATGGTGTGCAGAAAGCTTCCGGAAAGCGTGTACTGCATCGCTTCGACAAATGCGCGGGGAGACATTCCCACAGCAGCTGGCACCTCGAAGGGATGCTTCGGTGAGGCAAAATCCACTCCCAACAAATTCAGCAAGCTAGGCAGCACACAGATCGCTACCACTACCCAAATCAATTGAAAAGGAATCCTCATTGTTTCCATAGCATTTTTCCCAATCCCCCTATTTCAAGATGCCACTAAAGCTTAGCCACAAGTACAGAGGCAGTCATTTCTGACTCTACTAGCGTGGCTTTTAGCCTTCTGCCATTGCCAGAGGTCAGTAAGCTGATATGCGCGATCGCTAATTGAGTAAATAAAAATACACCTTATGGCAGTTCTACGTAACTAAACGTAACTATATTCTGGGATACGTTAACGCGACTTCGCCATCAGGCGAAAAATACTCTTAACAGCGAGGCTAATTAAAGGTGAGAATTGGCGCTTGTTACTTGGGCAACGGAAATTGTGAATTTACCGTTTGGGCACCCACTCTTCATACAGTAGCCGTACAAATTGTTTCTCCTGAAGAACGCCTTCTCACAATGCAACAGGATGAAGAAGGTTACTGGAAAGTTAAAACTTCAGGCATTGAACCAGGAACGCTTTACTACTACAAACTCGAAGGAACAACTGATAGACCAGACCCAGCTTCAAAATACCAACCGAAGGGGGTACACGCCCCTTCTCAAGTCATCGATCCTAGCACTTTTGCCTGGAATGATACTAATTGGTCTGGCATTCCCTTAGATGAAACTATTATCTATGAATTACACGTTGGCACCTTCACTCCAGAAGGCACCTTTGAGGCAATAATTCCCCGACTTGCTGAATTAAGCGAGTTAGGGATTAATGCCATTGAAATTATGCCAGTTGCTCAATTTCCCGGTGAGAGAAACTGGGGATATGATGGGGTGTTTCCCTTTGCCGTGCAGAATTCCTATGGTGGCCCCGAAGGATTAAAAAAACTCGTTGATGCTTGTCACCAACACGGTATCTCAGTCATTCTCGATGTCGTCTACAATCACCTAGGTCCTGAAGGAAATTACTTCCGAGATTTTGCTCCCTACTTCACTACCAAATATCGCGGTGATTGGGGAGAGGCGATGAATTTTGATGACAAATACAGCGATGGCGTCCGTAATTTTTGTTTAGAAAACGCTCTTTACTGGCTCCAAGAATATCACATAGACGGTCTAAGATTAGATGCCATTCAGGGCATTTTTGAGATGGGTGCTAGACCCTTATTACAGGAAATGGCAGACCAAGTTGCTAATTTTTCCCAGCAACAAGGTAGAAAATTTTATCTGATAGCCGAAAGCGACTTGAACGATGTCCGAGTCATTCGACCCAAAGAAGTGGGCGGCTATGGAATAGATGCACAGTGGAATGACGATTTTCACCACGCATTGCATACCTTACTCACCGGAGAGAACGATAGGTATTACGAGGATTTTGGAAAGGTTGAACAACTCGAAAAATCTTTCAAAGAAGGCTTTATTTACTCCGGACAATACGCTTCTCATAGAAAGCGCCGTCATGGTAGTTCTTCCAAAGACGAACCAGGATATCGGTTCATTGTCTTTACCCAGACTCACGACCAAATTGGTAATCGCGTCCTGGCAGAAAGGTTATCTCAGCTTGTTTCCTTAGAAGGGTTGAAACTAGCTGCGGCTGCTATTTTTCTATCTCCTTTTGTCCCCTTCCTTTTCATGGGGGAAGAATATGGTGAGGAAGCGCCTTTCTTTTACTTTATCAGTCATTCAGATAAGGATTTGATTGAAGCAATTCGCAAGAGTAAACAAGAAGAATTCAAAGTATTTGTGGGGCGAGGCGAAATGCAAGATCCCCAAAGTCCTGAAACCTTCCAGAAGTGTCAGATTAACTGGGAAAAACGAAAAGAAGGAAAACACAAAGCTCTTTGGGAATTTTATCAGCAACTTATACATCTACGCCGAACAATTCCTGCTTTGAAGAAACCAGACAAAAACACTCTAGAAGCATCCAGCATTGAAGCCGATAAAATCTTATTCCTTCGGCGTTGGAGTGAAACTAGTCAGATATACTCCATTATGAACTTCAATCAAAAAGAGGTCACTTTTACAGCTAATCTACCAAGTGGCAACTGGCAAAAGATTTTAGACTCTTCCGATACTCAGTGGATGGGTTCTGGTTCCACTTTACCGGAAAAACTCACGCCAAACCAAGAATTGACCATCAAACCACAGAGTATTGTTCTCTACGAGATAGCAGGATAATAGACGAGGCAGAGCCTTCCAATCCTAATTATCAAACTGATGATAACGAGACGATTGAGGCTTTGCTTCGCCAGTCGTCACTGTAGAGCAAGCACTGTTCACCTGACAAAATTAGAAAAATCATTGAGGAATTAAAATTACATCATGCGGATTCCAGCAGCTACTTACCGAATTCAATTTAATGCAGATTTTCCCTTTGATTCAGCCAAGAAAATTATTGCTTATCTCGCTGAATTAGGAATTTCCGATCTTTACGCTTCGCCCATTTTTAAAGCAAGAGAAGGTAGCACTCATGGCTACGATGTTGTTGATCCCACACAACTGAATCCCGAACTAGGAACACCGGAAAATTTTGAAGCATTGGTGAATGAAATCAAGAATTACGATATGGGATGGGTACAGGATATTGTTCCCAACCACATGGCTTATGATAGCCAAAATCAGTTCTTGATGGACATCCTCGAAAACGGACCAAATTCCGAGTATTTCGATTACTTCGATATTGACTGGAATCATCCTTATGAAAACCTGAGAGAGCGCGTTCTTGCCCCAATGTTGGGTAATTTTTATGGAGATTGTTTGGAAAATGCCGAAATTCAACTCCAGTACGATCAAAGCGGGCTGAGTGTTAACTACTTTAGCTTAAAACTTCCTGTAAAAATAGAATCTTATGCCCCGTTTATTACTCATAACTTAGGAAAACTAGCTAAATCTCTGGGAAGAAATCATCCAGATTTTGTTAAATTACTAGGGATTCTTTACCTGCTCAAAAACACGCTAGTAGAACCAAAAGGTAAAGAACGATATGACCAGATAGCCTTTGTAAAAGGACTTTTGGGGGAACTTTATACCCAAAATCCAGAGGTTCAGGAGTTTATCGATAGCAACATAGAGTTTTTTAATGGGGAGAAGGGCAATCCAGAAAGTTTTAATTCTCTTGATAGGTTGCTTTCAGAACAGTTCTATCGCCTTTCGTTTTGGAAAGTGGGTGCTGAAGAACTGAATTATAGAAGATTTTTCACCGTCAACGAATTAATTTCTGTCAAAGTCGAAGAAATCAAGGTTTTTCATAAAACTCATAATTTTATAAGTCAGTTGGTTGAGTCTGGAACAATCACAGGACTCCGAATCGACCATATTGACGGACTCTACGATCCAAGTGAATATTTGCAACGGCTGAGAAACAAAGCTGGAGATGTCTATATTACGGTTGAAAAAATTCTGGAACATAAAGAAGATTTACCTGCTTACTGGCCTATAGAGGGAACCAGCGGCTATGACTTCTTAAACTATGTTAACGGTATTTTCTGCCGAACTGAGAGCGAGGAACGGTTTACTGAGATTTACTCTAGACTGACAGGTTTAAATACCCCCTACGAGCAGCTTTTTATGGATAAAAAAAGGCTGATTGTAGAGAAAAATATGGCGGGAGATGTAGATAATTTAGCCCATCTTTTGAAACGAGTATCGGGGCATTCTAGAGTAGGAATCGATTTTACTCAGCATGGTCTGCAAAGAGCATTGGCTGAGATTCTGATACTGTTTCCCGTTTATCGAACTTATATCAATCAAGAGGGATTAAGAGAATCGGATCGCTTCTATGTGAAGGAAGTCATTGAAAAAGCTAGAGAGCAAGTGCCGTTGCTTTTGAAGGAACTGAACTATATTGAAAAACTCTTGTTGCTAGAAGAGGAGGACTCTTTAAAGGCAGAACAAAGAGAAGTACAGCGTCACTTCGTGATGAGACTTCAGCAGTTGACGGGCCCATTGATGGCGAAAGGAATTGAGGATACGCTTTTATATGTTTACAACCGACTTTTATCCCTGAATGAAGTGGGTGGAAATCCGAGCCAATTTGGGGTTAGCGTTGCAGATTTTCACGAGTTCAACCAAAAGCAGCATGAGCGTTGGCCTCATAAAATGAATGCCACGGCAACCCATGATACCAAGCGTGGGGAAGATGTCAGAGCTAGAATAAATGTGCTTTCAGAAATTCCCGATGAGTGGGAAGAACAGGTAAAAACTTGGAGTAAAATTAACGACTCTAAAAAACGCCGCATGAAGGGTCGGGTTTTTCCTCAAAAGAATGATGAATATTTCTTTTACCAAACGCTGGTTGGTGCTTTTCCGTTTGCTGAAAGCGAGCGATCGCACTTTGTAGAACGCGTGAAAGAATATGTAGTGAAAGCGGTTCGAGAGGCTAAGGTTCACACCGCTTGGCTCAGACCGGATACTGATTATGAAGATGGCTTTGTTGCTTTTATCGAAGAAGTCCTGAAGCCTTCCACAGATAATCAATTTCTCCAGGAGTTTCTGCCCTTCCAACAATCGATAGCTTACTACGGAATTTTCAATTCTCTCTCTCAAACTTTGCTAAAAATTACCGCTTCTGGTGTACCTGATTTTTATCAAGGAACGGAGTTATGGGAGCTGAGTTTAGTAGACCCAGATAATCGGCGTCCAGTGGACTTTGAGCAGCGGCTAGCATTCCTTAAAAAGATTAAAGAGAAAGCTAAGGCAGATGTTCTGAAGCTGATCGATGAGCTATTTACGAGTAAGGAGGATGGAAGAATTAAGCTTTTCTTGATAGCTAGGGTTCTGGAGGCAAGAAAACAAAATTTGGCAGTTTTCCAAAAAGGAGATTACGTACCGCTAGAAGTGAATGGAAAGTTTCAGGATCGGATTGTTGCTTTTGCCAGAAGTTATGAAAATCGGGTGGCAATTACGATTGTCCCGCGATTGCTGACGAACGTTGTCCAAGAAGGAGAATATCCTTTGGGCGAAGTATGGGGTGACACCCGGTTGAAGCTACCGCAGAGAATGCCATCTGCAATGAAAGATGCAATTACTTCTCAGTCCCTGAGCGCGAATGGCACGGTGTTGATTGCGGACGCCTTAAAACACTTTCCGGTCGCTTTATTAATTAGCGAAAGCGATCGCTAATATCGATTCCCCTTTGTCATACTGGACATCAGATACTGTTGCCCCCCATCGATCGGGGGGCAACAGACAGATTTATTACAAATACTAAGGAAAAATCGTGATTAATCAATCCTTACCTCAAACCGAATTGTTTCCCTCCCTAGAACAAATTCAGGCAGTAAAAGCCTACATTAAAAAAACTTGGAAAACCCTCTATCGCTCTCACGAGCATATTTTGGATGCTGCCCGCGACCCAAAAATTGGTCATATTCCCGGTAAAGGTTGGCCTATCTATGTCTCGCAATCAGAAGATCGAGCGCTCATTGAGGCATCTTTGCGGGAAGTTTTGAGCAACGAAGAATTTAATCAAATTGAAATTCGCACGTTACCGGCAGAAGTTGATCAAATTGAAGATCACGGGTTGCTCTATTTACCTCATGCCTATGTGGTTCCGGGCGGTCGTTTTAATGAGATGTACGGCTGGGATAGCTATTTTATCCAGTTAGGATTGTTGCGAGATGGAGAAATAGAATTAGCCAAAAGCTTGGTGGAACAGCTAATTTATGAAATTGAGCATTACGGCACGATTTTGAATGCCAATCGTACCTATATGCTGACGCGATCGCAACCTCCCGTCCTTACGCCGATGATTTTGGCTCTCTTCCAGCACACGCAGGATCGGGACTGGCTGCAATCAGTACTGCCAACCGTTGAACGTTTTTACTACTATTGGACATTACCCCCCCACCTGAATCAAGCAACCGGACTTTCGCGCTATTTTGCATTAGGTGAAGGTCCAGCGCCGGAAGTGTTAATTTCCGAGCGGGATGAAGAAGGGAGAACTCATTATGATCGGGTACGGGAATATTATCGGACGTTTGCAGTTGAAGCTTACGATGTCAACTTGTATTATGACCGCCAGAGCGATCGCTTAACTGATTTATTTTACAAAGGCGATCGTTCCATGCGAGAATCTGGGTTTGACATCAGCAACCGTTTTGGCCCATTTAGTGTAGATATTATTCACTATGCGCCTGTTTGCTTGAATGTTTTGCTTTATAAAACAGAGCAAGATACCGCCCAGATAAACGATATTTTGGGATATGAAGAAATTGCTCATCAGTGGCGCGATCGCGCTCGCAACCGCCACAAATTAATTGACCGATTTCTTTGGGATGAAGAAGCTGGACTTTACTTTGATTACAACTTCCATACTGGCAAGCGTCGCCCCTACGAATTTGCCACCACATTCTATCCTTTGTGGGCTGGAATTGCATCTGAAGAACAAGCCAAAAGAGTGGTTGAAAATTTACCCGAATTTGAGGCACCGGGAGGATTACTCACTAGCACTCATGTAACCGGAAATCAATGGGATGCTCCCTTTGGTTGGGCACCTTTACAGTTAATTGCAGTTCAAGGACTTCATCGCTATGGTTATCACCAAGACGCCGATCGTTTAGCGAAAAAGTTTATATCTCTGCTAGTGCAAGAGTTTGAAAGATACGGAACGCTGGTAGAAAAATATGACGTTTGTAATTGCTCCGCCAATGTTTCCCATGAAATTCTCTTTGGCTACAGTTCCAACGAAATCGGCTTTGGTTGGACAAACGGAGTCTTCCTCGAACTGTTATCAACCTTAGAATAACTGAAAATTTATAACGCAGAGTTAGTAAAAGGAAATCACCAAGGTACACAAAGTTAAATATTCCTTTGCGTACCTTTGAGATTTCCTTAGCGTACCTTTGCGTTTAAATGCTTAAGATTCCCGTCCTGTTGCCCATCTATCGCGCCATTTTACTGTCCCTTCCGTGGCAATAACCCAGCGGCGACCGACAGTATTTTCGCGCAAGGGTGCCTGACCTTCACGCCACAGTGCATACTTGTAAGTAATTAACTTTCCAGCACTTTCATCAAAGGGAATTTCCCCAAACCAAGTATTAGTATTGATGAATTCTAGGGGATACGCCTTAGAGATATCCCAATTGCCTAACTCCGGACAATCTCCGATTACCACAACAGTTTCACCCGGCTGTGTCTGCACTCCATTAAGTTGCACCCGCACAATCGTTTGCCCCTTGATGCGTTCCCCAACATGACTGATGACAATTACATCCCGCGCGTCTAGTTCCAAGTCTTGCAACTTTCCGTCTGTAACTTCAAACTTGCGCCGCATTAAAATATCGGTATGTTCGCCGTCTGGTAACTCCGTATCAATTGCTTCCAACTTGACAGCTTCCCCTCGATTCATCGCTACAAACAAAACAGAATCGCGGTAACGACGTACATAACAATAAACATCAGGCGTTAGATATTTTTGCCACTGACTCCCCATCGATACGGCTGGATTTAATCGCCGCAAACCTGATAGCAACCGGATATCTCGATAGAGGCGTGACTCGGTATCCCAATTTTCCATCATCGGACGGTTGTAAGGATCGTTACCGTCGTTGGTATCGTCGTGGAGATACTGTTCTGTACCGTAGTAGATACAGGGAATCCCACGGGAGGTCATAATCACAGCGATCGCTACCCGCAGCATCTCTGGATCGGGATTCAATGACTGGAAGCGGGGCATATCGTGATTATCAATAAATGTAATCAACTCCGTCGCCCCGCAGTAACGATGATCCAGATCCAGAACATCTTGAATCAGGTGAAATCCTCCTTCAGCACCCTGCGCCAAAGCCGCTCGGATTGCCAAACAAAAACCAAAATCTAGCATTGTCATGCCAGATTCATTGGCGAATTCTACCGAAAGGTCGCTTCGAGGGTCGCTAAAAATCCACTCGCCAAAGATAAAAACATCTGGTTTGTGAGTGGTAATATCCGCGTTAAATTCTTGCCAAAACCAGATCGGCATATGCTTTACAGTATCAACCCGTAAAGCATCAACTCCCCGGTCTAGCCATTGTTTAATGGCTGATTTAATGTAGTTTCGGTACTCGACGTTATTTTCGTTAAAAGTTGCTAAACCAGACAATTCACAATTTTGCACCTGCCACTCATCTTCCCAATTGGTAACTTCACCATAGTGGTGATACCAGTTATCTTTATCGTCATTAAAATCAGCAATTTTTACTCCATCGTCGTAGAGTTCTCCCTTCTTCCCGCTGAAATCTGGATTGCTGTGATTACACACAATATCCAACACCAGTTTCATCTTGCGTTTGTGTAACTCAGCAACTAATCTGTCAAAAACTGTATCTTTTGTATCTTGAGTTTTATTGAGCGAAGGTTCTTCATCCTTGCCAATAAAGCGAGGATTAATCCGTTTAAAATCCTTCGTCCAATAGCCATGAATCGCAGCTTGCTCAACAAATAATGCTTCCACTTGCTCAAACAGGGGGGTAAGCCAAACTGCGGTAACTCCTAAGTCCTTTAAGTAATCTAATTTTTCAATAATTCCCTGTAAATCTCCACCCCAATATTTACCCCAATCTTTTCGCTCTGGATCGTAAAGTTCTGGGTTTGGCCCTTCGCTGTTGTCAGGATCGCCGTCATAGAAACGATCTACAACAATGAAGTAAATGGTTTCCTGGCGAAATTCAATATCTCTGGTGTATAGAAACTCTAAATCAATATCACTTTCTGGTTTAGCTTCGATAACCAAAGACTCGATTTCTGCTTCTGAATTAGTAACTTCGTATTGAGATGACGAAGCTTGAGATGGAGGAGTTGATACCATAAAGTTTAGTGCGGCTAGTGTTGATAGAGGTGCGCTTTTGGAAAGGTCTGTGCTGTCCGGCTAAAGAGTTTAAGCCTTCAGACTAACTTTTTATAAATCTAACGAATTGTTTCCTTTTTTGTATATATATCCGGAGATAGTAGACTAATGGGACAAAGCCGTGATAAATGGAATAATTTTGTGGAAATTTTTAAAGCAACGAAATCTGCGGTTGGTTTGAAGGATTAGGTCTTACCCAACCGAACAGAGTGTTGGCTTGAAGGAAGAAAGCCAACCTACAAAATACTTTACCCTCTTTTAAAGGCTACCGTGGACACACAAGTCTTCTTGAACTTGCAAGCGTCGTTTTATTCTCATAACCTCCCTTAAACAAGGGGAAAATCAAGTTAAAATCTCCCAATTTATTGGGGAGATGCCAGGGAAATCAACGTTTTGCAACTTAACTAAAGACGTGCGAACACCGTATCTTTTAGCCGAAAGAGAAATACAAGCAGATGTACACTCCCCCGATTAAATTTATTTTGTATGCTCCGCAGATTAAATTTAATTTTTAAAATAAAAAGAAATTTTCCTAGATAATTAGTTACCACTGAGGATCTGCTTCAATTAGTTCTGAAGCTAATTTACTTTCTACAGGTTTGGAAAACAAATATCCTTGACCAAAATCACAATTGAGCGCTCTTAGTTGGGCTAATTGACCGGAAGTTTCTATTCCTTCAGCAATCACACTTATCCCCATCGTATGAGCCATTCTCATAATTGCGGGAACCAGCCCTATATTTTCTTGACTACTTTCCATACGG
This sequence comes from Coleofasciculus sp. FACHB-542, assembly GCF_014695825.1. Classification (NCBI taxonomy): domain Bacteria; kingdom Bacillati; phylum Cyanobacteriota; class Cyanophyceae; order Coleofasciculales; family Coleofasciculaceae; genus Coleofasciculus; species Coleofasciculus sp. FACHB-542. The sequence goes on along the minus strand of NZ_JACJPB010000036.1, from coordinate 196,775 downwards.
TTAACGAAAGATTTGTCAATCTTCAGGGTATTAATTGGAAAGCAGTGCAAGTAACTTAAGGAAGAATAACCTGTTCCGAAGTCATCAAGGCTTAACTGAATTTGACGCTTCTTGAGTTCCTGAATAATTGCCATTGCTGATTGGCTATTATTTATAAGGACACTTTCTGTGATTTCTAGTTTTAAGCTTTGTGGACTTAGTTGAGTTTTTTTAAAAATTTCGTCTATTTGCTCAATTAAGTTTGATTGGGAAAACTGCCGACCTGAAAGATTCACGCTAATTGTTAGAGGTTCTTGCGTTAGTTTTTGTTGTTGCCAAATCTTTAATTGCTGGCAAGCTTCCCGCATCACCCAAGTATCAATCTGAGTAATCAAACCTGTTTCTTCTGCAATTGGAATGAAGTCCAATGGAGAAATAAATCCCCGATGGGGATGATTCCAGCGCACTAACGCTTCAAATCCAGCAAGTTTGCCCGTATTCAGTGCAACAATCGGCTGATAATAAACTTGAAATTCTTGTTGATTTATAGCCTTTCGCAGGTCGGTTTCTAGCTGTAAAAGCTGGATAGCTTCCTGGTGCATAGCTGGATCGAAAACATGATACCGAGCTTTGCCACATGTCTTTGCATGGTACATAGCAGTATCTGCATCCCGCAACAAATATTCAGGTTGTTCATAGTTACTATTCCCCAGAGCGATGCCAATACTGGCGCTCATGAATACTTCATGCCTGGATAGTTGAAAAGGATGCATGAGTTCTTGAAGAATCCGATCGGCAACTACGGTAGCAGTGCAGGCATCATTAATTTGTTCAACGATGATTGCAAACTCATCACCTCCTAATCGCGTTAGCGTATTGACGATGTTCAAACAGGGTTCAAGTCGTCTGGAAAGAGCCTTTTGGACACGCTTGGCAAATGCAATCAGCAGTTCGTCTCCCACCAGATGACCGAGAGAATCGTTGACGACTTTAAAGCGATCGCAATCGAGAAATAACACCGCAAACTGATAATCTGCCTCTTGCTTAGTCCGGCTGAGTGCGTTTTCGAGACGCTCCATGAAGACAGCCCGGTTGGGCAAGCCAGTTAACGGATCGTGCAACGCCATATCTAGCAGTTGGCTCTGGATTCGCTTGCGCTCAAGAATTTCTTCATTGAGTTCTTGATTCGTCCTTTCTAACTGACTGGTACGCTCCTTGACCCGATTTTCAAGCTCTGCGTTCAGTTCCAGAACTTTTACTTGTGCTTCTCTCAGAGCCAGTTGATTCTTGACGCGGACTAACACTTCTTCTACCTGAAACGGCTTGCTGATGTAATCGATTCCGCCAACCGTAAAAGCTTTTACCTTGTCAATCGCCTCATCGAGAGCGCTTAAAAAAATTACAGGAATCTCGCGGGTTTGCTCGTTCGCTTTCAGTTTTTCGCAGACCTCATAGCCATTCATTTGAGGCATATTGATGTCGAGCAAAATCAAATCGGGCGGTTTTGCCTGACACGCTTTTAGAGCAGTTTGTCCGTTCGTTACGCTGCGAACTTTATAGCCCTGATGACTTAACAAATCGGATAACAGCCGCAGATTGTTTGGCGTATCGTCAACAAGTAGAATATTTCCGTTTAGTGGAAATACGCGATCGCTATTCATTAGATAATTTGTTCGATTAAATCAGTGATCTGTTCAAACTGAAAGTTGTTGACACAATCCACCAGAGCATTGAATATTGGAGCCTTTGACTCCGCGATTTGCTCGGCGAGGCTCAAAATCAACTCCGCATCTGCCTCAATAGCGGCTTGATAGAGAGCTGCAATCCACTCAACAGGCATCTCTTGAAAGAACGAAGGACTTAGGAGAAACGATGAATTGGGTGCTGAAGTTTCCGTAGTCCCCCTAGGTCGAGGGAGGAAGCAACTTTCGCCTTCTAATGACTCTTCATAAAGATAACGTACCCCTAAATGTTGAGCCATTTTTTCAAAGATAATTTCATTCCGGAAAGGTTTGCCGATGAAATCATCGCAGCCTGTTGACAAAATCAGGTTTCGCTGATCTTCAAAGGCACTAGCCGTTATCGCAATAATGACTACCGCCTGACCATTCACATCCGCTTTAATGCGTCGGGTAGCTTCATACCCGTCCATCACTGGCATCCGCATATCCATCCAGATCAGGTGCGGCTGCCAAGTCTTCCACAGGGCAAATGCTTCTAGACCATTTTCGGCTTCGCGCACTTCAAATCCAACATCTGTTAAGAGTTTGACTAGCAGGATGCGATTTTCCAAGCGATCTTCCACAACCAGGATGCGATATTGAAGTTGGTTCGGGACTAAACCAATCACCCTGGGTTGCGGCTGTGTCGTTTGAATATCAGTCGCTTCAGCTTGACGAATCTGGATATCAAATGAAAATCGCGTTCCCCGATCTACTTGGCTGCTGACTGCAATATCTCCTCCCAGAAGTTGCACAAATTTGCGGCTAATTGGTAGGCCTAATCCAGTTCCTTGCTGAGATTGCCGACCTGTTTCTGTTTGGGAAAAAGCTTCAAATAGTTTGTCTACTTCTTGTGGGGAAATACCAGGGCCGGTATCTTCGACTTCAAACACCAAACGGTGATTGGGAATGGATAATGGGGAATGAGATTTCTGCGGATTATCGATTTGATGTCTAACTCGCAAGGTGACACCGCCGGATGAAGTAAATTTGATGGCATTTCCGAGGAGATTCATCAAGATTTGCCGCAATTTACTTTCATCTGTTTGCACGTATTGAGGAATATCTGGGGCATAGTCTAAGATAATCTGTAATCCCTTGGATTTCGCTTTTAATCGAAACATCTCTTCTAGGTTGTCCAAGAGGCGAATTAAGTCAAAGCAATTTTCATGAATAGTCGTTCTGCCTGCCTCAATCTTGGACATTTCTAGAATGTCGTTGATTAATTCCAAGAGATGTTCGCCACTTCGATTAATGATTCCCAGATATTCCTGATGAGCTTTGGATAGAGATGAGTCAAGGTTCATCACTTGGGTAAAGCCGAGGATGGCATTGAGTGGCGTTCTCAGTTCGTGGCTCATGTTGGCGAGAAATTGGCTCTTGGCGTGGTTGGCAACCTCGGCAGCTTCTTTCGCTCTGCGTAATTCTGCCTCAGCCTGAAAGCGATCGCTAATATCGATCATCAAACCATCCCAGAGAATATTCCCATCCGCTTGCTTTTCCGGTCGAGAATCCCCTTGAATCCATTTGATGTTCCCTTGCACAATAATTCGCCAGATGCCATGCCAATGTTTTAGCGTATTCGCTGAGACAGCGATCGATTCAATGACATTGGGTAAGTCATCTGGATGAACTACATCAAATATTAAAGATATATTCTGCTGAACCGCTTCTGGAGAAAGACCAAAGATTTCTTGGCAAACGGGACTGATATACGGAAAACTCATCATCCCATCCGGGCGCATCATAAATTGATAAATCATGCCCGGTATGTTTGTTGCCAAATTTTGATACCGACTGTTGCTCCGTTGCAATGCCTCCTCGACCCGTTTGCGCTCGATAATTTCAGTGGTGGCTTTTTCAAAGAGCGTGCATTGCTGGATAGCGATCGCCAATTGCACAGATAACTGTCTGAGACATTCGATTTCGGAGGAGTGCCACTCCCTTGCGCCTTCACAGTGCTGGGCAATCAGCAATCCCCACAAATTTTCTCCTTGCAAAATCGGAACCACCAAGTTCGCTTTCACCTCAAACTGGCTGAGTAAATCAATATGGCACTCATTTAGACCCGCGTTGTAAATATCCGCCATCGCTCGAATGCGACCTTGCTGGTAAAGGGGGACATAGGTTTCCACAAAGCAGCCATCTTGAATATTGCTTCCGACAATTGGCGTCCAATCCTCGCCCACGGACTCGACAGCCACAACCCCGCTCCAGTCTAGATTAAAGTGGTAAATAATTGTCCGATCGGTTGCCAAAAATTGTCGGACTTCATCCACGGCTGTTTTCAAGACTGCCTCTAGGTTAAGAGAGGAGCGAATGCGTTCTTGGATAGTCCCCACCAACCGTTCCCGCAAAAATTGCTGTTGCAAGGCAATTTCCGCTTGTTTGCGATCGCTAATGTCCCGGCAGATGCAAACCCGAAATCCTTCTTCGGTATAAGTCAGAGAAATTTCTAGGAAAAAGGTGCTTCCATCCTGCTTTTTACCGATTGCTTCTCCACACCATTCTCCCTCTCGTAACAGAATGGGAACAACTTCTTGAGCCAAGCGATTAATTTCATCTGGGTAAAAAAGTTTGTGCCAAGTCTTACCCAAAAGGTCATTGATGTTGTCGTATCCAAAAATCTTGATATGAGCATCGTTCAGATAGATGTACTCATCCTCGGCATTGAGAATCGCCATACCATCCAATGCCGACTCTACCGCGACTAACTGCCGCCGCAGTTCGCTTTGAGCATTGACAAGCTCTTCTTGTGCCTGTTGACGAACTCTAATTTCTTGCTGTAGCTGTTGATTTTGGCAGTCGAGATAGGCACGGTGTTGTTTTTCCTGCTCTAAGAGGGAAGCTTGAGCGATCGCAATCCCGACTTGAGCCGCAACAGACTCTAATAGTTCAATCTCGTCTGCTGTCCACTGACGGATGCGATCGCACTGATGCAAGCCAATTGCTCCGTTCGGTTCTCCCTGGTAAGAAGTCCGCACTGCTAGCATCGACTTTAGACCGATCTGGCGGCAAAATGGCTCAACCGCTTCTAAAAGAGGCTCAGCATAAACATCCGGTGAGGAAATGGCAGCATCTTGTGCGAGCATTAGCTGGACATGGGGATTGCCAACGACAGGGATATCCAAAGACAGTAGCGATTGATAACCAGGAGCCACAAACTCAGCGACTATCGGAATTCTGAGTTCCGGTTCCACCACGTAGGTATGAATGAGGCAGCGATCGATCCTGAGTAGCTGAGAAATTTGTTCGGCGGCGGTGGCAAAGATGTGCTGAGGTTCTAAACTAGAGCGGATTTCTTCGGCAATCTGCTTGAGCAGGACAGTCCGGCTAAATTGATTGGTCAGCGCTTCTACTGCGATTCGCTCCTCGGTGATATCCGCTTGAATCCCCACATAGTGAGTCAAGCACCCTAAAGCATCTCGCACCGGAGCAATAGAAAATTCATTCCAAAATAAGCTGCCGTCTTGGCGATAGTTCCGCAGCACAACGCGACACTCTCTTGCTTCGCGCAGTGCCAGCCGCAGCTCCTCAAGAGCGGGTTGGGTGGTGTCGGGTCCCTGTAAAAAGCGGCAATTTTTGCCCAGAGTTTCTGCTGCCGAGTAACCCGTGATGGACTCAAAAGCTGGATTGACGTAAATCACTGGCGTGTCGGGCAGTTGGGCATCGCTAATGACAATACCATTGCTAGAAGCGGCGATCGCTCGCTCCAGCAGTCGCAGCCGCTCTTCTGAGTGCTTGCGATCGCTGATGTTTAAGGAATACCCAACGCACTCGATGGGATTACCCGCTTCGTCTTTGACCAATTTCATCTGATCGTAGAGCCAGCGATAAGTTCCGTCCTTGTGCAAAAAGCGGTATTCGTAGGCGTAATCTCCTGTAACAAACAGTCGCGGTAATTCAGCAAAGACGCGACTAACATCTTCTGGATGGATGTGGCTTGCCCAAAAAGTTCCATCTTCGAGAAATTCTTGGGCTTCATAGCCTAAAACTGTCTTGATATTCTCACTGACAAAGGTGATGTCATAATTCCCCGATGCCTTGCAGCTATAAATAATTCCCGGACTAGAGGTGAGCAGATGTTGCAGGCGTTCGGTCGCCGAGCGCAGTGCCACCTCCGCTTGTTTACGAGCAGTGATTTCCATCACCACTCCCCCAACGCCAGAAAGCCGATTATCCTCGTCTGGTATGGGAAAGAAAGAAACCATCCAGTCTCGAACAATACCCGGTTGGCTCGGTACTTCACCGCTGATTTCTTGGTTGAGAATAGATTCACCTGTTGCGAACATTCGCCGATAGAGAGGTTCCAGCTTAGGGGCGATATCGGGGATGACTTCACAGAGGCTCTTGCCAATCATGTCACCCGCGGGGAAACCATTCACCTCTGCCAGGAGTTCGTTGATTTGCACAAATCGCAGTTGCTCGTCCATGATGCTCAATCCGACAGGAGCCGAGCTGAAAAAGGCATTCAGGCGAGCTTCCCGCAAGGCGAGTTCTCGTTCTAAGGCAATGCGAACGACTTCGTCGCGCTTCGCTCCGCTAACGTCTTTATGCGTCCCCGTCATCCGCAGCGCCACACCAGAGCGATCGCGCTCCATTACCTTACCATGACACAAAATCCACTTCCATTCGCCTGATTTTGAGCGCATCCGCAATTCAATTTCGGAAACGGGTGTTTTACCTTCCCGATGCAAGGTTAAAGAGTCTATCGCCCGAGAGGTATCCTCTGGATGTACTAGCCGCTCCCAGGACTGGTAACTGTTCTCAATCTCCTCTGGCTCATACCCCAGCATCTTCTTCCATTGCCGGTCGAAATACATCTCTCCGGTCGTTAAATTCCAATCCCATATCCCTAAAGCACTCCCATCTAACGCCATTTGCAGCCGTTCTTCGCTGCTTCTGAGAGCGGCTTCGGCAAGTTTGCGCTCAATCAGCCAACCTAACTGAGCCGCAACTGCACTTACTAGCTCAAACAAATGTCGATCTTCTGCACTTTTGCCACGCTTAAAGAAAACTAAAACTGCCAACACTCGCTGATTGGCGAGAATTGGCACGCCCAAACCCGTCTTTAATCCAACTTTTGCGGCGATTTGCGCTCGCACAAAGGTTTCCTGGGTGGCTTCGGAAACATCTTCGACCCATTCTGGTTGCTGCGATGACCAAACGCGCCCTGGCAGACCCACGTTGGCTCTAAATGTGACTGTTTCGCTATGGCGTCGGAATTCTTCAACCGAGCTATGTCGCAAGGCGACGACCGCTTCGCGATCGCACCCGTACCAACCCGGACTATTTTTTAAAACTGTACCATCATCAGACGGAACCCAAGTTTCTCCCAAATCCCAGCCGATTGTCGTACAAATTAACCGCAAAATAATTGCTAAAGCAGTATCAACGTCAACAGAACGATTGATGGCTTGGGTTGCTTCCAGCAACAGACGAATTTCAACTTCTGCTTGCTTTCTTTCAGTAATATCGCTTGTCGTGCCGAGAATCTGCTTTACCTTGCCCTCAGCGGTTCTCGCAAACAGAGTATCCCGATTGAGCAGAGTCCGCCATTCTCCATTTCGATGCCTCATCCGGTACTCATTCTCAAAGATTTCGCTGTCAGCGGCGTCCTCGAATTGTTGGAAATATTCCGGCAGTCTGGCGAAATCGTCAGGGTGCATCAGGTTTTGGAAACCTAACCCCATTTCTTGAATTTCTTGGGGCGTATACCCTAAAGTCGCGCCGATTTCACGATTAATATAAACATTGCGCTGCTCGCTCAGATCGTAGAGAAACAAAACATTGGGGCTTGCTTCGGCAATCCGCTCAATGAAATGCTGACTCTGGAGTAACTCCTGCTGTGTCTGTTTATGTTCGGCGATTTCAGATTCTAGATTATGCAGCGTTTTTAATAACTCGGCGGTGCGATCGCTAACCCGAATTTCTAACTCATCGTTGACGCGGCGTAATGCTTCTTCTGCCTGCACCCGGATTGCAATCTCGCTCTGGAGTTCCTGGTTGAGAATCTCTAGCTGTTCGGGCGTTTCCAAAGCCAGGAATTGCGGCAGCAGCGTTACCATTTGTAGAGCCGTGTAGCAGGAAACCAAGGCAGTCATCGCTTGCTCAATTCCTGTCAGCCAGTAAACTGGATGCCAAAGCGTCCAGATTTCCATCAGGTGCCCGGTACCGCAGAGAATAGTAAAGGCTCCAAATAAGGCAAATATCCCTTGAAAGGGAATATCTTTCCGCTTGTGGATGAAGTAGATGAGCATCGCCGGAATTGAGAAATAGGCGATCGCAATCAACAAGTCAGAAACCAGGTGAAGCCATACCAGTTTCGTTTGCCAAAGGTAGCAGTGACCGTGAGGGATAAATTGTCCTGAAGAAAACAATTCTTTTAAAAGCTTCCACATATTACGATCTTTGGCTATAATTCGGAGTTATTCCCGATGCATAAAGATACGGTTAGATAAGCTTCCTAGCTTTAGCTTTTGCCGCGACCCCTCAAGCGCATTCGACTCAGAGTTGAAGCTCAAACTGATGGATAGCTGAGTCTTGGGTTTCCATAACAGCGAGTAATATGCAGAAGAATCTGCTAGAGATTGAGCAAGTTGAGTCAGTACAACACTTGATTCAAGATTGATTCCCCATCTTTAGATAGATATTCTTCATTATTAAACATGACAATTCTATTTGGGTAAGTCAAGGGAAGAATTTAGTTTTATCTGTCTGTCTCGAACCCCTCTTCCCCCCAGATCAGCTAAATTTGCTTGTCCATACTTGGTGGGAGAGGCAGTTTAAGGTTTATGAATTTTGTTTGTATACGTGACAACAACTATCTAGCGATCGCCTACATAAAGCCTTTCTTCAAAACTGCTTTTATCAAACTAAAACGGTTGAGGCAGATTCTGGTGAATTTGCCAAGATTTAGGTGGAATCTCTAGATTGCCCTAAATTGGGCATTGCTAAATCAAAGTTTAATTCAGCAATGTCAGGTAAAGGATCGCGATCGCAAAACGGTTGTCACCTTGCAACCTCGCTTTGTAAATGTGGAAAAAGCGAAACTTGCCACTAGGTGACGAGCTATTAATTTAAAAAATTTTTCTTCAGTTGATGAGAGACATAAAAGCCCGATCCCTGACTCACTCCTCGCAGAAACTTAGTTAGCAAAGTCCATGTGAAGCCAAGCAATCTTCAACTGGCAGCAAAAAGATATAGAAATATTTAAGAATCTGCTCAAATACTGTTGAGAAATCAGGTTGAGGGTAGACTGATTGATGGCAGCGATCGCTCTACAACTCAGGAGTTGCCATTGGGGCAATTATACGCTGATCGTGATTGACTCTCCCAGCTGATGGGGCTGGGGTGTCGATTCATGAAGTGCGAAGGGAAATTAAGATTCAAGGCAGTGTGGAAGAGAAAGCGATCGCTGGTCAGCTCGCTCTAGAATCTCTTCCCGGTTCATCTGCATTTAAAGCTCAGCGAGAGGAGCCAGCGGCACCGACTCAGACCCATTAAGGCGCTCCAATTCACTGCTCGTTGCTATACCAATTCTCCATGATTCGTGAAGGAAAAATCGGGGAGCTAAATCCTCCCATCTCACTACTGAACTAGGATTCCTATATACCCATAATTGTGCAATTCATTAATCAATCAATTAACTATTAGCAATCTCAAGCAAAACAAACTCAATAAATCTTTTAGCCGTCTATCCTTGTCTCTGTCAAACTATTATTGCTGTTCAATTGAGAATTTGTGAGAATTGTCGGGTTTGAACTTTCCGTTGCATCGTTTCCGACATCAAAACTGACCGTATAAACAGATGCATCAGGCGCGTACACTTCAATTTTGTAATTGCCAGCAGAAGGCAGCAATGCTTGCCACTGTGCGCCATCGGTAATCGTCCCGACCGTTTGCCCTTCCGGATCGATTACGGTGATATTGACGTTGCCTTCTACGGCTGCCACTGTCAATAGCTGCCCCTCAGTGGCGGAAAGAGAGAAAGAGTGGCACTGATTAGGTTCTAAGTTGCCACCCATCGTTGTTTGTGTAGAACCTGAGTGGAAGCTGATTTCCTGAGTGAATAGTGTATCTGCTGGGATTGACTCCTCTGGGGGGCAGTTATCTATCGGTGCTGAAAGCGTCTCTTGGGGAGTTTTAGGTTGCTCTTGTTTTCTTCTTTTTGGAGCCAGCCGACAGACGATCGTGGAGCCGCCGCTACCTAGCAAACCCAGCGCTGGTGCTGCGACAGGTACCCAACCTGCCTGCATAAAGAAATAGAAGCCGGTAACGAACAAAATGCCCAGCGTTGCAGTTCCAACCACAATCAATCGCAGGGGATGACGGATTCGCCAAGCTAAAATGCCGCCAACGGCTGCCCATCCCACAATCCATAGCACCTCAACCCATTCCGACCAAGACCAAAACAAAGGTCGCTTGTCTAGAACAACGCTGAGGATTTGGCTGACGGTCTGTGCTTGCACCCTTACCCCAAACATCTTACGACTGCCCCCGTAGGGAGTATAAAAAACGTTATCAACTGTGGGTGAGGTGACACCGATCAGAACAATGCGATCTTTAACCCAGTCGGGGTTAATCTGACCTTTCAAAACTTCAGTGAGCGTTACCTGCTGGGCGATATTATGAGCGGAGCGATAATCGAGCAGGATCTGGTAGCCGCCTGAATCTGCCTGCTGGTATCCTCCAAAATTGGCTTCTAGGGGTTTGAAGACAATTGAATTGAGCTGGAGATAATTTTTTGGGTGCGGTTGTGCCTCGATTCCCAGTTGTTCCAGGTAGCGCAGTGCCAAACGCGCACCGAGGGAGTAGGGGGTCTTACAGGCACCGACATCGGAAGTCGCAAACAAGAGACTGCGGCGAACGGCGTTATCGGGATCGATCACCAAATCGTCGAAGCTAAGGCGGTCTTCCGGGACAATTTTTGGCGGTGCAACTCCAGGATTATCGATATCGCTGATTTTGCAGACGGTAATGATGCGATCGCTCTTTTGTAATTGCTTAGATAATTCTGCATGACCGGGTTCCATCGGGATGTCGCGATAGATATCCAAACCGATGACTCGTGGTTGATGCCGTTCTAGTTGCGCTAACAGCTGATGCAGAGTCTGGTCGGATAGCGGATATCTGTTTTGAGCTTTAATATCTGCTTCGGTGATTTCGACGACTAAAAGGCGAGGATCTGGCCCTTCCATTGGGGATGAACGATCTAAGTCTCCCAATACCCGTGTCGCAAACCGTAACCGCACCATCTGATCGAAGGTTGCCAGTTCCAAGGACTGCAAACCACCCAGTTGCCTCACCCCTAGCAACAAGCTGGTAGCGAGGATACTGGCGATCGCTAAACGGATCGGCGATGCCTTTTTCTCAAGGACACCCGCGCGATCGCTAATTTTTTCCCCGCTTTTGTCGGCAATATTTTCTGGATCAAATTTTTCTGCAACGGGCGTATTTTCAGATAACGATACCTCTGTCAATGAAGCGATCGCTTGGCTGACTTCTGTAGCGGACTGGTAGCGATCGCGGAAGTGGTATCGTACCATCTTGTCTAAAATTGCTGCTAGGCGATCGCTGACCTTTACTTTATCCCGCCAAATAATCTCAGAGGTTTCAGGATCTTCTGGTAGCTGGTTCGGTCTTAACCCAGTCAGCAGTTGGATGGCAGTGATCCCCAAGGCATAGATATCGCTGCTGTATTTTGGCTTACCCGCTAGTTGTTCGCTCGGCACATAACCTTGAGTGCCAATTCCGACTGTAATGCTGGTCTGATCGGTTCCACTCGTCAACTGGGTGCGGATTTCCTTGACCGCGCCAAAGTCAATTAAAACTAATTTGCCGTCCTGTCGCCGCCGGATCAAATTGCTCGGCTTGATGTCGCGGTGGATGACTTGATAAGCATGAACAAACTCCAGGATGCCCAGTACATCCTGCAAGAACTGAATAATTTCAGATTCGCTCAGTCGCGTACCTTGGTGCAATTCATCGCTCAGCGGCGAACCTTCAATGAACTCCTGCACCAGGTAAAATTGTTGATCTTGTTCAAAGTAAGCTAGCAGATGAGGGATTTGTTGGTGGTGGCCCAGTTTTTCAAGCGTTTTTGCCTCGGTTTTGAACATCCGTCGAGCCACCTGCAAAAAAGCAGGATCTTGACGAGCAGGTTTGAGGTGCTTTACAACACACTTAGGGTTTCTCGGTCGCTGCGTATCCTCGGCAATGTAAGTTTGACTAAATCCTCCAGCTCCTAAGACTTTGACAACTTTATAGCGCCCTCCCAGTTGTGTTCCCAGCATGGTCGCTCAGTATGCATCAATCCTGATTTTGGCATACAACTCAGTTTTGCTGAGCTTGGTTATGTATCTGTTGTCAGTTGTCGGTCGTTAATGATTTTTCTCATCCCCGTGACAAGTCGCTCTTAATTGCTTGTCAACAAGATTTCCGATAGCCGTATGGTAGTAAGAAGCGATGCTTGTTACCAACTTTTCCAAATGCAGATGATTCAAGGTACAACCAAACTTTTAGGGGTGATTGGTCATCCCATCGGGCATTCCCTATCGCCGGTGATGCACAATGCGGCGATCGCTCATTTAGGATTAGATTGCGTTTATGTACCTTTGTCGGTCGCGCCGGAAGATTTAGAGAAAGCGATCGCCGGTTTTGCCGCAATGGATAATTTTGTGGGCTTTAGCGTTACCATTCCCCACAAACAGGCAATTATCCCCCTGCTATCAGAAGTATCCGACATTGCCCAAGCGATAGGAGCTGTCAACACCGTTACGAAGACGGATAAGGGATGGATGGGCACGAATACGGATGTTGAAGGCTTCCTCGCCCCCCTGGAAGCTGACCAGGGCGATTGGAGCCAAAGTCTAGCGGTCATTTTAGGCAATGGTGGTGCGGCGCGGGCAGTGGTTGCCGGTTGTAAAAAGCTGGGTTGTGCCCAAATCCATGTTGTTGGGCGAAACCGGGAGAATTTAACCGCTTTTCAAAATAGCTGGCGCAATTCATCTTTACCAGTAGAAATCAGCACCCATTCTTGGGAAGAACTCCCGAATCTGATTTCTCAAGCATCTTTGTTAGTCAATACAACACCTGTTGGGATGTACCCGAAGGTTGACGAGTCTCCCTTAGACGCAGAAGCGATCGCCAATTTGCCAGAAGGCGCGATCGCTTACGATCTAATTTACAAACCCAACCCTACCCGGTTTCTGCAACAAGCACAAAGACAAGGCGCAATTATCGTTGATGGACTGGAAATGCTCGTCCAACAAGGAGCCGCCGCCCTGAAAATCTGGTTAAACCGCGAGCCGCCAGTGGACGTGATGCGCCAATCTCTACAAAAACAATTAAAGATCGAAAATTAAACCCAGCGTGCAATTTTTGGGATTTCTCCCCTAATGCAGCGGGGACTGGAGGATCTTGTCAAAATTTGCTTGACATTTCGATTCTCTATCGTCCTGAAAAAAGAGGCTAAGAAAAAGTTACCCATTAGTGTAACTTGAGAAAAGATGCAATCTTGAGCAAATTTACGGATATTCAAATCAAGTTATTGTGTCAGCAGACTTTTTTATGCGAATTTTTACTGACTTATATATTACAATTTATTAAAATCTCTTTTCTAAGTAAAAAGGTAATCTCTTGCGAGTCTTACTGAAGAAAATTGATTTGCTCTTTTACATCAATCTTGTAACATTTGCAGTAGCTTAGATATCATTTCACTCAATCTTTACAGGTTGACCTGTAAATCTACTTACTAATTTAAAGATTAAGTAAAGATACTGCCGTACGGATGTGGTATTAAGTACTTGTTGCGTAGTATAGAGCAGCCCTAAAACCGTAAGTTTGCGTACCTGACAGGAGCCGCTAATTTTTACGGATCTTTTTAAGGATCTCAAGATTAGAGGGTCAGATTTCTCTGAAGTCTGGACAGGCTGAATCTGAGAACATCGCTCAGGCTCTAAGTTTAGCTGCAAGTATTTGATTTTATTGACTTTAAAGAGGAATAAAGATATATGGTGGAAAGCCGCAAAGATATTAAAAACAATCCCACGCTTCCTGGATTGCCACCCCTATTGCGGGTTCCATCAGAATCATTGCAAATCGCTGAATTAGGTCTTCCCACGGCTTTAGCAGGCTCTAAGAATTTCGAGAAATTAGGGGAAGAGCGTGGGTACGCCCATACACGCCCACTCCGTTTTTCTTTAGTGGTTCCTACCTATAACGAAGGGGACAACATCCGGGAGATTGTCCGATTACTGACTCAGCTGTTGGATGGAGCTATCCCGAATGACTATGAACTGATTGTGGTCGATGATAATAGCCCCGACGGAACTTGGGAAATCGCTCAGGTTCTAATGTTGGAGTATCCGCATCTGCGAGTGATGCGGCGGATTGAAGAACGGGGACTTTCGACAGCGGTAATTCGCGGCTGGCAGGCAGCGCGGGGAGAGATATTAGGCGTAATTGATGCCGATCTCCAGCATCCACCAGAGTTGTTATTGCAGCTGTTAGCGAAAATGGATCGGGGCGCAGATTTGGCGGCGGCTAGTCGCCATGTGGAAGGTGGCGGCGTCAGCGACTGGAGTATTATACGTAGATTTTTATCTCGCGGTGCCCAGATGCTGGGGTTAATACTGCTGCCTGGAGTAGTGGGTCGTGTCTCCGATCCGATGAGTGGTTACTTTTTGGTACGCCGCGAGTGCTTGGTGGGCAAAACACTGAGTCCGGTGGGTTACAAAATTTTAATTGAGGTGCTGGGTCGGGGCGATATCCGTTGGATTGCTGAAGCAGGCTACGTGTTTCAAGAACGCCAAGCGGGGGAAAGTAAGGTCAGTGCGAAGCAATATGTAGATTATCTGCGGCATCTACTGAGGTTACGCCTTTCCCGCTGGCCCATTGGTCGATTTCTCCGATTTGGTGCAGTCGGTTTCAGCGGCGTATTTGTAGATATGGCAGTCTTTTATCTGCTGCGTACCCAAGTGGGATTGGGACTGACGAGCAGTGCAGCTTTGGCTTCGGAGTTGGCAATTATCAATAATTTCTTGTGGAATGACAGCTGGACTTTTGCTGACATTTCCAGTCGCCAACAGGGATGGAACAAGCGGTTCAAGCGGCTGTTGAAATTTAATCTGGTCTGTCTGAGTGGGCTGGTATTAAACCTTTTGATCCTGAATTTGCTGTTCAATGTCCTGGGTGTGAATCAATACGTTGCGAAGCTAATTGCGATCGCTGCGGTGACTTTGTGGAATTTCTGGATCAATCTAAAACTCAGCTGGCGGGTGACGGAAACTAAGTAATCTGAGTCTTTAATCATTAGTCCTGAGTTATTCGTCGTGAGTCTATCAATGGCTCTTGACCCATAACTCTTAACCCAAAGAAAAAAGGCGATCGCGTTTAACGCGATCGCCTTTTTTTTATTTCTCTCCTACTAAACTTTCCCTAACTGTAGAAAAAGTCTCTAGCATCCAGTCAAACAAGTACACTCATAACCGAGAGTTGTAGGGTTACTTCCTGTTTGGATGATACTCAAACTCCGATGAGAATTATCCCTCTTCTGTCACTTTCCGGGTATTCTGAATAAAAGAAGAAAAAAAGAAAACCCTGAAAGGTAAGTAGGGCAATGGATGTAGAATTACAAATCCTGAAACATTTGGCAAGAGATGCTCACCCAACAGTTGCCATTATAGATGAATATTGTGCCGAGTATAAAGACCTATTTAAAGAAGTAAGAAATTATGAGTGCTTCAAATATTTACATCTGGGAATAATGTCACCAATCAAAAGAAAATCATTACCAGAGATAGCAAAAGTCGTAAGGATAAACTCCGCCCAGTCATTACATCATTTTCTAGCCAACTCAGATTGGTCAGGAGATAAATTAAAACACCGAAGATTAAATAAACTCAAGAAAGCACTAAATGGGCAGGCGATTACGGTAGTAATAGATGAAACAGGAGATAGGAAGAAAGGGAAAAAGACCGATTATGTAGCAAGACAATATTTAGGAAGTGTGGGGAAAGTGGAGAATGGGATAGTTTCCGTCAATGCCTATGGAGTTGACTCTAATATAACTTTTCCATTAAGTGTAAAAGTATTCAAACCAAAAGGGACGCTAAAACCAAAGGATAAATATAAAACGAAAATAGAGTTGGCATTAGAAATCATTACTGAATTAATTGAATCAGGGTTTATTATTGAATTAGTACTAGCTGATAGCTAATATGGTGAAAGTAGTCAATTCATTAGAAAACTCGCTGAATACAAATTAGATTATGTCGTAGCAATAAGAAGTAATCATGGAGTTTGGCTACCAGTAGGTCAGGGGGTGAGGGCGAACAAGTGGTGTAGATTTGAAAGAACCTCTAGCGATCAAAAATCAGAAATTAGATATATTAGAGAAATAATCTATGGTAAAAAGAGAGCCATAACTCACTGGGAAATAACTACAGACCCAGAAACCATGCCGGAGAATTCTACTTCTTTCATAATGATAAATCTGCAAGGGAACCTGAAGAAAATTTTAGGTAACCTGTAGGGATTAAGAACTTGGGTGGAATATGGTTTTCGACAGTGTAAGCAGGAACTGGGCTGGACAGATTACCGTTTCACGAATTTCCAACATATTGAGAGATGGTGGGAACTAATTTTTTGTGTTTACACAATGATTAGTTTAAATTCTCCAGCCTTTTTAGGCTTAAATCAATCTTGTAAAATTGAGACTGAGGTAAAAGAAACTAGTTCTATTGATTTTTCAAATCATCAGCAATAGAACCATGAATGCGGATGGAAGAATACTATAAATAATTGGCGTCTAATTATTCAACTACTCTTACTATTTTGGATGATTTATCCCTGGCTAAACATTTTCCCTGATTCACATTTATTACTAGGATTTAATCATTTAATTGCTGCAATGAATCAATTTAAACCCTGCTATGCTTCTGGATAATTTTACTTATTTACTACTTGCTTACTTCGGAAAGTGACAGAAGAAGGTTAGGAAAGGATAATGTATAAATTTTAGGCGATCGCGATCTAAATAGCGCTGCTTAGTTTTACAATGAATTGGCGAAATCTGGTAGCTCAAAGTCAAAAAATCAATGGGACACTCTCTGAAGCTTCCTCAAAAAATCATGCTGCTTGGTTCAGGAGAACTCGGCAAAGAATTTGTCATCGCTGCTCAACGTCTAGGCAACCATATCATTGCAGTGGATCGCTATCATAATGCTCCAGCAATGCAAGTTGCTGATGAATTTGAAGTAGTTTCTATGCTTAGCGCTGATGACCTAGAAGCCGTTGTGCAAAAACATCAGCCAGATTTAATTATTCCAGAAATCGAAGCGATAAGGACAGAGAAACTAATTGAATTTGAAAAGAGAGGGTTTACAGTCATTCCGACTGCTACTGCTACCCATTACACGATGAATCGAGACCGGATTAGGGAACTTGCCCATCAACAGTTAGGAATTAGAACTGCTAAATATGCTTATGCAACAAAGCTAGAAGAATTTATTGATGCTTGCGACAAAATTGGGTTTCCTAATGTAGTGAAACCTGTGATGTCATCCTCTGGAAAAGGTCAATCGGTCGTCAATTCGAGCGATGAGGTTGAAGCGGCATGGAAGTATGCGATTGAAGGATCTAGAGGAGATACTCAAAAAGTTATTGTCGAAGAGTTCATTCCTTTTGAATTAGAAATAACCTTGCTAACCATTAAGCAGTGGAATGCTCCGACCATTTTCTGCCCTCCTATTGGTCATCGTCAAGAAAGAGGAGATTATCAAGAATCTTGGCAACCCGCAACAATGCCAGAAAACTTGCTTTTGGAAGCACAGGCGATCGCGCAAAAAGTTACTGATGCTTTGGGAGGCGCTGGAATCTTCGGGGTGGAGTTCTTTATTACCAAGGATTCTGTAATTTTTTCCGAACTTTCTCCCAGACCTCATGATACGGGAATGGTGACATTAATTTCTCAAAACTTGAATGAATTTGAATTGCATCTAAGAGCGGTTTTAGGCTTACCAATTCCTAAAATAGAACTATTAGGGGATTCAGCAAGTGCAGTCATTCTGGCAAGTAAACATTCAAATTCAATCGCTTTTATGGACGTGCAAGAGGCTTTATCTGAACCGAATGTAGACATTCGATTATTTGGAAAGCCCAATTCTCGCCCTAACCGCAGAATGGGAGTTGCTTTGGCGAAAGCAAGTAATGTCCAAGAGGCGCGAGATAAAGCGACTAAAGCCGCTAGCAAGATTAAAATTGTTAATCAAGACGATCATTATTGACGTTTGATTATTAGAGATTCCCCAACCCCCCTTTTTAAGGGGGGCTAGGATAAAATTTCAACTTTTTACAAAGAATATAGGGTGGAGCAAATATTTCGTCTTTAAATATGACAATTGTATTAATAGATAAATTAGAAGTCAGGAGTTATTCAGGTTGAACGATCCTATTTTTTCTGATATTCAAAACCATTGGGCGCAAGAGTGTATCAAACAACTGCAAGCGCGAAATCTGATTAGCGGCTATCCAGATGGTACCTTTCGTCCGAATGCACAGGTGACGCGGGCAGAGTTTGCGGCGCTGGTGCGAAAAGCGTTTCCCAATACTGTCCCGATTCGGAATGCGATTAACTTTGTGGATGTGCCTTCAAGTCATTGGGCTTATCAGGCGATTCAAGTTGTTTATCGGGCTGGTTTTTTGTCTGGCTATCCAGATCGCACATTTAAGCCCAGCCAGCCGATTCCGCGAGTGCAAGCTTTGGTGGCTTTGGTGTCGGGGTTGAAGTATGGCGCTCCCACAAATCCTAGCGAGATATTAAAGAAGTATTTTGAGGATGCGGCGCAGATTCCCAATTATGCAATTGGCGCGATCGCGTCTGCAACCGAAAAATATCTTGTCGTCAATTATCCGAATGTCCGACGCTTTAACCCCAATCAGAATGCCACGAGAGGCGAGATTGCGGCTTTGATTTGTCGCGCTTTGAGTATTCCTGGCGTGCCCTTGCAGTATATTCCAGGGATGGAATTTGTGGTGATTCAACCGCAATTTGATGAAGCTGAAGCTTTTTCGGAAGGATTGGCACGAGTCAAAATTGCTGACAAGTGGGGTTATATCGATAAAACAGGTAAACTCGTAATCTCGCCACAATTTGATGAAGCGGATGCTTTTTCTGAAGGAGTGGCACTGGTTAGACAATACGCGCCAAAGAGGCAGTAATGGAAACTCGCGGTGTCTGGATTACCACGACAGATAGCAAAGTCCTGAATTCTCGGCAAAACATGGCTGCGGCGATGGATTTCCTCGCTCAAACTGGGTTCAATGTGGTTTTTCCTGTTATTTGGAATAGTGCCTTTACGCTATATCCCAGTAAAGTGATGCGAGACAATTTTGGGGTCGAAATTGATCCGCGATTTGTTGGTCGCGATCCCTTAGCTGAAATGGTAACGGAGGCACGTCGAGTTGGACTTGCGGTGATTCCTTGGTTTGAATACGGATTCGCCTCTTCTTACAATCAAAATGGCGGACATATTCTAGCGAAAAAACCTGATTGGGCTGCCCGCGACAGCAGCGGCAATTTAGTTAAAAAGAACAGTTTCGAGTGGATGAATGCCCTTGATTCTGAAGTGCAGGAATTCTTACTAAATTTAGTGCTAGAAGTTGTTAAAAATTATGATATCAGCGGCATTCAAGGGGATGACCGAATGCCCGCGCTTCCGAGCATTGCCGGTTACGATCGACGAACAAGCGATCGCTACTTTCAGCAGTTCTTCCAAAATCCTCCACAAAACCCAAAAGATCCGCAATGGCTTCAGTGGCGTGCGGATATTCTCACGGATTTTTTAACTCGCCTCTACCAAGAAGTCATTAATATTAAGCCAGACTTGCTGATTTCACTGGCACCGAGTCCCCACGGTTGGGCACTTCAGGAATACTTGCAAGATCCCAAAGCTTGGAGCGATCGCGGGTTGGTTGATATGATGCATCCACAGTTGTATCGCCGCGATTTCTCTAGTTACAAACAACTGGTTGATAGTCTTGTCGCCCAGCAATTTACCCCTGAACAACTACCCACGCTGGTGCCCGGTATTCTCCTAAAAGTCGGTGGATATCGCATCAGCGCCGACTACTTGTTGCAAGCGATCGCTTACAATCGCTTTCGTGGCATCCAAGGCGAAGTTTTCTTCTTCTACGAAGGGCTGCGAGAAGACAACGACGCCTTAGCCAAAGCCTTGCGTTCTGGCCCCTACTCCCAGCCTGAACCCTTTAATCCCTCACAATTAAAACAGCTTGGTTTTACCAGTCGGAGAATTGGCGGCAAATATAGCTATATCGACACGACCGGAAAAAGTGTCAGCCAGCCGCAATTTGACTGGGTGGATTCTTTTCATAGCGGGTTGGCGCGAGTCAAAATGGGCTATAAATGGAGCTTTATTGATACTACCGGAAAATTGATTAGCCGATTCCAATTTGATAGCGCTGAGTATTTTAGAGAAGGGATGGCAGCGATAAAAATTGGTAGCAAATATGGTTATCTCGATAATACGGGGAAACTCGTCATTCCGCTGCAATTTGATGAAGCTAAGTCTTTTTCAGAAGGGTTGGCAGCAGTCAAGATAGAGAACAAGTGGGGCTACATCGATCGGAGGAACACTAAGGCGCTAGATGCTCCGCAGGGTTGGATCAACAACTTTCTGCTTCGCTTCCAAACTATTTTTAATCCAAACACCCTCACAATTCCTCCGCAATTTGATAGCGCTGATGCCTTTTCGGAAGGAATGGCACGCATTGGTGTTGGTGGAAAATATGGTTATATTGACACGACGGGAAAGCTGGTAATATTGCCACAATTTGAGGACGCTAAATCTTTTTCAGAAAAATTAGCAGCGGTAAAACTTGCTGGGAAATGGCAGTATATCGATAAAACTGGGAAGGTGGTAATTTTGCCGCAATTTGAGGATGCTGAGTCTTTTGTAGAAGGGCTAGCAGCAGTCAAAATTGCTGGCAAGTGGGGCTATATTAACAAGATAGGAAAGCTGGTCATTCCTACAGAATTTGACAACGCGCAATCCTTTTCCCAAGGATTGGCGCTGGTTAATATTGGTGGATCGTGGCGTTCCGGTGAGAATGGGGAATTGTCTTTCAGCGGCGGGAAGTGGGGCTACATTCGGAATGTGCTGTCTTGAAGGGCTGAGGGCTGTAAGGGTGAGTTTCCCGGTCGTTACTGAGTTGCGGGTGGCAAACGCGATCGCACAGACTGAGCAAAGTCCTCGCGTCCAATCTCCAACTGTGGTGGAACGCCATTGGGATAGGTTTGAGAGATCAAAGCCTGTAGTTTTTGAATTCGGTTTTCAGGGTTGGGGTGGGTGCTGAAAAACTCCGGGGATTGACCGCCACTCCTCGCACTCGCCAGAATCTGCATCACTTCGACACTGGCTTTAGGGTTATATCCAGCTTGCGCCATAAACTGAACGCCAAGACGATCGCTTTCTAGTTCGTCCTCCCGTCCGTAGCGCAGATTGACAATCTGGTTCACTGCTTGGGCAATCACTTGCGCCTGCCGACCCCCACCTTGGTCATCACTCGCCGCGACTCCAACTGCTGTCACTAGTGCCGTACCGAGTTGCTGTTTTGCCAAGCGTTCCGCCCCGTGTCGTCCCACAACGTGCCCGACCTCGTGCCCCAGCACAGACGCCAGTTGTGCTTCAGAAGAAAGACGACGCAGCAAACCCGCAGTAATGAAAATTTGTCCTCCCGGCAACGCGAAGGCATTAATCGTTTGAGGGTCGCGCAGCAGATGAAATTCAAAGGGATAGCCGGAAGTCTTCGCCTTGGACTCCTGCACCACCTCATTTCCTACTTTGTCAATATAGTTTTGTAGTGCCGGATCTGGGTACAGACCGCCAAATTTTGCTGCCATTTGCGATCGCGCTTGCAGTCCCAAGACGACTTCCTCCTTTGGCGAAAGTTGCACCCGCTGCTTTTCCCCAGTTACCGGGTTCTCCACTGTCGTAGTGCAGTAACTAACTAACCCAAATAGCATAAGTAACAGTGCAATTCCCAGCCGGATCAGCGCTCTCACTGCTTATTCCCCCGATTTATTCGTCCGGAGATTATCATACTGCTCGGCAATCTAACATCAGTCCGAAGGATGCTTTATTTAATTTTTTTGTAGGATAAAGGCAATTCTAGAGCTTGAACCTAAGCGTTTATCTTCTTTTACCCCAATGTTAAATATTATTAATTGACTGGAAAGTTCGGTGCAATCAATAGAGGAATTAGCGCTGTAGGAACCTGAACGTGAAAAGAATACCGTTTGCCTATCTTTTGGGGTAAAGACACTTATATCGTGTGGCAGATAGGATTGCTCTATTTGAACTGTTAATCTGTAAATGTAAAGAAGAGACTATTAAGGAATCAGAACCATGAACATTATTGCTTGGATCGTTTTAGGTCTGATTGCTGGTGCAATTGCTAAAGCTATTTATCCGGGTCATCAAGGCGGTGGTATTCTTGGAACCATCCTACTAGGTATCATTGGAGCTTTCGTAGGCGGTAGTATTGGTACTTTCCTGCAAACGGGGACTCTACAATTAGCAGCTTCTAGCTTGAGCATTCCTGGAATCATTGTTGCTGTTTTAGGCGCAATCGTTGCAGTCTTCCTGTGGAACTTACTCACTCGCCGCGCCGCTTAAGTAGCGCTACATCTGCCACTTCGTTCGGCAGAGTCAAAATGCTCAATCTGCGATCGCAGCTCTTGGGTAAGTCTTGGGCAACTGATTAATTTTCAAGGAAGTGAAAATTGCGTTGTAATAGACGACAGATAAGTAGTATACGCCTCGTCAGTAGGGGAGTATCAGAGACTCCCCTACACTTTCAAGGCAATGAGATCAAAGAACGCGATCGCTTGGCTCAAGATTGATATTTTTTGATTGAAGTATTAAACTTCGGAAATTCTCAATCTTGCCGTACAAAGTTGCTTTATAGCTTTGAAAATAGCTTTGAAATAACTGCCAGAGCCTGCATCTACCGTTCGTATAAAGTTCAAGAGAAAAATCAAGATAAAAATTGAAGTGTGAAACCGCAGGCTGCAACTATAGTCCTGCGAACCATTCATAACCTTTATCTTCCCAATAGCCTTTATAAGGTAACAAATCGCTAACTAGCGTAATGCTTGTCACCCATTTGCTTTGCTTGTAGCCGAGTTTAATCGGGGAAGCTAGACGTAGAGGGGCACCATTCTCAACCGATAAAGGTTGACCATTTTTTTGATACGCCATGAGAGTTTGGGGATGCAACGCAGAAGCAATATCCCAACTTTCGTAATAACCATCCGCCGACTTAAAGTAAGCATAGCGGACATTCGCTTTTGGTTGCGCCAGAGATACAATTTCCCGCAGTTGGATGCCCCCCCACTGTACAATTGCCGCCCAACCTTCGACACAGACATGGCGAATTGTCATTGAGGATAAAGGCATTTGCTGAAGATCCGCCATACTAAGACTCAAAGGATTATTAACCTCGCCATTTACATTTAGGCGAAACGCAACAGGGTCTATTTGTGGCGTAAAGTCAAATGTATTAATAATTAAAGCATCTGGCTCAATCTGGCTAGCAGGAAATTCAGGTACAGGTTTTTGCGGATTTAGCAGCAACTCTTCAACACTTTGGTTGAGGGGTTCAAAAGCTTTACCTGCAATCCCCTCAAACACGCTGAACGCACAACCCCCCAGAAGTAAGCTAATACTAGAAAGTCCTGATAATTGCAGAAATCTGCGACGGGGAACTTGAATCAAGTTCATAAAATATCTCTACTAAAATATTCAATAACTTAAATAGCAACCTCCTCCTTTAAGAGTTACAGTAAGAAATCCAGTGAACTCATTTTGAAGAAGGAAACTAGATTGATAATGAGCTTTAGGATTGTTGTAACCCAACCTACAGCTCATTATAAAATACCGTTACCAGAACATAGAATCAATTAACCGAGAACCTCCTACTTTAAGAGCTAGCCAAGAGTGAACCATTGCAAAGAGTATGACAGTTGGCACACTCATAAAGTGAACAATTCGCAATGCTTGCCAATCGCCAAATAAATCAACAATCCAGTAAAATTGAGCTGGTTTATACATTCCCAGTCCGCTTAGCAAAGCGAGCAGTAAAATCGGAATAATCGCGGTGTAAGCAATTCGATGCCAAGCATAAGCAATGCGCTTGGGGTTGTGGCTCAATTGCAGTGCCTTCACATCCTTCTCACCTACAAATCGATGCTTCCAGCGCCGAGTTATCAAAATATAAATCCCGTACCAAACTAAATTTAGAGCAAATAGCCACATGGCAGCAAAATGCCAGTGTCTACCTCCAGCAAGCCAGCCGCCTAGCAAAAACAAGGGTGGAAAATGCCAACCACCGCGTCCGCCAAAAACCGGATTGGCGTTGTAAATCTGTAGTCCGCTGGTAATCATTAAAAGCAAGCTAATAATGTTGATCCAGTGAAATGATTTTACCGCCAAAGCTTGTGTCGGTAGCAGTGGGGGGCGAGGTGTTTGGGAGGAAATAGACGAACTCATAGATTTATAAGTATAAATTTATCTTTTTTTGATTTCATCTTAAACACTATCTTCTCACATCAAAACTCAAAACTCTTCTTACCAATTTTCTATTCAAACCGTTTCTCCTTTTACTGGCACTAAATAACACCCAGTAATTTTCCATTTACCCTGAGATTGCTTTTTCATCAGATAAAGTGCCCTGATCAAATTTCCATCTCGATCGAGTAGAAGCACTTGCTGAGCTGGGAATCCTTCAATTGTGGTCATGTTCTCAAACATCACGGAACGAGGACGATGAACTGGTTGATAAGCAGCCTTCACCATCCTTAAAAAGTTGTCTGGAGTCCCGAATTGAGCTTGAATTTCTGCGCTAGCAAAGGAGAAAGCACCTTCAGCATCGTCTTTCTGAAACGCTTCTAGTTGGCTAGTGATGACAGAACGGATAATCAGGCGATCGCTATCAGTTACTTCCATTTGTTGAGCTTTAACGGGTAAGGTGAGCGGTAAAAAAGCCAGCAAGAATTTCAGGAAACAACGGACGCAACGCATCTGAAAATTATTTTGACTTATCGGAGATTTTAATCTGGGTTAGCAAGCCGGATTGGAATGAGCCAAGAACTCCGTTAGGCTCAATCAACCAGATTTAATCTGAGACAATCTATCTTGCATTTCTACATCCACCGACACCGAGCGAATTTTGCGCCCGATTGCTGGAGGCTGCCGCAGTTCGCATCGGAGATCCGCAACTAATTCGCACAAGTGTTGCGCTATGTCCCTATCCAATGGCGTCTCCGGTTGAAAGCTATGTTCAATCTGACGAGCTAGTTGAGAACCCCAAGGAAAGCCAAACATCCCTAAAGAACCCGCTAGCTTGTGAGCTGCCCAAACTGCTCGGTGGCGCTGTTCCAACCCCAGTTCGTCTCTCAATAAGGCAGTCGTTGCCTCCTCAACAACATCTATCCGAGAGATAATCTCTCCTTGCAAGCGCTCCCAAACTTTCATCACTGCCGCCTGCGTTTGAGCGGGAGTCGGCGGCTGGTGTAGGGCGGAGGATACCGCTTGTGTTAGAGGATGAGATTGAGCTGGCTTGAGGCGATATCCTAGCCCATAAACCGTCTCAATCAGATCGGTGGGAGCGCCCGCGGCTCTCAGTTTTTGCCGCAACCCTTTAATGTGAGATCGGACGGTTTCTTCAGCGGGTGGTTGCTCAAACGACCACAGGTGTTCCAGAAGCTCGCTGCGGCTAAAGACTTGATTCGGACAGCGCACAAACAGTTCTAGTAGCGCATACTGTTTGGGGGTAAGATGCAAGTTTTTCCCTTCATAGCGTCCCTCTAAGGTAGGCGGGTCAAGACCTAGGCTGCCATTCTTCAGAATTGGCGGCTTTAATAAACAGCAATGACACAGGAGAGTGCGGACACGAGCCGCTACTTCTTCTAAATCAAAGGGTTTGAGGACATAATCATCCGCACCAGCATCCAGCGCAATGACTTTATCGCCATCAATTTCATGGGCAGCGTATAAAAGAATCGGCATCAACCGCCCTAAAGAACGTAGCCGCTGACAAAGACTGATGCCATCCAGTGTGGGGAGCATCACATCTAGCAAAATTAAGTCATAAGTACCAGCCCGTGCGAATTGCCAGCCTGCTTGCCCATCGGCTGCCCGGTCAATTATATAATTGCGATCGCTGAGGGTTTTGGTGAGAGCTTGTGCCAAACGCTCATCATCTTCCACTAGCAGAATGTTCACTTTGAGATTTCCCCTAATCCTGATTCGCTTCCCGTCAAGCACTGGCGACAGACGCCCGCAGGCATTTTCTACATATATCAATTAATTTGTCAATAGTGTTTTAAAAAATAAGCATTTCTATGAAGTTATTTAAACTAAGTTTGCCTGATATTAAAGATAAAAGCAAAAAGGCAAATAGGAATCATCACAATTTGCCTTCTGCTGGCAGCAGTAACCGTAGCAGTGAAGCATCTTTTGAAATTGGCAATTGCGGTGGGTTTTAGAAAGATTTTTAAGTACGACAATCGCTAACGATGGCTGTCTCTGCAACAATAACATCTAGCAATTTTTTGTTGTGCTATTCGATTCATCTTGGGTTTACAATTCAAGGCAAATTGCGATCGCTAATTTCCGCTAACTTCTAACTAAACAACCGCGCCACAGGACAAGTAAAACCGGGAAGCAAGGGTGAGGTGAGTTCATCGCTGGCAAATAATGTTGCTGTTAGTACCAATGTTGCCCCCTCTCGTCGATAAATCTGAATTTGCTGCAAACGCCAATCAACTATCCAGTATTCCCTGGCTCCCTGCGATGCGTAGAGTTTCAGTTTCACCTGTCTATCTCTGCGTTCATTCTCCTCGCCTGGAGATAGCACCTCAACCACCAACTCTGGCGCTGCGGTTAAATGCCCCGCATCATCTAACACAGCAGCTAATCGTTCCTTGCGTACCCAAACTACATCAGGAATCACGTTATCAGTATCCGTAAAAATGATGTCCGCGCCACTCACAGATTCTCCTAAACCAGTCTGTCGCGACCAAAAATTCAACTCTGTACAAATATTGCTACATACTCTTTGATGGCCCCAGTGGGGTGCGCGTGTCACAAATAATTCTCCATCCACAATCTCATAGCGATTCCCGTTATCTGGCAACAACTCCAGATCGGCAACCGTCCAACGGACTCGATCCGTAGTGGTCTGACTCATCAGGCACTCCTTGAGTGTGTTACTCCATTTTATGAGTGCAAAGAAAAGACTGAGAACTAAAATTTAGTCCTCAGTCTGCGAAGAGAGTGCCGCTACGCGAACACTCCTTAGTGCTATTTTCAGATGCAGGCTTTAGCCGCGCAGATGGGCGGCATTTTCCATCAGTTGCTGTTGCAGATTCACGGGTACCGGCTTATTGGAGACGAACTCCATTGAGAAGTTAGCTTGACCGGAAGAAAGCGATCGCAACTGTGCAGAATAACCGAACATTTCCACGAACGGCACTTCCGCACGGATGACGGCGTAATTTTCCATCGTCTCCGAACCCAGCAGGACGCCGCGACGAGACGAGAAATCGCCCTGCACTCGCCCGACAAACTCGTTCGGTGTCTCCACTTCCACGAGCATAATCGGTTCAAGGATGACTGGCGTTGCTTTGGCAAAAGCTTGCTTGAGTGCAAGACTAGCCGCAGTTCGGAACGCCATTTCCGAAGAGTCAATCGCGTGGTAGGAACCCGCTTCTAGTACCGCTTTGACACCAACAATCGGATAACCGATGAGATGTCCGCTTGCGATCGCTTCGCGGAAACCTTTCTCGCAAGCGGGGATGAATTCTCTGGGAATCGCACCCCCAACCACCCGATTCTCGAACGCAAACGGTTCTTCACCGGGTTCAATCCGACCGATAACATGAGCATACTGACCGGGACCGCCGCCTTGCTTCTTGAGCCTGTAGTCGAAGGTTGCCGACTGGGTAACGGTTTCGCGGTAAGCTACGGCGGGGGCACCGACGTTCACTTCGGCGTTGTATTCCCGCTTCATGCGTTCGATGTAGATTTCTAGATGCAGTTCGCCCATTCCCGAAATCAGGGTTTCCTTGGACTCCGGATCGATGCTGACGCGGAAGGTGGGATCTTCCCGTGTAAAGCGATTCAGCGCTTTCGACATTTGATCGGCATCTTCCCGTTTCTTGGGTGCGATCGCTAGCGTCATCACGGGTTCTGGCACAAATATCCCCTCCAAAGAGAGGTTAGTTCCGTCCGAGCAGAACGTATCGCCAGAAGCGCAGTCTACACCCAGCAGAGCTACAATGTCCCCAGCGGCGGCGGTTTCGACCTCCTCGCGTTTGTTCGCATGCATACGTACAATTTGGCTCACTAGCACCCGTTGGTTAGTGCGAGTGTTGTAGATGCGTTGTCCCTCGCGTAGCATCCCAGAATAGATGCGGGTATAAGTCAGTTGTCCATACTCATCTTTGGCAATTTTGAAAGCCAACGCAACCAGTGCGGCTTCCGTGTCTGCATATACATGAATCGGCTCGTTTGTCGAAATCGCGATCGCTTTCACCACTTCTCTATCGACAGGTGACGGCAAGTAAAGAGCAACAGCATCTAATAAGTTCTGAACCCCCTTATTTTTGAAGGCGGAACCCATCAGAACTGGAGTTAATTGCAAGCTTAAAGTTGCCCGACGCAGGGTTTCCCAAATCATTTCTTTGGGAATTTCCTCGCTCTCAAGTAGCATCTCCATCATCGGTTCGGAGAACATAGAGAGTTGATCGAGCATCTTTTCTCGTGCTTCTTTTGCCTCATCCCGTAAGTGTTCGGGAATCGACTGAATGACGCGAATTTCGCCTTTTTCTCCAGCAAAATAGTTTGCCGTCATTTCAACCAAATCAATGACGCCTTCAAACTTATCCTCGCTGCCGATAGGATACTGAAGCAGTACCGGGTTCAAACCGAGTTTTTCTCGCAGCGATCGCACGACTCGGAAAGGATTTGCACCTGTCCGATCCATCTTATTAATGAAGGCAATCCGCGGCACTCGGTAGCGCTTCATCTGCCGATCTACGGTGATAGATTGCGATTGCACACCAGCAACCGCGCAAAGCACCATAATCGCACCATCAAGAACCCGCAATGCACGTTCAACTTCAATCGTGAAATCTACGTGTCCCGGAGTATCAATCAGGTTAATCTGCGTATCATTCCATACGCAAGTTGTCGCTGCTGAAGTGATGGTAATGCCTTTTTGTTGCTCCAACTCCATGTAATCCAACGTCACGCGATCGCTACCTCCCCGAACTTCGCCAATCTTGTAAATTTTGCCCGTGTAGTACAGAATCCGCTCGCTGAGGGTGGTTTTACCAGAGTCGATGTGAGCGGAAATACCAATATTACGGATGCGCGTTCGGGGAATCATAGGACAAATACTCTGCCTTACCAGAGCCATGAAAAGACGTTTGCCTTGTGCGGCAACTTTAATACTACAATTATACTACACAAGTGTCAAGGGTGTGCGAAGGTAGAGCGACCGCACTCTATCATCGATAAAGGCGTATTAAATAGCTCTAAAGCTGATTGGGGAAATGCTGAAGCAGTGTTTTACCAGGTATGTGCATCGAGCTAAACAACACTTAAAATTTTATGGATACAAAACGAAGACTTTTGAACCACAACAAACGTTGGAATATAGAGATTGACCAAGCAGCACAGCTTAGACAACTCAAAAACAGGGTTATTGGAGTTACAGATCAGCTCTTAGGAATGTTTTTAGCGCAAGAAGAAATAGACAAAGAGTTTACTTTTCTGATAGGCGAAGAATTCGAGATAACTTCTTATCGCGAGGAGGTTGAGTATCTTGTTCCACCTCCAATATACCCAAGAGCTGCTAAAGAGATATTTGAACCCCGTACTATAATTAAAAGGGCTTTTGGAAGCACCTGTGCATACAAAGCAATCCAGAAAGCTGATAGTTTAAAACGGCTAGTTACCGTACTACAAAATTTATTTTGGCTTCTTGAGAGGCACAAGCACCCCTACTTAATTAAATTTTCAGAAAGAATCCAAGAAGCAGTCAACTTAACTCCAGGAGCTGGTTTGCAGGTTGTGATATCGGGAAAATCCATAACTCTCTATCCACTTGGGGCAAAATTATTAGACAAAGGTGCAGTCAACGATGTACTGGCTTGGCTTGAGAATTACCCAAAAGTAGCTAAGCATTTTGAACAGGCTCTAAAGATTTACATGGATGGAGATAGTGGTAAGTATCGAAACCTGTTGGATAACCTTCGATTTGCCATAGAACAACTTCTAAAAGAAGTGCTAGGTAATAAAAAATCACTAGAGAATCAGCAAAAAGACCTTTTGAATTGGCTAAATAAACGGGGGATACACCAGGAAGTTGTAAATTTATACAACCAACTTCTCTTCGGACAATATTGTATGTACCAAAACGATGCTGTGAAACATAGTGAAGCATTTTCCAAGGATGAAATTGAATTCATGATTTACCTGTCTGGTACTTTTATGCGTCTTTTACTACAACTTGTATAAATATCAATCGCTGCGATCGCTTCTTGTCCTTTGTTCCAGCTCAAGTTATTCAGCGCGATCGCGTAGTGTTGGGGAACGCGAAGTGTGTAAACGCCGAAAAACAGGAATCTCTCCAGAGCGATCGCATTCTCCCCCTTGGCAAACTCGCTCAAAATATAAAAAAGCTGACCTATAATTTTGGTCAGCGAATAAGATTAGATTTAGCTAGAAATCTTAAGTCCAGTAGAGAATGCGACCTTGGGGAAAGCGCTTAGTAATCTCACTTTCAAAAAAGCGGCGTAGCGTCTTCATCGTGTCAGTGTCATAAACATACTTGGTGCCGCCAAACTTGTTACGCTTAACAGTGCGTGTTTCTTCATCCATGTCCAGCTTTGATTGGGGATACCAAGTTTGCAAAACCTCTTTTGATCCAGGCGTGAAGCGGTGCGAAATCAACTCGAAAGTCAGGTCACAATCGAAATCGAGTGCTTCGCTAATCGAGTCAAGCAAACGAGTGTAGTGTGTCTCCCAATCCTCTATCGGCATAATCGGTGCAATCACTAAACCCACTGGATACCCGCCACCACCAGAAGATTGAGGTAAAGCCAACCGCCGCAAAGCTTGCAGCCGGGAAGCGACTGAGGCTGTACCGCCTTCAAACCGCCGAGACACCGGATCGGCATTCACACTGATTCGACAACGGGTGTGACCATTGTGTGGTAAGTCGAGTAATTCATCCACCGCATCGAACTTGGAAACCCAACGCAGATGTCCGTTCGTCCGCGTGCCAAAGTAGCGGATACATTCTGCAAGGCTGCCAGTTAAATGTTCAATGCCCAAGGGATCGGTGTAGCAGCTAACCTCAAAACTTGTGGCGTCGCTTCCTTCGTAAGCTGCTAGATTCTCCAATATTTGCGGCAAGTTCGCAAAGACGCGAATTACTGGTGGCCCTGATAAACTACCAGCTAAATAACAGTATTGACAGTGTGCTGGACAGCCTTCCGCGATGTGAAATTGCCAGTCAGCCGATGGAGGGATGGGGCTGAGTTTGAAGGAACTAGGCGGTGCGGTGACGACGGCGAGGGTACGCTTAGCAGTGTTATAGGTATCGCGATCGCTCTCGCCACGTAAACCAGTCAGGCGGTTTCGCGCCAACTCTTCGATGGGTAAATTAAGCGACTGGACGCGAGAAAGTATCTGCTGACCGTAAGGTTCTTCTAAAGCAGCGGGTGTGAATAAAACTCGCTCCGGCATCCACAAACGGGTGGATGGCGCTTCTGGAGATGAAATGTTGTTTGCGATCGCGTACATACTGTCAGGTTCTCCGGATTGATCAATTTGGAGCTGAAGTAAGGGGCGATTGCGATCGCCCCTTACCGATGACCTTAATTCTCTAAAACTTGGCGGATACGCCGTTCCAACAGTTCCAGATCCAGACCGCCTTCATCCCGACTAATCCGACGCACCGTTGAGTTAACGTTGCCCAAATCTACCAATAAATCTTGGAGAATTTCTTGCTGTTGACGGGATTGGGTGACTTCACGCGGTTCTTGTACCAGGTCACGAACGATGGTATCTTCAGCCCGCGAGGCAACGATGGGGTCAGCTTCTCCCTGTAGATGAACGAAGGTTCGCCGCCCCGGTCCCCGCTCTTCCTCGATGGGGATAATTGCTGTCACCTGGTCGGATCGCACGTATTTTCCGAATCCTAGATGGACTAAAACCGATGATTGTAGTTTCATTTAGAAGAATGTTTATTTTGTCCCTTACTTCTATTTTAAACGCCTAACAAAAGACCTGAGACCTAGAACTGGAGCGGGTTTTACTCCCTTAAGAGTAGTAGTATCCGGTGGCGATCGCGCGACTTTTTGACACGGCTATCATGGGCGCAAAATATCTGTTTACGCAAAAGATTTATCTGTACCATCGGGATTCCCGGTGGTTGAATGCGATGCTTCACTTGCCTACGGGTAGCCTTGCCAAGTCGGATTTAGACCAATTGGCGGCTGAATGCGATCGCTACAGAAAGATTCCATTTCCTATGGGATATTATCTGCATAATCCTCTCGGATATTAGAGAGTGCAAGATGATTAAAACTTTGTGGCAACCTCCCCGCCTGCGGACTGCGGAAGAGAACGAAAAAGAACGACGCGCGACCTGGCTGGAACTGTTTTATGACTTAGTCTTTGTGGCAGCGATCGCGGAAGTGGCGCATAATCTCAACGAACACGTCTCGCTGCTGGGTTTTTTGGGTTATATGCTGCTGTTTGTGCCGATTTGGTGGTCTTGGGTTGGGGCGACTTTTTACGCAAGTCGGTTCGATACTGACGACTTAGGACACCGACTGCTGACATTACTGCAAATGATTGCGATCGCAGTCCTGGCAGTAAACGTGCATTACGGCTTAGGAAAAACTTCCGACGGCTTCGCCCTTTCCTACGTAATTGTTCGATGTATTTTAATTTTCCAGTATCTGATCGCTGGATACTTTGTAGTGGCAGCGCGTAAGTTGACAACTTGGTACGCGACAGGCTTTGGCATTGCCGCCGCTATCTGGCTAATCTCAATTTTTGTACCCGTTCCTGGGCGTTTTTGGCTTTGGGGATTGGGGTTGATTATCGACTTTGGCACACCTCTCACTGCTGGAAAGTTGGTTGCCAAAGCGCCACCAAGCTTTTCACACATCCCAGAACGTTTAGGCTTATTTACGATTATCGTATTGGGTGAGGCGGTGATTGCCGTAGTCAAAGGCGTTTCTCAGCTGCAATGGGGTTTTGCATCTGCCACTGTAGCTGTGTTAGGGATGATTGTTGCTTTTAGCCTGTGGTGGATCTATTTTGATAGCGTGGATGGCTCACCCCTAAGGGCGATGGGACTTGGCAATATGAAAATTGGTTTAATCTGGCTCTATTCCCATTTACCCCTCGCTATTGGTATTGCTGCTGCTGGCGTGGGTGTGGAACATATTGTCGTGTCCAGCAAAACGGCAGGCGCATTACCCAGTAACGAACGATGGCTGATCTGCGGCGCTGTAGCGATTTGCTTAACTGCCTTGGCGGTGATTCACCTGATTACCTGTACTTTAGGGACAAAGCGACATCGTAAGATTTTAGCCGCCTATCGTTTGGGTTCTGCGGCTTTTATTCTGGTGATTGCGATCGCGGGTGCGGCTTTGTCACCGATTACAGTCGTTAGTTTGGTAGCTTTAGCTTGTGCTGTGCAAGTGGTGCTGGGTTTCCTGACACCCCCTCACGTTCAGCCTGAGGCAAAGTGCTGATCGATACGATAAAGGTATTCAGCCAGCCTCAGGCTTGGGAAAGCGATCGCCCACTTTCCTCAAAATTGCGTGCGATCGCGAGAATTCCAACCTCTAACGCACTCGATAGTTTCTAGCTTCCTCCCTCTAAAGGGATGAAGCAAGAACCGCAGAAGAGGATGAGGCTGGCGCTACGGGCAAACAGCTTAACAATTTATCTTCGATTGCTGAAGGCAGGAACCGCAGAAGAGGATGACGCTGGCGCTGCGGGCGATCGCTGCCCAATCGATGCCTGGAATATAGGATAATTCCCATATTTTCCTAAAGGTAAGAATTCCATCGTAAACTGCTGGTTTTTTAAAGGCAGCTTTACCTCTTCAGGCTTTTTCTCAGAGATTTGGCAGGAACGAGTGTAATAGCAGACATAAATAAACTTCTCTTTTTTCTGCTCAAGTAACGCCTCGCCCAAAGTTTGTAAATCCTGAGGTTCTCTCGTCAGGAAAAATACTTTTTCAAGTAGGGGTGCTTGGAGAACTTGAGCGACATATTGGTTGGACATCGCGACTACTGTTTCTGGTTGCGATCGCAAGAACTGAATAGCTGGGGAAATGCCTTGATAATTTTTACTGAGATAAGCTGTGCCGGAGTAGGTGTTTTTATAAACCCCAATGATAAAAAGCACCAAGAAAATAACCGTACCTATCTTTTTAATACTTCCTTTGGCCAACCTCCGGACAAATTCAAACTCTTTGATTGCGACTAAGCAAATTAGCGGTACCAAAACCAGCAAAAACCGAGGTCCCCATTGCTTGCCTCCTGCACCAGCCGGAACCATTACCGCAACCGCCACAGTAAATAAGAAACAGGTTGCATAGATAACCGTCATTCCCAAGCTTAGTTTTAGCTTTTGTCGGCTAAATAAACTCACTCCTAAATATAAAATTGCAAATAAGGTTAGGGGAAAATACTCAAACAAGCCAGAACTCATTTGATTAAAATTTGCCACCGCCACTAA
Source organism: Coleofasciculus sp. FACHB-542 (assembly GCF_014695825.1). Taxonomy (NCBI): domain Bacteria; kingdom Bacillati; phylum Cyanobacteriota; class Cyanophyceae; order Coleofasciculales; family Coleofasciculaceae; genus Coleofasciculus; species Coleofasciculus sp. FACHB-542. Next base: position 162,214 of record NZ_JACJPB010000036.1, on the reverse strand, counting down.
TAATCTATCGCTTAGCGAGAATTTCTCTACTATCTGAACGGAATGCATTCCTAGAGGATGCTTATAAATCAATGTATTCAACACAAAGAAGATGGCAATCGTCAAAAATGTGCTGACAACAAAGAGTTCCTTTCTTCTCGCTAAAAACTGAACTTTTTTTAATTTTAAAAAAGATGCAGCATAAACCAGGACAGCCAAAAACGCGACAATGCCTAGAATTTCTTCTCTAAACCAAACAGATAAGCCAATAAATACCCCACTTAATACAGCATCCTTTTTAGACAACCCTTCTGTTCCCGGTATTAATAAAGTTGCCATTCCGTGAAAGCAAAGCGCTACAGCGAGGCTATGTTCCCAATACATCGCGCTATAGATAGACAAAGGGGAAGCAAAAATTAGGATTGCAAGCGCGATCGCTGTGCTAAAAGCGTTTAATTTCAACCGTCTGCAAGCAAAATAAAAACTTACCCATACAGCCCAAGTTGCAATCAAGGGAACGACGTATAATCCTCTATAGCCGAAAAGCGCTTGGAAAGGTGCGGTAACAAGGGGAAAAGTAAACGGAAAGGTGATGAAGTACTGCCCAAATCTGTTATAGACAAACGGTTCTTGAAACGGGTATAATCCACTTTGCCAAAGATTCCGAACCCAGTCTTCTACAGGTAAGTTCAGGTCAAAGCGAAACTGCCCGCTGCTAAATTGTTTCGCTAACAAAGCTTTAAGCCCAGCATCTCCACTAAAAAAGACATCATTTGGGAGTTGCGATTGCAAAAACAGTGAAAATAAAACGCCCGCTAGAATAATGAGTAAGGGAAATCTATATTGGTTGATTTTAGCCTTACTATCAGAATCGCTAGGATTGGATGTAACATCTCTCCACGTTTTTGACATATAATTTCTCATTTTTTTATTCCCTCAATTTACAAGCATTAATATTAAATACAAGATTCACAACCGGCTCTCGTTTGGGTAAAGATTCCTTCCATAATTTTTACCAACTATCCCTTTACTTGGGTATTGTAAAAATTGGCTACTTACGTAAGGTCGGGCAATCCCTAAAATAGGTTCGCTATATTTTACGCAATTAGACTGAAATTCTACGACAAAGAATAGGCTATCTTTACTAAATCTTCAAATAATGGCTATTTTTCACCTGAAGTTGTAAAGATTAGGTGAAGTGAGGTCTAAACTATACAGAAATGAAATAAAGGCTGAGCCACTATGGTCGCAACTAATAAAACTAAGTAGAATCTGTAAATTTAGAAACAGTTTTCATCGATAGTCTTCCTAACAAACCGATAATTTAACTAAACTGCCCTCCGGATGCATAGAGAGATAAATTTTGATTCAATGCTTGTAAGCAATTTCCTGACACAATAGCTAACTCTTTCTCCAGCCGATTTGCTACTGCGCTTATGGGTGTCCGATTATAAATAATTTCTATTTCATACCATTAAATTGCTCGGTATTTCCCTAAAATTGCTCATTCTAGAAAACAACCTAGAGGCTTGGTGAAAAATTAGGCACAATTTTGAGTTTAGAGCGAATTTCGCTAACCGATAAACCCGTGAAACTGACTGCTGGCGCTACTAGCGAACTCCCAGAAAAAACATTTACTGCCAAAATTGAGAAGAGTGACCTATTTTACCGGGAAGTGCTGTGACGACTAAAACTGTTGATGCCATTCTTGAGGGTGCCCTGGCAGGTGGCGATTTGTCACAAGAAGAGGGAGTTGTACTATTAAAGCAAACCGATCCAGATGTCCAGTCAGCGATTCGGGAAACATCTGACAAGCTGCGACTCAGGCAAGCGGGTGAGACTGTCACCTACGTAATCAATCGCAATATTAACTTCACCAATATCTGCGAACAGCACTGTAGTTTCTGCGCCTTTCGCCGGGATGAAGACGAAGAAGGCGCATTTTGGTTAGAGAGTCCCCAAATTTTGGAAAAAGCGGCTGATGGAGTCCGGCGGGGGGCAACTGAGATTTGTATGCAGGGGGGACTCCATCTTGGGGCAAAAATTAATGGTGCTTCTTTGCCTTATTACCTGCAACTGGTGAAGACAATCAAAGAGGAATTTCCCCAACTGCACCTACACGCCTTCTCCCCCCAGGAAGTGCAATTTATTGCCAGGGAAGATGGTCTTAGCTACGAGTCGGTGATTGCGGCGCTGCGAGATGCCGGTGTTGGCTCAATGCCAGGGACGGCGGCGGAAGTTTTGAACGATGAAGTGCGGCGCGTCCTTTGTCCGGAAAAGCTGGATACTGCAACTTGGCTAGAAATTGTGGGAACAGCACACAAGTTGGGAATGCCAACCACTAGCACCATGCTTTCCGGTCATATTGAGACCCCAGAACAGCAGATGCAGCATTTAGACAAGTTGCGATCGCTCCAACAAACTGCTGTTGCCCAAGGATATCCTGCGCGGATCAGCGAATTCATCCTATTACCTTTCGTTGGACAAGAAGCCCCCAAACCCCTGCGTCGTTGGGTGGGGAGAGATCAACCAATTTTAGAAGACGCCCTGTTGCTGACTGCTGTGGCGCGAATTTTCTTAGGAAATTGGATTCCCAACCATCAACCCAGCTGGGTGAAACTCGGTCTTGCAGGTGCGGTGGAAGCCCTGAAATGGGGCTGCAATGACATCGGCGGCACCTTAATGGAGGAGCATATTACAACAATGGCTGGGGCAGTGGGTGGCACCTGCATGGAAGTGGAAACTTTGCAGGAAGCGATTCGTTCATTAGGGCGTCCTTACCAACAACGGGATACACTCTACAGAGTGCTAAAGAGGGACACGGTTGCTGTTCTCTCCTGAGCGGGCAGTTAATATTTGGCTCGACTCAGATCCGGGCGTCAGCGTTGCACAGCATTGGCATCCGAATCAGTCGGTTGTTGCTCAAGATGGCTCGCCCGAATGCTTCGCTCCTACGACTCTTGACTTGGTTTATGCCTCAGAAAAATCAACGTTCCCTTCTGACTGTGGCAGCTGCCGTGTTGCTGATTGCTGGCGGCGCAGCGGCTTACTGGCTGCTGATGCAGCGGAATCTATTTCAGGCCGATGTCCCGGTGGGTGCCGAGATGGTTCCCCAGGATACCTTGCTCGCCGTGTCAGTCTCGACTGATGAAAAGCAATGGCAGCAACTGCGGCAATATGGCACTCCCGCTAGCCAAGCCGCATTTGGCAAACAACTCGCCGAACTGGAAAAAAATCTCCTCACTGCTAACGGCTACAACTACCAGCAAGATATCAAGCCTTGGGTGGGTAAAGAAGTCACGATCGCTTTTTTGTCACAGCAGTTACCCCAGAATCCCAACGCTGTCCCGGTTGGTCAACAATCGGTGGTGATGGTATTGCCGATTGAAAATCCTCTGCAAGCAAAGCAAGCGCTAGAAAAATATAGAAACCCGACCTCTAGCAAGTTTGTTGAACGCATTTACAAAGGCATCAAGATTCGAGAAACCCAAGGCAGTCCCGCCCAAAAATTCTCAACGACGCTGCTAGAGCGTTCCTTAATTGTTAGCACCGATCCGAAAGGGACGGAGCGCGTCATTGACGCTTATAAAGGCGGTGCCTCCCTAGCGGATACTCCAGGCTACACAGAGGCTTTGGGGAAGATAAAAGCGGGTGCGCCGTTTGCCAAAGTGTATTTTAATGTGCCCGTGGCAACAGCAATGGCAGCCACCTATTCAGCGCGATCGCTTTCTCCCCAAAATCTCGCCTCGGTTCAACAAAGGCAGGGAGTTGGCGCGACGGTGACGCTGGAACCGGAGGGACTTCTATTTAAAGGAGTGTCTTGGCTGAAGCCGAATAGCGAGACAAAGTACGTGGTGGAAAACAACGCCAAAAGTATGCATCGGCGTCTCCCCGGCAATACTCTGATCGTGACCACTGGTGGCAATTTGCAGCAGTTGTGGCAAGATTACGTCCAAGGTGCCCAAGCGAATCCGCTGATCCGGGTTAGCCCAGAACAGATGAAGGCCGAGATTCGGTCTAAATTAGGTCAAGATTTAGAGCAAGATTTGCTGCCTTGGATGAAAGGCGAGTTTTCTCTAGCTTTAATTCCCACACCTCCAGGAACTCCCTCGATTTTAGGTGCTGGGGTGGCGTTCTTAGTGCAAACAAGCGATCGCCCTAGAGCTGAAAAATCTCTCAAGCAGCTGGATGAGGTGATGGCACAGCAATATAAGTTTCAGGTACAAGAAACGACGCTCAACGGTCAACCCATCATCAATTGGACATCGCAACTCGGTGGCTTAGCCGCCACTCACGGCTGGTTAGATGGTAATGTTGCTTTCCTGACATTAGGGGCACCTGTTGCTAGTACCCTCGTCCCCAAACCCCAAGCGACTTTGGCGGACAGCGAGTTATTCAAACAAGCGATTCCTCAGCAGCTCAATGATAAGAACGGTCTATTTTTTATTGATGTTGACCGTACCATTAACGCCGGGAATCTGTCGCTCTCGCAAGTCGATCCAAATCAAAAAATCTTTACAAACGCGATACGCTCCATTGGCGTCACGGGTGGCATCAGTAGCGATCGCAGTAGCCGCTTTGATATCTTCGTCAACATGAAGAAAGTTGGAGATCCCAGTCCTTCGCCGAAAGCCAGTCTCTCTCCCAGTCCTAGCCCTTCTCCTTAAAGTTTCGCTTTTCAACCCCAAGGTACGCTAAGGTTCGCGCTAAGGTACGCAAAGCTCAATAATTCCTTGGCGTACCTTGGCAATTGCCTTAGCAGGATGACAGCGTTAAAAAAAATAACAATTAGTTGGCTAAACCTGGGTGATTCTACCAAGCCTCAGAGCGACCAGAACCGATAGGATCAAAGTGGCGCTTGTGTGAGCGACTTAGATAACAATTGCTGGAAAGAATACAAGATGAACCTGGTTGCACTCCAGAATGGGTTAGATAATATCTCCTTCGCCGTCCTGTTTGCGACGATGTTGATGTACTGGATAGGAGCAGCTTTCAATGGCATCCCCTATCTGTGGGCTTTATCGACGGCAGGGATGGCGATCGCAAACCTCTGCATTGCCGCCCTACTGGGCGCACGATGGCTGGACGCAGGCTACTTCCCTTTGAGCAATCTCTATGAATCCCTCTTCTTCCTAGCTTGGGGGATTACCACGATCCATCTGATTGCTGAAAACATGAGCAAAAGCCGCTTAGTAGGCGTCGCCACGTCACCCATTGCAATGGGCATCGCCGCTTTTGCTGCCTTGACGTTGCCATCAACCATGCAGTCGTCAGAGCCTTTAGTCCCGGCACTAAAATCCAACTGGCTGATGATGCACGTCAGCGTCATGATGCTCAGTTATGCCGCGCTGATGGTGGGATCTCTGCTTGCGATCGCTTTCTTGGTGGTAAGTGGCGGTCAGAACGTCGAACTCCGAGGCAGTTCTGTCGGAACCGGCGGATTTCGCAGTAAAAATGACCCGGCACGCCCCTACCGTCTGCAACGCGCCAGCGATTTCGTGCCCCAGCCACAAGGAGCAACCAGCGAGTCATCTTCTGCTGTGGAGCGTATTTTTGAAAGCAATGGCAGCACGAAAACAGCCGTTCTCGATTTAGTGACCTCCCAGCCTTCCCAAGCAGGGGTATCTGAATTACCAACCCTTTCGCCCCAGCGCCTGAGCCTTGCCGAAACCTTGGATAACATCAGCTACCGCATCATCGGTTTGGGATTTCCTCTCCTGACGATTGGAATTATTGCCGGTGCTGTCTGGGCAAATGAAGCTTGGGGTTCTTACTGGAGTTGGGACCCCAAAGAAACTTGGGCACTGATTACCTGGTTGGTATTTGCCGCCTATCTCCATGCCCGCATCACCAAAGGCTGGCAAGGAAGACGACCGGCAATTTTGGCGGCGACAGGCTTTGTTGTCGTCTGGATTTGCTATCTTGGGGTCAATTTGCTAGGTAAAGGACTCCACAGCTACGGTTGGTTCTTTTGATCTTTTAGTCAATTCGCGAATGGCTTTTAATAATTAGCATTCCTGCGATTAGCCATTAGCAATGACGGATGACCAATGACCGATAACGAATAACTCTTTAAACTATCAATTCAACCGGGGGAGATGGTTGTGGATAATCAGTTCGACTCGCTAGCCAAAGGTGAAGTTCTCTCTGTGGATGAGTCTTCCCAAATTTTAATTGGGCACCGCACATTCAGAGTCGGTGAATTCGCAGATGCAATCAGAACGCAATTGGAATATGGTTTAGGCGGATGGACAGAAGAAAAGGATGGCTGGTTTAGCGACCAAGGTATTCCTTGCGAAGTTCTGAAATTCGGCTCTAACGGCTGGCAAAAAGGGAAAGTCAGATTTAGCTTAGAATTTTGCCCAGAAGATCCACAAACGCAGCAGTCATCAACCATTGAAGACAGTGAGCCACAAAGGGCACCGATCCCAGCCACCTTGGATGAGGAAGTGTTAGTTGGAGCCGAAGCACCGTTAATCTATGAGGAAGAGTTAATTCTAATAGAAGTGCCAGAATCCGCTTTGGAAGAACTGGAAATGGCACCGGAATCAGCCTTCGGTGCAGATGATTTGGAAATGGCACCGGAATCAGCCTTCGGTGCGGATGATTTGGATCTCCCCGGGGAATCAGCCTTTGGTGCGGATGATTTGGAAATAGCACCAGAATCAGCCTTCGCCGTGGACGAACTGGATCTCACCGGAGAAGCAGCCTTTGGTGCGGACGAACTGGATCTCACCGGAGAATCAGCCTTTGGTGCGGACGAACTGGATCTCACCGGAGAATCAGCCTTTGGTGCGGACGAACTGGATCTCACCGGAGAATCAGGTTTCGGTGCGAACGATCTGGAATTTCCAGAATTGTCTGAAAAGGAAGAGAACCCATCAGACTCGCTACTCGATGATGTCTGGCAAGACATGAATGAAGCTAGCTGGCGTAACAATCAGTAGGGAAGCGGAAATTGGGCGAGTAATCATCACTCACAAGCCAACCGATACCAGACTTACGAAGAAGGGGCGCTGTTATATGACAGCGCCTCTTTTTCTGTAGTTGATTTAATGAAGGCGCACGCCGCTTTACCTGATAGTTTTAGAACGACTTGGAAAGTGATCGGGGATCTTTATTACCAACAAAATTGAAAATTCAGACCGATAACAGTAAGTCTTCTCCAACTCAAACCTCAAAATCCAATCTCTCCCCCACTGTTAAGCGAGTTCCATTCGCAAAGTCCCAACCAGACTGAGGGCGTTTTCCAGCCATCTGTATTTCTCGCAATAGCAACAGTCCATCGCCAGTTTGAACAATTGGGCCAAATCCTTTGGCAATGCTCACCACCTCGCCTGGATGTGCCGAACCAGAGGACAAGGAAGACCAATCCGATAGCGCCTTTAATTCTGGGACGATTTGCCAGTAAGCCGCTCCTAGAGGGGCAGTGGCGCTGATTTTGAGCGGATTCCCCCGAAATGTTGCCACACAATCCGGGAAAAATCCTCTGACTTGGTTATGTAATGCGATCGCGCTTTTCGACCAATCGAGACAATAATCCGGTTTTTTAATCAGCGGCGCATAAGTCGCCTGCGATTCATCTTGGGGGATTGGTTCAATTTCCTGGCGTTCCAGCTTCAGGAGGGTTTCTACTAATAAATCTGCCCCAATCTCGGAAAGCTTTTGCGCCAAATCTTGAGCATTATCCAACAGTCCAATCGGCGTATTAGCTTTTAGCAGCACTGCCCCCGTATCCATCCCCGCATCCATTAGCATCGTTGCGATCCCCGTTTCTGTCTCGCCATGATAGAGGCACCACTGGATGGGAGCAGCACCCCGATACTTGGGCAAGATCGAGCCGTGTACGTTGATGCAACCCAATTTGGGCATATCTAGAATTTGTTGGGACAAAATTTGTCCGTATGCCACCACAACAAAAACATCTGCATTTGTCTGTTTTAGCTGAGCGAGCGTTTCCTCGTCTTTTTTAATCCGCTGCGGTTGCCAAACAGGTAGCTGATGCGTCAAGGCGACTGATTTTACTGGAGAAGGCATCATTTGGTTGCCCCGTCCCCGACGTTTATCCGGCTGCGTAACAACGCCTAAAACTTCAAATTCTGGATTAGCGAGTAACCGTTCTAAAGTAGGGACGGCAAATTGTGGGGTGCCAAAAAATATGACTTTCATTTCCTTAGGGAACGGTAATTGGTAATTGGTCTTGATTGAAAAGCAATTTTTCCCTTAACCATTAGCAAAAAAGTAAAAACTAAGGGTTAATAATGGCAATTTCGATGCGGCGGTTTCGTTGTCGGTTGGTATCGCTATTATTTTCTACTAAGGGAAAAGTTTCGCCGTAACCAACAACAATCATGCGATATTTTTTCTCCAAAGCAGTGAATAAATACTGCTCAGCAGCTTGGGCGCGTCGAAACGATAGCGCTTGATTGTCTGTAGATTCACCAACGTCATCGGTGTGAGCAGCAATTTGAATTGTGGCACCTGGGTAGTTCCGTAAATCGGCGATGACATTGTCTAAAATTACGGGTGCCTGTGGTAGCAGAACGCTATCGCTGTCTTTAAATAACAAGTCGCTAGGTAGGGTGGCTTTCAAAGCATCCGATGGTAGAGAAACCCTAGAAGCGGTAGTGACTTGATTGGAATTGGGAACGCGATCGCCTTGAAGTTGCTGGGAGATTTCTTGTAGACGTACGGCGAGGGGTTCGCTGGAACTCTGGCGACCGACTTGGGTTTCCAGTTTAGTCGTGCGATCGCGCAGTGCTTGCAATTGCGCCTGTAACTGTTGCAGCTCTGCTTCCAGTTGCCGTCTTTGTTCCGCACTCAGTTCTACTGGCGGACTGGCGCTGGTGACAGCAGGGGACGGCTTAAAAGTAGAGGAGGCGGTGGATGTCTCTAGTTTGGCGCGGCGCAGCACTTTCACAACTAGGGGCACCTCTGGCGTCAGGTCGGGAAAGACTCCCGCGAGGACGAGACCGAACAGCCACGCCAAGCCACCTCCCACCCCCAGCAACAGCACTCGCCAGAGTAAAACCAGTAAAAACCTCCCAATGCCTGTAGATTGGCGAGGAGAAGTGTTATCGGCAAATGGTGCTTCTTGTTTTGTCACCCGTTTTCCTATTTTTATCCAGACAACAGATTAACACTCGATAATTGCGATTAAGCTTTTTTCGTTGTCCGAGGCAATAAAAATGGGCGATCGCATTATTAACTTGCGCGAAGAGACATTTGGGAATACTTTTGGGATATAACCCTGGAGTGCCGTTGTGATGTTATTAGGTAGCCCTCAGTCACTGTCTAGGCAAGTATGTAGAAATCAGTCAACCTGCCCCCAAGAAAATTTCTTGCCTTAGATTAATTTTTAATCGCTTTTCGACCGTCTTGTGGAAAAATATCATAACAAGAGAGATAAGGTGTTTCACCCATCAAGCCGGATTCATTGAGATATGATAAATTTTTTTACATCTTTTGTTTTTTTTGACAGGTTTTGTGGATATACATATAGATATAGGGACGCTGCACCGTTCCTTGGGCGTTGCTCCTCACACAAGAAACGCCGTTTAGCAACCCCACCCCCAATCAATGTTCATTCGCCTCTTCCGCTCAGGATGGTGCTCTAATCAACCATACCTTCCGCTTATTGCGGCTGCGCTGCTGATGGCTCCTAGCTCATTTGCCTTAGCTGGCACGGCTGCGTCTACAATCGCAGGTCCCTCTACCATGCAATATCCGCAAGCCCGAAAGGAATTATCTGAAGCTGCTCCCGACATGACTCAAGCAGTAGTGCAAATCGACCCCCTCGATAGCCCTCATCCCGTCCCGTGGAATTGGGTAATGACTACTCATGCAGAAGTTACCGCCAACGGCGGCACTGGGGTACGTTACTATCGCAGTCCCTCTTTAGTGTCTCCTGATGGTCAGTATGCTGCTTACAGCCGGATTCAGTTGCAGGTGCAACCGGAGTTGTACCAATGCCGCATTTCCAGCGTCATGTTTGTAGAAAATTTGAGGACAGGGGATTTACGAACGATCTCGGCGTCTTCTCCTTTGGCTGACAATCCCTTTGTCAGTAACGAAGAAGCGGATATGCCGGGGATCATCGCCATCTTGATCCCCATTTCGTGGTCAGCGAAAGGCGATCGCGTCTTAGCACGGCAATTTGAAGGTTTATTTAGTACGTCCGATGCTTCTGACTATGCCGTTGTTTGGGATCGTCAGCAGAATCGTACTACGACTCTCTCTCCTGACCGCGATGATTACACCAACGCGGTGTTGTTAGGCTGGAGTCAAACTAATCCCGACCAAGTGCTGTTTCGAGCAGGCGAATTGGGCGAGGAAGAGTGGCCTCTATGGGCTGTTGATTTGAAGGGTCAAACCGTAGCCGCAATTGAGGATCAACCCCTCATTTTTGGTCAAACGATTACCCATTCTTGGGCAGGGCCACAGGCTCATTTCTAAAGGAACAAAATCAAGGATGAAGGATGAAAAAGATTGAAGGTGACAGAAAAAGTTTTTTACTCATACTGTCAGCCGGAATTTCAAACTTCATCCTTCTTTTTTTCTGATGAATCTAGCTTAGAGCTGCCAATATTTATATATTTTTAAACTAAATTTGGTTAAATCTTTGATTAAGTCTAAACGATTTAAACGAGTCTTTTTAAGAGTTCTCGTTAGCCTGACTTTTTTGCTTTTGGGTTCAGGCTTTTTTATTTATTATACATTAAAAAATTCTGCTAACAAAAACAATATATCAAATTATGAAATTTACCTCAAAAATCAATTAAATCAACCAAATTCTTATCCGGTTAATTATCCTATCTCATCGAGTGTTTATCAACCCGTCAGCGTGTGGACAGGACGCCTAATATTACTACCGAAAGAGCAGAGACAGCTTAGAAAATCGGTGCTTTTTGAAGTTTATAATGCTGATTCCGTGCATCAGAATCTAGTAGGAAAAATTGTAAATTTAGAATGGAGCCGGGACGCAGAAGTGCAAAGATTTGTCCAGGCTGTAACGCAAGATGTCAAATTTATTCAGGCAACTGAAGATAGTAAAAAAACGGGGAATTTGCATCCTGACCGATTAAACAATTGGCAAAATGTCGATCCCTTAGAATCCTTGGCTGGGGCGCGACCTCAAGATGATGTCGTCGTGGAACTCAAAAACCCTGTAGTTGTCACCAATCACCAAAAAGAACGCCCCTCGCTGAAGATTGCCCAAGAACCCGTACAAGTCACGGGTCGGATTTATGCTTTAGTGACAATTATTAAACGAGAGAAAGCAGATAGCGTTAGCGCAGCGTCTCCTTCGGATCGCTTTGTTGTGCGTCACTTTAATAAAAAAACAAAACAATTTGATGGCCTTTTAGAAACAATTCGGATTCCTCAAGTGCCATCTGACCGCAATGGAATTTCTCGGTCAACAAATCGAGGAATTGAAAAGTCTCCCCTCAATTCCGCAGGCTGGTACATTTATGGGACAAAAGATACCGAGGGAATATTTGTCACCCAGGCAATTGAACCCCGCGCCTTGATGCGTTTGCAACCAGATGAAGTGCGGGTAAATCGGAAATCTGCTAATTCCTATCTGAAAAAAGAACTTTGGAAAGGTACTGAAGGTCAAAAAGGAACCGCCAAGATAGTTTTACTCGATCCAAAAAGTCAACAATTTAACGAGGCGGTATCGAAATGGCGCGAGGGAGATCGAGCAATTGTCCTTCATACATACGGTGGAATTGGGGGTAAAAAACCCGAACCCGAACCGCTGGGCGTAGTTACGGGACATTTTGCTTATGGCATTGCGACAGTCGTACGCGATCGCTTCACAGATGAGTTACGCTTTGACATCGAGTATCGGCAAGTTTACGCCCATAACCCTGATGGGATTATTGCTGGCACCATGAAATGGTCTACTTATATGGGAGATTTGCAGCGGGGTTGGCTGGGAAATCGGCCTGTATCCGATGCGATCGTCAAGCTCGATGCTGTGACGCAAGATTATGATTTTGATGGCATCCAACTGTCACCTATGAAAGAATTTATGCGCCAGTTGGATATTATGATGGCACGCTACCGGATTGGAGATGGAACGGGTAGTTCAGTGGTGACACCCTCAACTTCTTGCGTACAAGATGCTAACCAAGCGCTTTTTGTGACGATTAAGCAGGTAGAGAAACAGGTGGCGTCGAATCCTCGGATTCAAGAGTGGTTGCGACGTCATCCTACCGACGCTCAAACCTTACGATTTCAGCAACTCGTGAAATTAGGGCGATCGCTTGAAAAGCAATTAGCACCCCTAGGGATTATTCGTTCCGATTGGCAAGAAAACGCTGAGAATTTAGCAGGAACCAGGACAGCGGACGGCACCCTTACCACTGTCTTGAAGGCAGCAACAACTTGGCGAACCATGTTACCTCGACGGGCGCATGATGAAATTGCCACGATTTTGTTAAATAATGGAGCCGCTTTGTGGGTAATTCGGACGAACCAAGTGGGGGGATTTAATCCAGATATTGTGCCTCGTGCCCCTACGGCACTTTTAGGGCACCGCACAAATTGAGAAAAATTCTCCCATCAAACAGCAGAAACGAGCAGGAGGCAGGAGCAGCAATGGTGCAGCAACCAAGACAGGAGGATCGACCACCACTTTACAGCTGCGTTATTGCAATTGATAGCGTCACAGGACGCCAAGAGGAAGAAATAATCGCCTTCGGCGTATCTGTAGATGACGCGAAAAACAAAGCTCAGCAGTTGTTAGCAAACTATGGATGTGACGAATCGCAAATTCTCAAGTTAATACAGCAGGCAAGAATTGAACCCCTATCTCCCTGGTGTTCTCCTGAAAATAAACAAGGTTAATCTGAATGCGATCGCTACTCGTCTGCTTTATCTAGAGGATTTTGAAGGCGCTTCCGTTCGATCTCCTCTAAAGCTTTTCGAGGATCGGTACGGCGACGACGATACCAAGTCGCGCCCCCAACCAACATCGCAATTAATAGCAAGGCACCAATTAAGGGCAAGAAATCGCCCGTTTTTAGCGCCCGTAAGCCGTAACTCCCTAACATTACAAATGGCAACACTCCGGGGATGGTTCCCAGAATGGTTCCTAGTAGATAATCCCGAAAGCGAATTGAAGTCAAACCAGCCGCAAAATTAACTAAGCCGTAGGGAATAATTGGCTGTAGGCGGATGGCAAACATATAGAATAAGCCACCCTGAATCATCTCCGCATCAATCGCTTGCAAGCGTCCACCCAACTTTTGAACGACAAATTCACGCCCCACCGTGCGCGTAAAGGCAAAAGCCACTACAGCCGCAATCACGGCGGCAATACTCGTCCAAAGCGTCCCCAACCAAGGACCAAAAATTGCGCCACTGGTAAGATTTAGTGCTGTAGAAGGCAAGATTAACAGTGTCGCCAAGGTATAGAAAACGATATAAATAATCGGTGCCCAGATACCAGCTTGATTTAGCCATGTTTGGAGTTGAGCTGGATCGATGCCTCCCAAAAAATATACTGCGAGTCCCGTCGCTACAATGCAGACGGCAGTCAATAGGAAAATGCCACTTTTAGCGTTCAACAAAAACTCCTTTGTTTTTAGCCATTAATCATTTGTCATTAGTAATAGGGCTTACGCAGAGATCCCCCTAAATCCCTCGATAAATTGGGGAACTTTTCCGGTTCTCCCTTTTTTAGAGAGGTTAGGGGAGCTAGGTTTCAAGCTTTCAGCGCGTAAGTCCGGAGTTATTCGCGATTAATCCTTGCTTATTCGTTCTTCAGATATTACTAAAGCCTCTTGAGTGCTAATTTCTGATTTGTGACGCTTTTCGGTTGACTCTTGACTTTTGAAACCATAAGCTTCACGCACTAAATAAAGCGGACGTCCTTTGACTTCTTCATAGACACGACCAAGATACTCGCCAATGATCCCCAGTGTTATTAACTGGATGCCTCCTAGAAATAACACCGCCACCATGATGGAAGCATAACCCGGAAGATCGATCCCAAAAATTAGAGTGCGAAAGAATAAGAAGCTAGCGTAAATAAATGACAAAAAAGATATCGTAACGCCCACGTAACTCCATACTTTTAAAGGGAGAAAACTAAAGGAAGTAATTCCATCTAGGGCAAAGTTCCACAGACGCCAATAGTTCCAAGTCGTGGTTCCCTTATAACGTGGGGGACGATCGAATAAAACAGAGGTTTGCTTGAAACCCACCCAAGCAAAGAGTCCTTTCATAAATCGGGTTCGTTCTGGCAGTAGCTTGATGGCTTCTACCACACGCCGATCGAGCAACCGAAAGTCCCCGGTATTGCGGGGGATGGGGACGCGACTCATCTTGCCAATGATCTGATAGAAAGCTTTGGCTGTAGAGTTTTTCAGCCAACCTTCATCACGCGATCGCCTAGTTGCATAAACGACATCATAGCCTTCGCGCCATTTGTCTACCAGTTCCTTAATTAACTCTGGCGGATCTTGCAAGTCGGCATCAATTGGGATTACCGCAGCACCCGCAGCATAGTCTAGTCCGGCACTGAGGGCGACTTCTTTGCCAAAGTTGCGGGACAAGTTGACGACTTTAATCGCTGGGTTACGATAATGATGCTCAATTAGACACTTCAGGGTATTGTCCTTACTGCCATCATTGACGCAAACAATCTCGTAGGTTGTATTTACGGTTTCTAGTACCGATAGCAGCCGCTCAAACAAGTAGTCAATATTGTCCTCCTCGTTGTAAAGCGGTACTACCACAGAGAGTTCTACTGGGTCAATATCTAAGGACATAAAAAAACAAAGACAAGCTAATATATGTCAAGTTTCACCTAACTTGACTGCACTTTAACCTAAATTCTAATTTCGTCAATATTATGAGCCGAAGCTTCACAGTTCCTAAATCATCGCGGCGCTGGTTGTCGCTGGAGATGTTGCTCCTAGGCGCGATCGCGATCGCTGTTTTGTTAAGAATTATCTATCTAGGCAGCCGAGAATTTTGGTACGACGAAGTTCTATCCCTGATCCTCGCCAGCGGTCACGGCGTTGACTATCAAGCTCCGGGAGCGCAACCCGTCAACCTGCGGGACTACAGCGCTTTATTGATCCCACGAGCCGGTGATGTCGTAGGAACGATCAAAGATGTCTATAAAGGTATCTTGGGCGATGTCCATCCGCCCCTTTCTTATTTCAGCCTGTACTTCTGGCTACAGCTATTTGGCAATAGCGAAGCTGCCTTACGAGGTCTGGGCGCATTGCTGAGTGTAGGTGCAATTGGCGGCGCTTACGGATTAGGACGTTTTGTGATGGGACATCGCGGCGGACTGATTTTTGCCGCCTTACTCGGTACAAATCCTTTCTATTTATTCCACTCTTTAAATGCCCGGATGTATGGCCCGCTGATTTTATGGACGATTCTCAGCACCTGGGCAATGCTGCATCTGGTTGACACAAAAGGAGCAACAGAGAGTGTCCGAGCCTCCGAGTGGGAAATTGAACCAGACGCCACGCCATCATCCCATCATCCCCGCAACCGCTCATCGATTCTCTGGAGTGCGATTCTGATTGTTTCAGTCGCTGCTGGACTGCTGACGCAGTATCTTTTTGTCTACTGGGTGATGACCCTAGGCATCTTTGTCCTCATCTTTGACCGGCGGCGGTGGTGGCAGCACGGATTGCGTTTGGGGACGGGTGTATTGCTGTGGATGCCTTGGTTTGTTTGGGGAACTCGGAAGCAGGGGCGTCTGGGTGAAGTGGGCAATCAGTTTTCCAAGGGAAATCATTTCGCAGATGTTACCCAAACCTTGAGCAGTCACTTGTTACTGGGAGACTGGGTGGGAGATGTCGTCAAAACTCCCGCAGAAGCGACCCTCGCGATTGTGGCAGGGTGCCTGATAATTTTGTTACTAGCCGGGTGTACCTTTAGCCTCTGGGGGCAAGGAAAGCGTCGTACCTTATTCATGGCTTTGTCACTGGGAATTTTGCCCCTGTGCATTGCATTTGCAGTGGATATTCTCGCTGGCAAATACACGATTGGCTTTGGCGGTGGAAGGGCACTGATTTTTGTTTTGCCTGGATGCTTGCTATTAATTGCTTTATGGCTGGAACGGGCGGCGGGACGCTGGCGCGGAGTAGCGGTAGCAGGTTTGCTGCTGTTGTATCTGGGCATCAGCATCGGGGACTTCAGCACGAGAAACCGCTCGATGTTCCATCAGATAGCAGATTTGATTCAACAGGAACCTACAACGCCAACTTTAATCGTGATGAACTCCCGCGCTTGGGGTCACATTCTGCGTTTGGCTTATTATCTTCCTCCCACTGCCCCGGTTCAGCTATTAGCACAGCATCCTGCCGACCTTGCGCCTGCTTTAGAAAAAGTTCTAACAAGCGGACAAGCAGCGCAATATCCTCGGATTCTCTGGTTAGAGAGCGCCCGTCCTGTGAATAAGGCTCCCAAAACGGAGGCTGAAAAACAGCAAATTCAGCAGGAAATCCAGCGAGTTTTGCAATCTCGTTACCAGTTAGCGCAATCGCAGCAGCTATCGGGAACCACGATTCTGGATGAGTTTGCGGTCAATCTTTACAAGAATCGGAATCTCTAATTTTTAGGCCATTGCCAGTTAAAACGATTCCATTCGTAAATGCCTTGAATCTCATACTCGCTGCCATTCTCAAACCGGATAATGCAGTTGGTATGAGAGACTCCGCTCTCAGTAGTCTCGTAAACCCCAACCACCGTGCAGGGAAACCATTCGCGGCTACAGGGGCCGTTTTCTTGCACCCACTCCCACAGACCATTAGAAACCTCAATGCGATCGCCTACTTTCAGCTTTAACCCTTGCTTGCCTTCCCGCTCATAATACTCAGCCAGATGAACCGGCTGAATGCGATAGAGCCACCCAAAGCCATAGCGATCGCGTAAAAATTGCATCGCTCCCGAATCCTGATTATTTAACCAGTCATTCAGTAAAGTAATCTTCCAAGAGCGATTTTGTCTTTCTTGTTCCTTGACAAATTGCAGTAAAGCTTTGACTTGTTCTGCTGTCAGTTCCTCCAATGGATTCGCACCATCGGCATTTTCATCACCACTCGCCGGGTTCTCCCCTTGGGCACCCAGCAGTTCCTTGACAACAACTTGCAGCAGAATTTGCTTCTGTGTATCGCTGAGAGGATATACAGCCTCCTCACATAGACTAAATGCTGCTTGCAGTGCCGCTTCAATCTCAGATCGGGTCACAATCAATTCCTTCTTTGGAATGGATCGCCACACAGCAGAGCTATCTCGGTGATTCTGAGTGGGAATGCCCAGACTTAGAGCGCTCATTAAGGGCGATCCCCTATTATCGCAGAATTGTCAAGATATCCCGAAGCTCCTGTTTGACTAGATTCGCGCTAAGCTGAGGGGTGAAGTTCCCAAAAAACCTGAAGTCATGGTACGGTTTATGCGATTTCGAGCTGTGTCTATTTTTTTCATCTCTTGCCTTATCGGAGTTGTGAACTTGCTGTTTACTCCTCCGGCTTTGGCATTGACACAGATTAAACTGTCTGAACTTTCCTACCATGACTGCCCATCTGAGTTAGCAGATGGGGCGGTTATGAGTACCGGCGCTTCCAGAGCTGCGAGTTGCTACATTGTTACCGGCAAAGCTCAAAATGACTCTGATAAATATGTCTACAACGCCGATATTTTTGGTCGCATTTACGACGCGAATGGCGACTCGGTAATGCAAAACCGAACGCGCCTCGGTTCGATCGAAGAAGTGCCGCCTGGAGTCAGCGATTTTGAACTCAGGATCTCGGTTGCTGCAAACCAACCGACACCCTTGCAGCTCAAGCAATTCAAAGCCGCTGGATTTAACGGTACAGTCCGCCGTTAACAAGTCCGCACGCTAACAAATCCGCCGTTAACATCTGATTGCAAGGATTTTAGATTATAGATTCACTCCAAAATCCAAATCTAAAATCCTTTGACCCTAAAAACCCGGAGTGAATTGAATGCTGGAGAACAATCCAGCCAGAATTTGCAGCACAAAAATCGCTAAAATCGGGGAGATATCCAGACCACCCAACGGAGGAATAATCGAGCGAAAAAGGTTGAGGTAAGGGTCTGTAATTGGACTCAAGGTGGAAGCTATCTGGTTCATCCAATTGACTGTCGGAAACCAAGTTAAAAGAATCCGTACAATCAATATGAACATATACATATTCAGAAAAGTGGAGATCGTATTGATCAGTAATTCGGCTGAAGAATTCATCGGTGTTGAAGGTTCCTTGTTAAAATTGGTGAACGCTTGAAACTTGAAGACAGTTTAACGGATTTACCGGATTGAAACTTAGGAATCTTGATTAAGCGATGTTCCTAGGGAACGACCCCTTTCAGAAATTCGTGCTGTATCTGAGGAAGAAAATCGCTCCCGCTCTAGTTCTGTACTCTTGCCATTTACAGTGCCTAGCTGTGTCCGGACTTCATCAATTGCTGCATTTAACTGAGCAATTTTATCCTCTAAGCCTCGCCGTGCAAATTCAATACTTTCTGAATCCTTTAGCTGACGCTTTTTCCCCTTGCTCAACTTCGCTTCTGACGAGCCAGGATTGAGCAGAGAGGCGTCAGTTGTGTCAGTTTCGGACGCGCGTCCAGAAGCAACCAGCGCTCCGACAATTCCACCGACTAGACCGCCAACTATCGTTCCAGCCAGAAATCCACTGCCAAAACTATCGCGCTGACTCATCTTAAAATTACCGTTGTTTTTTTTCTTGTTGCAACTGTTTTCAGGTTAACTTTTTGCTGACCTCGATGCCTACCAGTCTAAGGAGTCATCTGTTCAGTTGTCAGTCGTCCTAAGTAAGAAATCTGAACACAGATTTCATCTTTGATTGCTCATCTTTTGGATCGTGCGTTGGATACCGCTTTGGACACCGCATCAGGTGCCAAACGTGCGATCGCCTGCATCTCCCAGCCCCGGTACAATATACCCGTGGCTGTTCAAACCCTCATCAATCATTGCCGTATAGACAACCAAGCCCGGATACGCGACAGAAAGCTGTTGCAGGGCGGGTGGCGCTGCTACAACCGAAATAATCCGCATTAAAGCTGGGTCAACGCCTCGCTGTGTCAGTTCTGCGATCGCCCTCATCATGGTTCCACCCGTCGCCAGCATCGGATCGCAAATTAAAACCCGCGTTTGAGGGTCAAGCCGTTCCGGCAATTTATTCAGATAACAGCTAACTTCCAGGGTTTTCTCATCCCGCACCAAACCGATATGGTAAATCGACGCCAAAGGCAGCAACGTCTGCGCCCCATCTAATAACCCCAATCCTGCCCGTAAAATCGGCACCACAACCAGTGGCACCTCTGGATTGATAAATGTAGCCGGACATTCAGCCAGGGGCGTCTGTACGGTTGTTTCTATCGTCGGCAACCATTCTCTAGTTGCCTCATAAGTCAGCCAGCGCCCCAGTTCCGTCATCGCGCTTTTAAACAGCACCGATGGCGTCGCAGCATCACGAGCAACAGCCAGCCAATGTTTAATCAGTGGATGGGGAGGAACATAGACACGCAGTTGGAGAGTCATAGTTGCGATTTTGGCAGTCAGATGCCAGCTCAAAGACCTGACCTATCATAGAACCTCCTGGGATGTCTGAAAACCCAGATTGATTCTGGGTTCGGTTTCTTTGTCACCAAACCCCACGCCAAAAGCATTTGTGGGGTAACGAAAAGCCCACAATTCCAACTAACTTGGTTTTTTCTATTGAAAATAACTTGCAATAGTATTGACATCTATTTTCAACAAGGCTATATTTATTTTCAGTGTTCTCCTCTCATTAAGGATCGGCAGGTGGGGCTGGTTAGCAGTAGCAAGCTAGTCCCCATTTTTTTTAAGAGGCAAGACACAAGCCCAATAAAAGCAGCCTTTAGCTCATGCAGTCGCTCATATGAGTCTGGTGAGATAAATTAGACACCAAAGGGCTTGAGTTATTGGTTGAGTTGTTGGCAGCGGGGCATTTTTGTGTTAATCCCTAATAGGGATTGAAATGAGTAAAATTTTCCCTTACTGCTGCCTCATGCCTTCAACTACCGTTAAATCTCCAACTGCACAAACGTTTGATGCCATCGTGATTGGCTCTGGAATTGGAGGGCTGGTAACAGCCACCCAACTGGCAGCCAAAGGAGCTAAAGTTCTTGTACTGGAGAGTTACTTAATTCCAGGTGGCAGTGCCGGATATTTTGAGCGGCAGGGATATCGGTTTGACGTAGGGGCGTCGATGATTTTTGGGTTTGGGACTCAGGGCACCACCAATCTGCTCACCCGCGCTCTAGATGCTGTGAATGTCAGTCTGGAAACCATCCCCGATTCCGTCCAGATTCACTACCATCTTCCCGCCGGTTTGGATCCAAAAGTTCATCGCAATTATGAGAAGTTTTTGCAAGAACTCACTGCCTACTTCCCCCACGAACGGGAAGGGATTCGACGCTTCTACGACGAATGCTGGAAAGTTTTCAACTGCCTGAATGCGATGGAATTGCTGTCGTTGGAAGAACCCCGGTATCTGACACGGGCATTTTTTCAGCATCCCTTAGCGTGTCTCGGCTTGGTAAAGTATTTGCCTCAAAATGCTGGTGATATTGCAAGGCGATACATCAAAGACCCGCAGCTACTGAAGTTTATCGACATGGAGTGCTACTGCTGGTCAGTTGTCCCCGCTGACCGGACACCGATGATTAATGCAGGGATGGTGTTCTCAGACCGGCACTACGGCGGCATTAACTATCCTAAAGGGGGTGTAGGACAAATCGCCCAAAAACTGGTGGAGGGACTGGAAAAAGCTGGGGGACAGATTCAGTACAAAGCCAAGGTGACGAAAATTATTACCCAAGAGGGTCGAGCGGTAGGCGTCGAGTTGGCAAATGGAAAAGTCTATGAAGCCAAGCGGATTATTTCCAATGCAACGCGCTGGGATACTTTCGAGAAGTTACTGCCAGCGGAAGAAATACCAGCGGCTGAGAAGAAGTGGCAAAATCGTTATCAAAAATCGCCGGGTTTCTTAAGTTTGCACTTAGGCGTTAAGGCAGATGTGCTGCCGCTTGGTACGGACTGTCACCACATTTTGCTAGAAGATTGGCAGAAGATGGAAGCGGCGCAAGGCACGATCTTTTTGTCGATTCCTACGTTACTCGACCCGGATTTAGCACCAGAAGGTCATCATATTCTGCACGCCTTTACCCCTGATTGGATTGAAAATTGGCAGGGACTTTCTTCTAGCGAATATGAACAGAAAAAGGAAGAGGCAGCAGGACGAATCATTGAGCGGCTAGAGAAGATTTTCCCCGGTTTAGATGCAGGGTTAGATTATCTGGAAGTCGGGACGCCCCGCACGCATCGGCGCTTTTTAGGTCGTGCAGATGGTACGTATGGCCCAATTCCTAGAAACAAGTTATTAGGACTATTGGGAATGCCATTCAATCGAACTGCGATTTCGGGACTTTATTGTGTGGGAGACAGTACGTTTCCAGGGCAGGGTTTAAATGCGGTGGCATTTTCTGGTTTTGCTTGTGCCCATCGCGTGGCAGTAGATTTGGGGTTGTAAGGGTTTTATCGAACCCCAGACGACTCCCTAGGGCGCAGAGGAAAGAAAACAGCGGATTTCTGGCTGCTGATTGCACAAGTTACATTATTTGAAATGCCCGAATCATCACTTCGTTCAATTGTTGCATTTGCAGAATACCCAACTCTCCTAAGCGTCTGATGATTAATCTACGTTCAAGGGTAGCAATTCGAGTTACCCTAACTTTAGAAGAAACTCGCAATCCCGTGCTGGAAAATTCTGCGTCTGAAATATTGAGAGCAAATTCTTCAAGACTTAAGCTGGTGGCATTTTGAGAGGAAATGAAGCAAAGAGTCACTTCATCTATTGCAGAACTTGCCGTCAGCACTAACGCAGGACGTAATTTTGTTGTACTTAAGTCTGTAAAGGGAAAATTAACTAGGACAATATCTCCTTTTTTAAGTCTTACTAGATTGCTTCTCCATCCTCGAGGGTGTAAATATCAGGTTCATCGTGGAGAAAATCAAAAGCTCCTCCGCTTTGTGCAAGGTGCGCTAATTCAAGGGTTGAAGGGTAGGGTATATTGCTAAATAGTTTTTCTTCAAGTAGCGATCGCTCATCCGGTGGCAGAGATAAAATAACTTGGACTAGGGATTCAACTAATTGGGTATTCATGAATTATTCTCCTGGTTTCTGTTGAGTTGCTTGTTTTATGATAGCGATCGCGTCTTTCTCGAACTACAGGGAAAAGAGGAAACAGAGCGATCGCATTCAGCGCCATTTGCCCTTAACACTTGCCTGCTCTATTAGATAAAATCTTGTTGACTGCCACAGCCGCTACCATAAAGCATGGGTTTACTGCGCCTGCTTGACGAATTAACACAATGACGACAGAGCCTAATCCTTCCCAGTCCAATTCACCGTCAAACGCTCAAGATAGTGGCAATGGTAACAGACCTGCTGTGAACAGCCCGTCGCAGATGCAATCGCTGACACCGTCCGGACGGAACCAATACGAGCAACATTTGGCTACCATGCCGCGATCGCTGGTGCTGTCCAAAAAGAATCCAGTTGTTCCGCAAGGAACGCCCATCGTCCTGATAGCGATCGCCTTAGTCATCCTAGGGTTAGCGATTAATAACTTCTGGATCGGGATATCAGGAGCGATCGTGGGGCTAGTCGTATCGCTGCGGATGCTATGGCTTGGTTTGGAACCCGTGCTGGATGAGATGCTACCGCCAAAACAGCGAGCTGTCATCGTCGCCATCGTCGGAACAATCTTATCGCTCATCAGCTTGCTCAAGTTTTCTGGTATCAACCAAAACATCGGCAAGTGGTTAAACCAGCAAAAATGGGATGAACTCGGTTCCCTAGCAGAATGGACAGGAGCTGTAGGGCAAATTTTCATTGCTGTCATCGCCGTATACGTGGCGTGGCGACAGTACATTATTTCCAGAGACTTGACCATTCAGCAAAACTCCCTGACGATTCAGCAAAACCTGATTACTCAGCAGCAGACGATCGATACTTATTTTCAGGGGATCTCCGACCTAGTATTAGATGAAGAAGGATTGCTCGAAGATTGGCCTCAAGAGCGGTTACTAGCCGAAGGGCGTACCGCCGCTATCTTGAGCAGTGTAGACGCCAGCGGGAAAGCCAAAATTCTGCGGTTCTTGTCCAGTTCTAAATTGCTAACTCCCCTAGAACGCGATCGCCGCCTAGGTCGAGCTATCTTTGACGGACTGGGAGGCTATGCAGAAGACCGCGTCAACGGCGTGCGCGTTATCGACTTAGGAGTTATGTTAGCGAAGGCAGATTTGTCTGGCACCGACTTGCGCCGCACAGACTTAAGCGAAGCCAATCTTGTTGGTGCTAACTTAAGCAATTGCGATTTAGTCAAGGCTAATTTCTCTCGCACCATCTTGTATGAAGCGAATCTTGCTGGTGCCGATTTCAAAGCCACCCGCTTGTTCTATGGTCCGGGGGAAACTGCGACCCCTCGCACTCATACTCAACCTCCCTACGCTAACTACAAAACAGGTGCTTATACGGGCGCTGTAGTAGAAAATGCCGACTTCACCGACGTTGAGGGACTCTCGGAAGAACTGCGCCAATATTGTTGTGCTTGGGGTGGCGAAAAAACCAGAGCCACAATTCCCGGTGGTTGCGAAGGCATTCCTAACAAATTGGAACGATAATTCGTAGCTGTTAGCGATTAGTCATTAAATAGAGGGACTTAATTATTTGCCGGATGAGTAGGGCGACTAAGCGTTACTCATCAAACCTTATCAATGTATGGTTTTGTCCCTCAATCCAAACGACAAAATGACAGGGTTAAATTCAGTTATCCTACTTAGTCATCAGTCCTTTGCGATTGACGAAGAGCGAATAAATAATGACACTTGACCAATGACAGCGATTCACTAAAAGTTATTGGCGAATCGTTAACAGCTAATTATGAACCCCAAATATTCCTTCATCATTCCCATCTATAACGAAGAGAAAAGCATCCCCGAACTTTATCGGCGGATGAGTGCGGTGATGGAGCGGCTAGATGCCCCAACGGAGCTAATTTTAGTCAACGATGGCAGTCGCGATCGCTCTTTACAAATGCTGCGCGAATTGCATGAAAAAGACCCGCGAGTTTGCTACTTAAGCCTTGCCCGTAATTTCGGTCATCAGATTGCTGTCACCGCAGGTCTTAATTTTGTTCGGGGTGAAGCAATTGTTATCCTTGATGCCGACTTACAAGATCCCCCAGAATTAATTCCAGACATGGTGGAAAAATGGCAACAAGGCTATCAAGTCGTCTATGCTCAGCGCATCAAACGCCACAAAGAAGGCTGGTTCAAGCGCTTCACCGCCTATGTGTTTTATCGTCTTCTCAAGCGTCTGGCAAATGTAGACATTCCTACCGATACAGGCGATTTCTGTCTAATGGATCGACAAGTCGCAGATATCCTTAATTCGATGCCTGAGCGCAATCGTTATATCCGGGGACTGCGTTCTTGGGTAGGCTTTCCCCAAACCGCCGTCTACTTCGAGCGTCACCCCCGCTTTGCTGGCGAGGTGCAGTACACTTTCAGTAAATCTTTGTCATTGGCAGTGAATGGATTAGTCTCCTTCTCAAAAGTACCGCTGCGGCTATCTACTTATGTCGGCTTATTCGCGGCAGCGATCGCTCTGGTGATGGCGATATTAGTTTTATATTGGCGGATTTTTGTCCCCAATTCCCCTTTAACCGGGTTTACCTTAATTCTGGTAGCAATTTTCTTTCTCGGTGCCGTGCAATTGGTAAGTATCGGTATCCTAGGAGAATATATCGGGCGCATCTATGAAGAAGTCAAAGGTAGACCCCTGTACACTTTAGCGGAAGTGGCTGGTTTTAAAAATGTAGCGAGTCGCAAGTAGAAAAGGAAAGCTTTTTTAACGCAAGAAATGTAAATGTTTTCATAAAATCTGGCAGAGATCCGCTTCAAGTTGAGCTGGCGTTGCCAAGTGCCTTAACACAAAGTTAATTGACTACCCTAACAGCGCTTAAACTAAAACTGTCTGCCTAGTTTCTGCTGAACGACGGGCAGCATCGGCAACTTTGAGGGCGTATAAGCTAGCCTCTGGGGTAACATACAGCGGTGTGCCTTCAATCAAGTGGTCTAAAACCATGCTGGTGTCTTTGGCAAATAAACCCCGACGCCCTCCCACTTCAATTGGTGTTGTCTCGTTCTCTTTGATTAGCTTGCCTTCATCTCCATCGAAAATTAATCCCCCGTGTTCTCCGTGAACCTCAAAACTTCGGGATGGTTGCCAGAGATTTTCCCCTTTTCCATAAATCACCTCT
The DNA here is from genome assembly GCF_014695825.1 of Coleofasciculus sp. FACHB-542. NCBI lineage: Bacteria > Bacillati > Cyanobacteriota > Cyanophyceae > Coleofasciculales > Coleofasciculaceae > Coleofasciculus > Coleofasciculus sp. FACHB-542. The sequence continues at coordinate 136,864 of NZ_JACJPB010000036.1, read as the reverse complement.
GCAACCACGCCGCTAGTAAACTTTAGCTGGGCTGTGCAAAAACAGGATTGGTAGAACGCCCCCTCGCCCCAATACCGCGCTTGACAGCTGACGGTAGCGACGGAACCAAACAAATCTGTCAGTCGGTGGATGCGAGAGAGGGCACCGCACAGGGGAAAGCCAAATAGTTCGGGGTGATAAGTCCAGCGTTGGGGTGCGGGGTGTTGGGGATTGATAGTGCTGTAGCGGGCGTAAAAGACTTCTCCAATTTTGGGTAAGGATTGCCGCAGTGCTTGATGCAAACCGCCCAAAATTTCTATATGCTCGACGTGCAGGAGTTGATTGCGATCGCGTGCTAAGGCAATGAGTGCTTCTGCTTCGGCAACGTCCAAGCACAGCGGATATTCGACAATAACGTGTTTGCCAGCTTCAAGTGCGGCACGCGCGATCGCTCCATGCTGCTGGTTTACCGTGCAGATGACGATCAAATCGATATCCTCGCGCCCCACTAAATCTTCCCAAGATGAAACGGCTTGGCAAGAGTAGGTTTGACCAAATTCCTTTGTGCTGTCCGGGGTATGTCCGGCAACGGCTACTAGCTGGGTTCTATCTTGGGATTGAAATGTTTGCGCCCGGAGTTTAGCTGCATATCCGGTTCCCACCAGCCCGACACCGATTGGGAGCTTGCCAGACCACGCAGGATGAGACACTGATGTTGGCATTTTAAAAATGTGTTGTTGCTAACAGTAAAAAATCATCCGGTGATTAATCTCTAAATTTTTCAGTTCATCTGTCTGAATTTAAAGATTAATTGTTGTTATTAATTCTTTCTATAATTACAGCTAATATATTTACCCCGAAGAAGGTATCTCGATGTTCTCGAGGAATTGTCAGCTGAACATCGTATCACTGGTCTACCATTCCATTGATAAGTATAAGTAATTAGGATTGAATCTTAAAAGTTTATTACGAATACCATTCACACCATCTATTGATCTCGTGTTGAAGGCTCTGGTTTTTCCCGTAGTATCTAAAGAGGAAGTGAACCTAGTAAGCAAACCTTTACCTGAGCTTAGTCTAGCGAGGAAGGTCGCTCTACTCTGAATTACTACTGCCATTTCGACTACTTGAGAGGAACGCTACATGGCTTATAAAGTAAGGTTAATTAACGAAGCCGAAGGGCTAGACACCACGATTGAAGTTGAAGGCGACGTCTATATTCTTGACGCCGCAGAAGATCAAGGTCTCGATCTGCCCTACTCCTGTCGCGCTGGTGCTTGTTCAACCTGCGCTGGCAAAGTGACTGAGGGTGATATCGATCAATCTGACCAGTCTTTCCTGGATGACGATCAGATTGAAGCTGGCTATGTCCTGACTTGCGTGGCTTATCCCAAGTCGGATTGCACCATCATGACCCACCAAGAAGAAGAACTCTATTAAGAAAACCAGTCAGTGGTTGGTTGTCAGCGATCGCAGACAAGAAAAAACAACGTACAACGGATATCAGTAAAAGACGCGCTATTAGTGGCGTCTTTTCAAACCAGCAACTGACTTGTATGGGCGGGTTGATCGATAGGATTGACTATTTACAGATATCTGGATGAAACCTGCCGCCAAATAACTGACAACTTCTAAGCTTTTTAGCAGGGACACTCTCAAGCGTCCCTGCTTGATTGTTTTCAGGAGTTGGGCAACGCTTTTGTATTTTGATCCGGGCCGAAGGTAATGGACTGGTTAAGAGGCTGAATTTGGGCACCAGGATAGTAGAAGTTGAGAATCTGCTGACTTAACCAACCCGCTTTCGCTAAATTGAATGCGCCGGTTTGACTCATGCCTACGCCATGCCCCAATCCGCCTCCAATAAAGGCATAACCTTTTAGGGTTTTGTCTGCGCCATAGATAGGTTGTAGGTAGAAAAGGGTGCTGCGGGGTGGTCGAAAGGCACTGCGGATATCATCTTTGAGAATTTCAACCACGCCAGTGTCGGTTTGCACTGCCAGTCGGATAATCCGTCCGGAGGGCGATCGCTCTGCTACCCGCAATTGCTTAATTGCTTTAAAGGGAGTATGGGGAGTCTTTGTCCGCTTGAGATAAAGCTGCAAATCTTGGGTAATCTGAGCGATACTGCTGGCTTTACTCCAGCGAAACCAATTGCCGCCAGTTTCGTGAAATCCTTGTTTCAGGCTGATAAACCGCTGGAAATTTTGTTCTTGAGCCAAAGACAACTGCGGGTTCCAAATTGTCCCAGATGAATCTACCACGGCTTGGAGATACGGGCGATCTGGGCCATTCCAGACATCATTAAAGGGCGCACTGATGCCACCGCTGGTACTGGAATAAAGGGCATCCACCAGTTCATTCTGGTAAGTTAGTACTTGACCTTTCGTCGCCGCGATCGCTTTGTCTGTCGTCGGTACAGTGCCGGTGAGACCCTTGTAAACTTGGCAGTGGGTGTCTGCACACAGTTCGTACCCATCCACTGTAAACCGCCGTAAGTTCCGCAGTGCATAAGTCCGAGCAATGATTGCCTGCGCTTCCGCCGCCGCATAGGGGGCACCGCCATCCAGTTCGTGCGGTACGACGCCCCGCAGATAAATTTCTAAGGGTACTTGATTGACCAGGGTGTAAGTGCCGTAAGCGTTGGGTTGCAGCCGCAACGAGCCAGCGTAGAGAACGCTATTTTTCGAGTTTTTGCCTTTTGTCACCTGGATCGGGTTTTTGCCAGGGATAATCTCTATCTGGTCGCGATCGTACCGAAAACCATTCACAACGAGAGACGCTTTGGGCACTTTCTGCACCACTTCCGTCTCCAAATACGCAGCGCGATCGCCTTGAGCTTGAAGGTTCTGCAACAGCCAGCGGCGCACTAAAGGCGTTTTATAAACATCGCGTTTTGCCCACACCTGCCAGCGTTCCGGCTGCGCTACCTCAACCTCAATTCCCTTGGCTTGCCACGCTTTGGCACTGTCTTCCGCCATCTCAAAACTCCGATAAATGCCCAGGACAAGCCGTTCCTCTAACGCAGGTGCTGGTAGAGGTTGCATGGTCACTTCTAGCTTGGCACTGGTGGTTTGCAGGGTTTGCTGGCGATCGCCTGTATTAAAGCGCAACATCAAGCGATCGCCCGATGTTGCCTGCAACGTCATTTGGTCGGGTTCCTCACCAAATCGCTGCACAACCCCCACTTTCAGTTCCACATCATTGCTACTGGGTGCCGGTCCAGACGCCGCTGTGAGTCCTATCAGCCCAAACACCGTCAAAATGGTGCGGGACCAGTGACCTAAACGTTTTCCCATCCCAGCCGGACGAGTGAATTTCCGACTTTGCGATTTGGTTTTTACCAAATTCTGCCTCAAGGTACATCCCTTTTTTTGCATGGACTATCTGAGGATAGAAGATTTTTCTTCAAAGCTGACTCTATATTTTGTCTCAACCTACGCACCTAGTTGTTCCATCTATTGTGATAGACGCCAGGACGAATAGATCGGGGATGAACGACAATCTTCAGCTTAATTTAAAGTATCCAGTTGTCAAGTCGAAGTCATTCCGAGTATGATTTAGAAAGAAACAACAGATGGAGACAGCTACTCGTCCTATGGTAAGGGTGCAAGAAATACCCCTGCAAAAGATTCATCGTCCTCTGCCGCGACAAACTGACCAAGCCAAAGTAGCGGCTTTGATGGAATCCATTCAAGAAATCGGTCAGCAAGAACCCATCGACGTGCTGGAAGTAGATGGAGAATACTATGGTTTTTCCGGCTGTCATCGATTTGAAGCTTGTCAGCGCCTAGGTCAAGAAACAATTTCTTGCCGGATTCGCCGCGCACCGCGCTCTGTTCTGAGAATGCATTTAGCTTGAGTATTCAAAAACAAGCTTTCCAGCTCAAAATTCAGCCTGTACTGCGAATTAGTATCCTCGATCGCAGTTTATCTTGTCCTAAGCGTGCAAAGATAATCTACAAAAGTCTGTGCTTTTCTATACACTTCCATCTAAAAGGATCAAGGCATATGAGTAGTATCAATCATCATCAACGTCTCTACCCAACTAGCATTGACATCGCCGCAGAAACTCGCTCTAAGGTAATCGAGCTTCTGAACCAAACCGTAGCAACCACCCTTGACCTAAAAACTCAGGTAAAGCAAGCGCACTGGAATGTTAAAGGGATGGACTTCTACCAGTTACACCAACTTTTTGATGAGGTTGCTACTGAGTTGGAAGAATTCACCGATCTGTTTGCCGAAAGAGTCACCGCTCTAGGAGGGTTGGCAATGGGAACGGCTCGGATGGCGGTAGCTGCCTCTATTTTGCCAGAGTATCCGATCGATATCATCGACGGCAAAGACCACATTATCGCTTTGGCGGAACGCTTTGCACCTTATGCCAAGTCGCTGCGCCAAAATATTGATGCTTCAGCCGATTTAGGCGATGCTGATACCGCAGACCTTTACACAGAAGTGTCTCGCGCGATCGATAAGCGGTTGTGGTTCTTAGAAGCACATCTGCAAACTGGAACGCTAACCTCTGTTGGCACAAGACAAGCAGTTGCCAGTAAACATTAATTACTGACAGTAGGGGCGCACAGCGAGTTGTGTGCCCCTAGGAGCTTTCAATAATTAAAACGCACCTGCGGGGCGAACTGAAAAAGCAAACGTGGTAAACGAACCAGATTCTGTACAGCAATTTGCCCGCCAGTTGCAGCAACGGATGCAACTGCTGGGGATTTCTAGTTATAAAGCTTTGAGTCGGCAAGCTGGAGTTTCGGAACGACAAGTCAAGCGACTGCGACTAGGACAAGTTTCGCAGATGCGAGTAGAAACCCTGATCAAGCTCTCCCAAGCGTTGAAAGTGTCAGTAAGCGAGTTACTGACCGCCTTTGGGGATAGGAAACCGCCAGCGCTGGGAGAGCAGATAAATCGGGAGCCTGAGTTGGCGTCTTTACAGCAAGAGTATCAGCGGCTGCGATCGCTCTTAGAACAGCAGCGAGAAACTTTAATGCAGGAATTCCAGATGTCGAGTCTGCAAGTTTTAGAATCTTTTTTGTTGTATTGGCCTACCGCAGCCGCCAGAGCTTTAGAGAATCCCCAGATGGAAGCGGTGAAATTGCTGCCATTAGTCCGACCTGTGCAACAGATGCTTTCTCAATGGGGAGTGGAAGCGATCGCATCTGTCGGTGCAGAACTCCCTTACGATCCGCAGTTCCATCAACTCATTAAAGGAACTGCTCAACCTGGAGAAATTGTGAAAGTCAGTAATCTCGGCTACCGCCAAGGAGAGAAACTGCTGCACCGCGTCAAAGTCAGTGCTATATCCAAAGCTTGAGCCTACCCATCTGACTACGTTCAAACCCACGCAATATCAAGCGCTCGACTAATCTCCCCTTTGGCTGATGAATCCCCTGTATAGATTTGTTGCACTAGTAAGAGTGATTATCGCTGGAGAACACAACAATTATGCGTCCTTTAAACATAGGTTTAACAGAAGAGCAGCGTCAAGGCGTGACGGATTTATTAAATAAAGATCTGTCGGATGCCTACCTGCTATTGATCAAAACCAAAAAGTACCACTGGGATGTGGTTGGCCCTCAGTTCCGCTCCCTGCACCAGCTATGGGAAGAACACTACACCGCGTTGACGGAAAGCATTGATGCGATCGCTGAGCGAGTTCGCGCCTTGGGTGGTTATCCCGTAGGAACTGCGGAAGGCTTCCTGAAGTACGCTTCTATTAAAGAAGATCCGGGTACTCTTCCCAACGCATTTCACATGGTAGAAAACCTCGTGTCAGATCACGAACTGGTTATCCGCAACCTGCGCGAACACATCGATCAGTGCGGTGATAACTTCCACGATCAAGGTACCGCTGATTTCCTCACCGGCTTGATGGAACAACATGAGCAAATGGCTTGGATGTTGCGTTCCTTCATCGAAGGTGAATCCATTCAGCCAGACGGCAGACTCTCAGCGGAAGGTTTGAAAGTTCCCGTCAACATGAAGTAATTCATTCGGAAAAGTAGACACTGAGGAGGTAGATTAAGTTCTACCTCCTCAAGTTTTTTTATGCAGCCAGAACTGAGTCCTACTGAAGCAATTAAATTAGCTAAACAAGTAGCTAATTTGCTACCATCACCACCACGAATTTATCAGAATCAGAATGGGTGTGTTCAAGAATGGCCTGATTCCCCTGGTTCGGAAAATATTTTAACTTTACAGTATGTAGGCGGTGTTTGCATTCCAACTGAGTGCTACCCTAAGATAAGGCTACTCACGATTACCTTTGAAGGCGAAGCTGCTAAACAACAAAACGATTCGGTCACTCTAGTTCAAAAATTAAAGAATAGAATCTTTTCCCAAAAAAGCAATTCCTCCGTTCACTTACCTGTGGGAGGGGAAAACATAATATTTGTTTGTAAGTGGGACAGCCCGTATAAAAGAGGGGAACTTAAACACAGTTGGTGGTTTCATGTTGCTACAGACCACCAAGTTAAGTTTATTCTTGAGTCAGGAGATAATTTAATTTCCTACGATGATGGGCCGCCGCGTTGTTGAAGTAAACAATAAAATTAGTAGGACTTTCGCAGGTAGTTGACACTTGAGCAAGAAAAGCACAATCTATTATTGTGCTTTTCTAATAGCAATCCTATTTGAGTTATGAGATTCCAGCGGTGTCAGATACCCTAATTCTCTCTCGAAGCCGGGGATCTTGCCTTTAGGAATCCTTTAGGACTGCTATAACACGAGCTTTCTTTCTTGCCTTGTTCAGCCTACACGCAGCAGTTACACCATTGCTGCTATCTAAATATTCAAGTAATTGTTAAGTAGGAGAGAAAGGCTGTAACCAGCGGAGAATTTCTCTTTTCAACAAATTCAGCTCTTTGTATAAAATTTCTTGCTTTACCCATTGACCAACAGCATCAAAGGGTGTGAAGTCCTTTCCCGCTTGCCAATTGACATCTTGACCAAGCGGTGTAATATGACTTCCTGGTAACATTTGCATTGCTACCATCCCCGAAAATCGCTTTTGCAAAACCTCAGTTAAGCCAGTTGATTGGTCAAGCGTATCGTTAGAAAATTTAATCAGTAAATTTCGCGGAATACTGTATTTATCAGCGATCAACTTGTTAGTTTCTACCGGCGAAGGTGTAAACTCGACATTAAAAGCTGGGCTGAAATTAAACTGCTGCACAAATGGGATGGCTTCGCTTGCGGTGTAGTTATTAAAGGAAATCAGGATATTCCCAGCACGTTCCACTGAAAAAAGACTACCAATGAGTAAATGCAGTTTGCAACCCATGCTGTGTCCAAGTCCGTAGATTGGGAGATATCGCCGCCGCAATAACGCTTTTGCCCGTAATTGTTCGATGGCGCTATCGAAGCTCAGGAGAACGTTGCCTGCGATCGCGCTATGATCCAGCGTATTCACAAACGGCGTCGCAATCACCGCATACCCTTGATTCCCTAGTTGTTCTAATAACCAGCGATAAGTGACGTGGGGTGCAGCCGCCACAAATGCGCCCCCAAGAAAATGCACAATTCCTACAGGATGTTGGGGAATTAACACCCAATTACCGGATATTTCTTTCCAGTCCATGAAGCGATATTCGCGTTGTTAATACTTCTTCATCTTAAAGCTTGCTTGACGGAGGTGGGGAGCGATAAGCCTAACGGCTTCGCTTCGCTAACGCGCTGACAAAAAGAGAATGCGATCGCCTTTGCTTACCCAGCGCTTTTTGCTAAGACTCAAAATATATTCGTTCTCTTCCTTACCGCTCTACTAACTCCGACTGCCCTGAGTGCGGCGGAAATCCCACGGCATCATCGGTTGAGCTTGATTCCAAAAACCCAGACGTTGCTTTTTAGCTGCTGCCTGTGCTTGCAGATATTGGTTTTTGGTAGCAGGGCAATTGTTTAAATGTTGCGGGTAGACAACGGCTTGACCTTCTTTCACCATTTGAAGGTTTACCGACTGATTGCCTCGGTAAACTTCCGCCACAGTTCGCCCAGACTTGTCTGTATTCACCACCCTTAGCCGCACACTCTGACCAGGGACGAGAAGCTGCTTGAGGCGATTAGCCGATCGATCGCCCCACGGTTTCTGCTCTCTTTCAGGCGCATCAATACAAGCTAGCCGAATTCTGAACTGTTTGCTGCCTTGGTTTACCGTAACATCATCTCCATCTCTAGCACTTACTACTTGAAATGAGGCGTTTTGGGCTAAGCTATTGCCGCTCAAAGAGGCAAAGGCAATCGTTAACACAGCAGCAGGCAGGATTATTTTTGCAAACATTGATAGATTCATGGCAGTTGTTGTGAACGCCTTGTAAAAGACGTAATTTCTAAGTTTCCGATATGCGATCCGAAGGCTGCGCGGTAGCGCAATCGCTCTTTTGTCTACGGCTGACACAATCGTGCGATCAGCCTAACGGCTTCGCTTCGCTAAGACGCTCAACCAGAGGAAATGCGTGAAACGTTCGCGTAGCGTTCTCGTTCCTCGAAGGGGGTCCCGAAGGGTAGAGTAGCTATCCCATAGGGAGTCGCGCCTCTGCTTCCTAAAGCATCACTCGTCAATCGTTGGAGGCTCACGCTTTAATAAATCAGAGGGAGGGCGATCGTTACTCCACGCCCACCAGACACTACCGCACTGGCACTGATAAAACTCCTGCCATTTTCGGCGATAATCTTCTGTCATTACGGGCGATCGCCGATTGAGCCAAACCTGTTGCGCTTCCCTGGAGGAAGCCCGACAGTTAGGACAGCAAAACTCGCGGGCGTGAGTAGCAGATTCGATCCATTTGGGAGGAACTGAGTCAAAAGCTTCCATGTATTGAATTTGTGGGTAATTAACTGCCCAAGAGCAGCATTCTTCAAGCTGGGACTGCTCTAGCTAAGTTGTTTCCTTGTGTTTAGGAATTCTTAAGTTTGAATAAGATACAGGCTTCTGTGCTTATTTTAAAGCTGTAGTAGTACTGAAGCGCCTCATTTTCAGGTATTGTCTTGGGTGTCCCGTGTCATCCTTCTCCAGGCGGGGATAAAGCCGAAAAACGCGCTGATTTGTAGGGGACGGCAAACTGGGAAGCACTCTCTCAAGAAATAAGGATTCAGCCCATGTCTCATCCTTTTTATCTCAACCTTATCTCCTTTTTCGGCCTTTTTGGTTTATGCGCGATCGCATGGCTCTTTTCCGAACACAAGCGAATCATCCCTTGGCGCGTCATTATCTGGGGCATCGGGTTGCAATTAGTCTTGGCTTTTTTGGTGTTCAAGTTTCCCCCCACGCGAATCGCACTGGAGCGGTTTACGACCTTACTAGACGCGGTGTTTGTCGCTGCTGACACTGGGGCGCGGTTTGTCTTTGGGAGAAATATTGTCCCCATCCCCGGTCAAGATCCACCAATCAATCTTGGCTATATTTTTGCTTTTCGCGCCTTACCAACAGTAATCTTTTTCTCCGGACTAATGGCGCTCCTCTACAACATCGGCGTCATTCAAGTCATCACCGAGCTATTTGCCAAATTATTTTATTGGACGATGCGCCTAAGTGGGGCGGAAGCGCTCAGCGGTGCCGCGAATATTTTTGTGGGCATCGAGGCGGCGATTGTCGTTAAGCCTTATCTGCCAAAAATGACCCGTTCGGAACTGTGCGCGATTCTAGCGTGTTGTTTTGGTACGGCTGCCTCCTCAACCCTAGCTATTTACGTCAGTTTCCTCAGACCTGTCTTTCCGAACATTCTGGGACACTTAGTATCGGCGTCGATTATGGCTATCCCCGCCTGTTTTGTGATCTCAAAAATTTTAGTGCCAGAAACAGGAACTCCTCTGACGCTGGGCGGCATTCCTAGCGAGAAAACAGCCAAGGAATTTGAGCAAAATGAGTTTGAGGAAGTCGAGAAGGAAGGGACGTACAAACAGGAAACCGTAGCTGGAGAACCCATCGAGCGAGTTAGCCCCTTAGATGCGGCGATTGTCGGCTCTTTAGATGGGGTGAAGATGGCAGTCGCGATCGCTGCTGTGCTGATCTTAATCTTGGGTCTAGTTTCTTTAGTGAATCAATTTTTTGGTTGGTTGGGCGGTTTACCCGGAGCAGTGGGTGACTTATTCAAAGTTGTCACTTTGGCAAATATTCAAGGAGTCTTGTTTTATCCCCTAACAATCTTAACCGGCGTCCCTTTTAGCGAATCTTGGACGGCGTCTGTGATTATTGGGCGACGACTCCTCGAAACCGCAATTCCTCCCTATCAAGCGTTAGCAGAAGCCGCTCAAGCCGGAACTGTAAGCGATCGCACGGTGTTAATCGTCAGTTATGCCCTCTCCGGATTTGCCCATCTGGCTTCGGTGGGAATTTTTGTCGGTGGCACCATTGCCCTAATTCCCTCGCGCCGCAAAGATATCTCCGAACTCGGTTGGAAAGCACTATTTGCTGGCACGCTGGCGACAATGATGATTGCCTGTCTAGCTGGCATATTTGACACTGGAGATCCCAGCATTTTGGGTGTACAAGGCGCTCCTGCTTCCATCACCGCTCCTGCTGCTAGCCCAACGGTGTCTCCTGCTCCCGGTACGACAGTTTCCCCTGTACCAACGTCAACACCCGTTAACCCAGCGATAACGCCCTTACCGGCTACAACGATTTCACCCGAACCAACGTCAACACCTGTTAGCCCAGCCCTAGCGCCCTCACCCGCAACTCGGCTGCAAGCCCCCGCCACAAAACCTCCGGCGACACCCAGAGCGACAACAACACCCAAGGCGACGCCTAGAACTACCACTCCGCCCACTCAGCAAGCTCCTAAACCCAAGCCTACGGCTTCAGCCGTTCCGTCTCCCTCCCCCTAAAACTGAGGATTGTGGATTTATTTCAACTACCTGGGTAGGGGCATATCCCTACTTTTACCAGTTATTTCATCCACATTCCTTAGAATAGTTTTCAGTGAGTAGAGGGGAGCGATCGCGTCTTTACCATAGTTGCCCCAAGTCATCCAAGATGAATCCAGAGCCTGAAATTCGCCGCTTATTAGATGTCATGCCTGCATCTGGTCGAATGCTGACAAAAGTGGTTAGCAAACCGGAGCAACCGCAGGTGATTAATAGCCCATTTCCGCTGCCTTGGGCACAAGATCGACCGATTTATATCAATTTTGATTTATGGCGTCGCTTGTCTCAGCCGCAGCGAGATTTGCTGATTTTACGCACAGTTGCTTGGCTGACTGGGATCAAGTGGTTTAAACCCGACCTTTATCAAGGTGTGGTGGCGGCTGGGGCAATTGGAGCAATCGTGCAGCTTGTCCAAGGAGATGCCGTAGGTGTTGTCGTGGCTAGCGGATTGAGCGGATTGGCAGCGACTCAGATTTGGCGAAATACTCGCAGTTCTCAGTCTGAACTGGATGCGGATGAATCGGCAATTAAGGTAGCAATTCGGCGGGGCTACACGGAAGCTGAAGCTGCCCAGCAATTGTTATCCGCAATTGAAGCCGTCGGTAAAATCGAAGGTCGCTCTAGTTTAAATTTTACAGAGTTAATTCGCTCTCAAAATTTAAGAGCGATCGCGGGTTTGTCATCGCTGAGCGTTCCAGAAAGCGTCAAAAAAAGCAGTTAAGCTTTAGCGATCTCGACAGTAATAAAGTTTGGTTTCGTAGCCATCCACTGAAGGGAAATTGGCATTCGTAACACATTTATCTAACTCTATGGGTGCGTGGAAATTTACCAGCAAAACATCTAGAGGGCGCGGTAAAGTCGCCAAAGTTTTTTGCAGCGCCGCTGTTGAAGTTTGAGGATTTTGGTCTTGATGCGCTAGGAGAAATTGGATTTCCCTTGGCTGTACCGCTTGCTGTTTGAGTTCCCACGCGATTCCCATCATTTCCCCATTTTGTACATGGGTTTTGTGAGTTGTGGCAATTAGAATTGGCACTTGCACAGATGAAGATGGGGAATCTTGTAACTCTATAATCGGTGGCACTAAGAGATCGGGGCGATAGTATTTCTGATAACCCAAATTGCAGGCGACTGTTAGCCCGCTCAAAAGTCCCATAAGCCAAATGAGCGCCACAGCTTTTTGACCAGATATTTTAATAAAAGGGTTTATTTTACCTTTGGCTTTTGAGCCGGGATTGGTGCTGACTGGACTTGACTGTTTTAAAGCAGTTTCTTCAGCCTTTACAGCGTTCCAGCAGTCGGCAAGACTGGCTCCTACGATAACAATTACAGCGGGAAAATAGACGAAGTTATACCTTGCCCCGCGAGTTAAATCAATTCCGAGGATGTAGGTAAAGACAAAAAATAGCGCGATCGCACTCCAAATAAAACCCTCAAAGAGTTGGGTTGTCAAACCCGCCTCTTGCCGCTGAAATTTCAAGCTTCGATAGAGGATGGGTAGCGCCCAAAGAAAGAAAACAATCATCACAGCCCCAGAAAGAATCACCACGACTAAATCGGGTGACTCTACCGGAAGTAGGACGATCATCGTAATCCAAGCCGCGATCGCTTGAAATATAGGGCTAAGCCAAGCAAAACCGACGCGATCGCCTTGAATCCATTCGGTTAGCTTGCCCCCATAACTATTCTGTAAAAATACTGGCACCCACACTAATCCCCCCGCCAGCGTCCCAGCCGCAACCGCCAGCAATGGGATTGAGGACTTGACAGTGGGAAATTTAAAATTATTCTTCTGAGTCCGTCTTTGTTGCCACAGAAGGACAATCAACGCCAGCGCTTGGGCACCCAAAGTTAGAACGAAAAAATAGTGACTGGAAATTCCTAATGTATTAATCCCTACCCAGAGCAGTACCAGCCAAATGGGCAGAGATGCCTGACGTTGCAGGTGTCGTGCGGAAACCACCAGACAGGAAAGGGAAGCGATCGCCCACAAAATTGCCAAAGTGTAATGACGGGCTTCCTGCGCTAGAAAGATGCCGTAGGGCGAAACCGCCATCATCGCCGCCGCCAGGTGCCCTACTAACCGAGAACGAAACGCAAACCAGCCAAATGCGTACATCGCAGGGATAGAGACGATACCGAAAAGGGCAGCAAGCGATCGCGCCCCCCACAGCGAAACCAATCCCCCATCCGGCGGAAATAGTTTCAACCACAGGTGAGTTAGCACAAAGTAGAGAGGGGGATGGTTGCTTTCAGTGACTAAGTGATGAATGACATCGTTGATTCCGGCTGCTGGGTTTGCTTGCAAAGGTTGCAGAAGAGTATCGAGTGCGATCGCTCGATCTAGGGGAACGCCGCGAAAACTATTGCCCAGGCTGAAAACCAGCGTCGAAAATTCATCCGTCCAAGGCGACTTGCCAGCCAAATTCAGCAAGCGCAAGCCAGTCCCAACTCCTATCCACACTAAAAGCAGCAGCCAGTTATTAATCATTAGTCAATGGTGAATGATACTTTGTTAAGCGCGATCGCTAACTATCATCCCTAGCTTAAATGGCACTCGCCTTAAGCCGTGTAAGATTCCATTGAACAAACGTTCCTAATCTGTTGACGTAGTAAACAATCAGGTTGCTGCATGACCGGATATGATTGGCGGCGCTTTCTAAGTCTCAAGGTACTGCGTCCCGGACGCTCTTTGATCGCAGTCTAAATGCACAACAGCTTAGTAATCTGAAGAGACACTCGAAAAGGACATCCTCTCCTATCCGCTTGGCGAATCATTGCCGTAGCAAGACATTACTCAAACATAGCACCGGCTATCAGTTTCACAGGAGCCGTAAAAACGTAGTAGATGATACCTGTACCCAAGAGTAAGACAGCCAAACTGAAGAGCATTACCCAGCGATCGGACGGTTCATAGGTATCTTCGTCAATATCACGAGCCTTTAATGCGTGAACTACCCACCACCAACCGCAAGCGGTATGGTGGCGCTTCCAACTTCGTGGGGGATTTACGGCGAATAAGTTAATTTCACTTTATGAGGATTGCCTCATAAAAACAAATAAACTTTCTTGTCAGATGAATAATTAGAAGTGATTGAATGCTGCCTTCAGCTATTAAAGCTTGATATCAGAGAATTCCAATCGAGGTTTTTCACCAGTTGGATCGCATCTTGGGGCAAATTCCCGATCTCACCCCACAACTGTCCGGGGGTAATGCCAAAAACGTACTGCAATCCCACCACCAGCACCAAAATCGTCAAAATCAACCCGAAACCAGCTTTTAAGATTCTAATCAGCAGCGTAACCAGCAAGAGGGACACGGCGATCGCTGCAACTACTAACACAATCTGCGAATCTACTGACCCAATTAAAGAATCCATATTCCAAAATGCTAATGAGTGAGTAACAATAACTTTCCCTTCTTTGTACGGTGAGTTGACTCAATGAGCTTGCAAGCCAATTTGTTAAATCATTGCGTCAACCCACTTGTACGCATCTCATTAATCGTCAATTTCTACGGCTGTGAACGTACTAGGAATGCGAGATTCAATAAATTCCTGCGATACGTTAGGAACCGCCAGCTTATTCTCCTGGGAAGACTTGAGTGGTGGAACGTTAAACTCAAGCGCAGAGGTATCAGGATTTCGGCGGGCGATTAAACGGGTACCATCCAGAATTGTATAAGTGGCAGGTGTTGACTCAATGCCTGCAACGTTAATGCCACTCGGTAGATAAACTCCCTGGCAATCCCAGCCTTCAGGCGTTGTCTCACCGTCTGCTAGGAAGTAGAGACTGTTATCGCCAGTCTTCGATTCTTCAGAGGCGGGGCCAAAGATGCCGATTGTGTTCCCAGTTTGATTGCTGCATTGTCCCCAGGTGACACCCGACTCGATTGCGGCTTTTTGCAAGGTCAATTCGTCAATTCGCTGTTGCACTTCTGGAGGTACATCCTGGCTTTCCTGGAGTGCTGATAAACCGTTTAGCGTTTTTGTCACCTGAATATAGTCAGGATTTTTGGATACCTTGGGTCGATCTGCCAGAGAGGGTTGGGCGATCGCTAGGTTCACCACAAATATCACTAGGGCGAGCGCAATTTTGAAAAGATTCTTCATGTTTTTCTCTTGTGACAACCAGAAAGGCTTTCTCAATGTTCTTGTGTCTTTTGTCCAGACTGGCTATCCAGACTGGCGATCCGGTTTGGCAAGAATCTATTGCAGAAGCATAAATTCATCCTACGTAATCACAATTTATAAAAGCAAACACTCTTTTTTGTTGAATCGATAAACTCAATTGATTGAGCAACTGGCATTACTGAAATTACCCGCAATTTGCACCAACGCTGTTCTGGGTAACAACCAGGGTTGGAAAAGTCGAATTCATAACGCTTAGCCTAAGTCAATCACTTCAATTTATTAATTCAACAAGAAAGAGTATTTGCTCTTATACTTTAAGCGCCATACAGTGAAACTATAGCAAGTGCAGCACAAATACAAAAAACCCCTAAGCGCACTCATCAAAGCATTAAACGAATTTGAAGTTGCAAGAGGTAACAGCATGAACTCCACTCAATCCAGTCAACCCACTATCAACGAATCGCAACAAGCCCCTGTCGTTCTGAAACAACCACAATTTTCAAAGATTCAACCACCTGTGAAGAAGCCCTTAACGTTTGGGCAAAAGGTGGCAGACAAAATGGCAACTAAAGTAGGTTCTTGGGCGTTTCTGATTGGACAATCAACCGTTCTTGCTGGATGGGTAGGTTGCAACCTGATACCGGGACTGCCTCACTGGGATGAGTCTCCCTTCATGATGTTGAACCTGGTGTTCTCCTTTGCCTCTGCTTATACCGCTCCTGTCGTCTTGATGAGCCAGAACCGCCAATCAGAAGAAGATCGGGAAAGTGCGAATCACAACTACCAGATCACGTTACAAGCCGCTCAAAACCTCGAACTGATCCACGAAAAGCTGGATGCTGACTATGCCAAAAAACTAGACGAGCTAACTGTATTAATCAAGCAACAACACCAAGCAGCGAGCGAAGTCAAGGTTGTGTTCGTACCGGCTCAAGACTTGAATGAGTTGGAGCATCACTCCAACAAGATTGCAACGGTGGCTGTTCTCAATAGCCACTCCAGAAAACAGGCTTCCTAAACATTTTCAATAATTTAGCTCGAACTAACGGTCAACGACTAGCTAGAAATGCTAAAAATGATGCCTTTACGATTCTCGTGGCTTATTTATTAATCCTTTCGTCATCCGTAGGTTTTGAGCTTCGTTGTGAGACGTATTCTCTTCAAAGCATCTCTCACAATCCCAACAGGATTGCTACAGCGTCGCGCCAAAAGTTCGGATAGACACAACAGAATTTGGAGCATGAACTGAACATGAACGGACTTTTCGCGGCAATTTCAACCGGCTTTACCGCCTTCACAGCAACTAACCTGGATGACATTTTGATTCTGATGCTGTTCTTTTCCCAGGTTAATACCCTCTTTCGCAAACGCCACATCATTGCCGGACAGTATCTTGGCTTTGCCGCCCTCGTTCTCGCCAGCCTTCCCAGTTTCTTTGGCAGTTTGTTGTTGCCGCGTCCCTGTATTGGAATGTTAGGATTGGTTCCGATTGCGATCGGCATCAGCCGCTTAGTGAATTCTAATACAGAAGATGATGCTGACTCAGACGAAACGCCAGCTCAACCAGCCTGGTTTAGCAGTTTCATCTCACCCCAGGCGTATAGCGTAGCAGCGGTAACTTTTGCGAATGGCGGCGATAACATTGGAATCTATATGCCGCTGTTTGCAAGCTGCACCTGGGAAAATCTAGTCATCATTCTAGGAGTATTTTTCTCACTGGTGGGTGTGTGGTGTCTTGCCTCTTACAAATTAACCCAAATTCCTGCGATTGCAGATAATTTGACTCGTTACGGCAACCATCTAGTCCCTTTTGTTCTGATTAGTTTAGGGATGTTAATTCTATTTGATAGCGGCACTTTAGAAAATCCAGGATTGGCAGTACTGACGCTCGTAATTAGTGGTCTTTACCTGTTAAAACTAGGAACCACAATTAATCAAACGCTACAAGCCCAAGCACCAGTTTTGAAAGTTCTGAAGTAGACAAACGGTGTGCGGTTTTAAACTGATATTTCTTTCTTGCACACCTGACTTAAGATAGTTTTCAACTTTTGAATCACATTTTTAGTTGGAATGTTCAGTTATCTCAAAGTAAGGAGAATTCCATGAAATTTATCAAAATTGCTCTCGTCGCGCTCGTGCTTCTGGTCAACCTCATGATTGCTCCTCCCTCATGGGCAGGTAAAGACTTCACGAAAGGAACGGATTACGCGGAAGTAACGCAAGCCATCAATCAATTACTACAAGCTAAGGATAATCCAGATCAAGCGGGTTACACGCCCGAAACCTATCAGCAAACGCTCAGCCAGTTGCAACAGCAGAAGTACGTGATGGAAACGGCTCGAAAGCGGGCGCAGTGCCATAACGAAACCCCTGGCACAGTGGCTGTCTATGCCAACAAGCCGAAGAAGTCTCCGACACAACTCTATTACCTGGCTGCGGGTGAGGAAACGGATGATGATTGGGATTGCGATGGATATTATCTACCTGCGGGAACTCAAGTGGTTCTCGGCCCCAATGCTCAAGCACAAGCATTAACCGAACCCGTTGCAGCCAAGTTTGTGGACGGAACTCAATCAATTGTGAGAACAAATCGTGCAACGGGTGCAATTGAATTGAATGTGGTTCCTGCTCATGTGTTCAAAGCAGGTGAGACAAATTGGACGATTCCTAACTTGTCTCAGGCCGATGTCAACGCCCAAACTCCCAGTCCACAAATTATTGATTATCCCTCTTCTGTCACTTTCCGGGTATTCTGAATAAAAGAAGAAAAAAAGAAAACCCTGAAAGGTAAGTAGGGCAATGGATGTAGAGTTACAAATCCTGAAACATTTGGCAAGAGATGCTCACCCAACAGTTGCCATTATAGATGAATATTGTGCCGAGTATAAAGACCTATTTAAAGAAGTAAGAAATTATGAGTGCTTCAAATATTTACATCTGGGAATAATGTCACCAATCAAAAGAAAATCATTACCAGAGATAGCAAAAGTCGTAAGGATAAACTCCGCCCAGTCATTACATCATTTTCTAGCCAACTCAGATTGGTCAGGAGATAAATTAAAACACCGAAGATTAAATAAACTCAAGAAAGCACTAAATGGGCAGGCGATTACGGTAGTAATAGATGAAACAGGAGATAGGAAGAAAGGGAAAAAGACCGATTATGTAGCAAGACAATATTTAGGAAGTGTGGGGAAAGTGGAGAATGGGATAGTTTCCGTCAATGCCTATGGAGTTGACTCTAATATAACTTTTCCATTAAGTGTAAAAGTATTCAAACCAAAAGGGACGCTAAAACCAAAGGATAAATATAAAACGAAAATAGAGTTGGCATTAGAAATCATTACTGAATTAATTGAATCAGGGTTTATTATTGAATTAGTACTAGCTGATAGCTAATATGGTGAAAGTAGTCAATTCATTAGAAAACTCGCTGAATACAAATTAGATTATGTCGTAGCAATAAGAAGTAATCATGGAGTTTGGCTACCAGTAGGTCAGGGGGTGAGGGCGAACAAGTGGTGTAGATTTGAAAGAACCTCTAGCGATCAAAAATCAGAAATTAGATATATTAGAGAAATAATCTATGGTAAAAAGAGAGCCATAACTCACTGGGAAATAACTACAGACCCAGAAACCATGCCGGAGAATTCTACTTCTTTCATAATGATAAATCTGCAAGGGAACCTGAAGAAAATTTTAGGTAACCTGTAGGGATTAAGAACTTGGGTGGAATATGGTTTTCGACAGTGTAAGCAGGAACTGGGCTGGACAGATTACCGTTTCACGAATTTCCAACATGTTGAGAGATGGTGGGAACTAATTTTTTGTGTTTACACAATGATTAGTTTAAATTCTCCAGCCTTTTTAGGCTTAACTCAATCTTGTAAAATTGAGACTGAGGTAAAAGAAACTAGTTCTATTGATTTTTCAAATCATCAACAATAGAACCATGAATGCGGATGGAAGAATACTATAAATAATTGGCGTCTAATTATTCAACTACTCTTACTATTTTGGATGATTTATCCCTGGCTAAACATTTTCCCTGATTCACATTTATTACTAGGATTTAATCATTTAATTGCTGCAATGAATCAATTTAAACCCTGCTATGCTTCTGGATAATTTTACTTATTTACTACTTGCTTACTTCGGAAAGTGACAGAAGAGGACTAAGTTGCGGAGGGCGGCTTTATCCCAATTTTAGGGATAAATTAGGTCTCTGGCTATCAAACCTACCTCTACAAAAATCAAACTGTACATCCACAGAAATATAAATATCGCAATCCTAATTCATTCATAAAATCGGAGAGATCTCTTCTTACTCGTCCTCAGTGCTTTATAGCGAAGAGAGTGTAGCGTTAATAAATTCAATTAGGATCGGGATCGTTTTTTGCGGGAGAATCTAGCCACGTCCACAACTGCGGAGAGGTGAAATCAGGCACTGCAAAAATTGCTCCGCAGTCGCAGAGAACTTTGGGGTCGTAGGTTGAGGCAATGCCAATTGTCACAATGCCTGCGCCTACCGATGAACGAATGCCGGAGGGAGAGTCTTCAAAAGCGATCGCTTGTTCCGCTTTAATACCAAAATAATCCAACGCCAGTTGATATGGAGCCGGATCGGGCTTGCCTGCGATCGCATCTTCCGCTAAAACAACGGTGGCGAAGGCATCTGTCAAACCCAAAGCTTCTAGCATGAAGTAGACATTTTTACGCGGTGCATTTGTGACAACTGCTCGTTGCAACTTTAATTCTTCTGTCCATGCCAAAATTTTAGAAAGTCCAGCCAGGGGTT
The DNA here is from genome assembly GCF_014695825.1 of Coleofasciculus sp. FACHB-542. NCBI lineage: Bacteria > Bacillati > Cyanobacteriota > Cyanophyceae > Coleofasciculales > Coleofasciculaceae > Coleofasciculus > Coleofasciculus sp. FACHB-542. The sequence continues at coordinate 117,091 of NZ_JACJPB010000036.1, read as the reverse complement.
TAAGTTCTGGTGATAATTCTCGGAAATAAGCTTCTTTCGCTTCAGCGAGTTGTTCGCCTTCTGATAAGGATAACTGAGGGAGAATATCTTGGATAATAACTGGATTAAGGCGTCCGCTAATCCGGTTTTGGTAAAAATTTTCGTCAATATCAATATCGTATTGTTTTAAAATATCCTGCCAAGATTTGTAATGGATTCGGTCAGTATTTACCAGAGTCCCGTCCAAGTCAAATAAAATTGCAGCCAACATAGTTTCAGGGGCGAGACGATTGAATCAGTGCCATAGCTATCCTAGGGTGGGAAGCAAAGCCAAGCAAACATTCTGTCATCTTACCTGTACCTTTTGCCGTATTGAAGAAAACACTCCCAAGCGGACAATAGTAAGTATGCAGTCGCTCGACTGTTATACCCTCAATTGACAAAGCGGGATAAAAAGAGCGATCGCTTTCTATCTCTGCTGTGTCGTAACTTCTGTACTAATGTCCTCAAACTTTTTGTTATACGGTGCGAATGGCTATACCGGAACCCTGATTGCGCGATTGGCAGTGCGGCAAGGGTTACGCCCGATTCTGGCAGGACGCAATTCCGAAAAGTTGCAGCCGTTAGCGACATCGCTTGGTTTAGAACACCGCGCCTTTAGCTTAGAAAATGAATCCGCCGTGGATGCGGCACTCCAGGATGTTACAGCCGTACTCCACTGTGCAGGGCCATTCTCCCGCACCTCTAAGCCAATGGTTGAAGGGTGCCTGCGGACAAAAACGCATTATCTGGATATTACCGGAGAAGTCGCAGTATTCGAGGCGATCGCTGCCAAAGATGCTGAGGCAACAAAAGCAGGCGTAATGCTGCTTCCCGGCGTCGGTTTTGATGTCGTTCCTTCTGACTGTCTCGCGGCTCATCTCAAGAGACAGCTGCCTTCAGCAACAAGTCTGGCGCTGGCTTTCACCGCCGGTCAGACATCGCGGGGAACTGCCACAACAATCGTGGAAGCTCAGAAGCAAGGAGGCTTAGTGCGGCGGGGTGGCGTTCTGACTCCGGTTCCAACCGCCTGGAAAACTAGAACCATCGACTTTGGAGAAGGCCCTGTTTTAGGAACCACACTTCCTTGGGGAGATGTGTCTACCGCTTTCTACAGCACAGGGATTCCCAATATTGAAGTTTATATGGCAACCCCTCCCTCCACTTACTGGGCGCTAGTCGCAAGTAGATATTTGGGTTGGTTATTGGGGGCACCACCCATACAAAGCTTACAGAAACGTCTAATCCAAGCTCAACCACCAGGACCAACCGATGCACAGAGGCAACAGGGGAAAACTAGATTGTGGGGAGAGGTGTCAGATGATGGCGCAACTAAGGTATCCCGACTGCAATGCCCCGAAGGCTATACGCTCACGGCAATGACAGCGCTGGCAATTGTTACCAAGGTGCTTGCCGGACAGGTGAGTGTTGGTTTCCAGACGCCGTCTAAAGTCTATGGTGCCGATTTGATTTTGGAAATTGAGGGGGTTGAGCGGTCAGATATTAATAATGGGTAATGAGTAATGGGGTATCCCATTACCCATTCCCAGCTTTATCTACCCAGATGGCGAGCTGCTAACTGCATCGCATCAGCAATATCAACATCGCCATCGCGGTCGGCATCTAAGAAAGTATTCAGAACTGGATTCGACCCGTGCGGATTTTGAGCGCTGGAGCCAGTTTTTAGAAGATTTAACACCAAGGGAACTAGAATCGGCAACATCTGTTGAATCATCGCCGGATTCAAGCCGGTTCTTTGAGCAATGACTTGCACGATTTGTGGCACTTGAGAAAAACCAAAAAGCGCATCAACGGCTTGAGGATTGGGAGAAGTGCCGCCATATTGATTGACAAGGGCTTGCGCTTGTTGAGGGCCTTCGGTAGCTTGCTTCTGTTGTAGAGCAGAGCGCACGTAGTTACCTACAAGGGACATTGTAGATTGCACTGCTGACGGGTCGGCACCATAATTATTGCCTACCTGCTGCACGGTGCCAAAAATATTATCCATCTGTCCGGGAGTCGCTTCCCGATCTGGACTGTCTAAGGCATTGATAATTTGGTCAAAAAGCCCCATAACTCTTTCTACTCCGATAACTTGAACAAAATGTCTCACTTTTGGACTGTAGTTCGCCTCTAGCTATTAGCAGAGAATTTTTGTTGATATTGATGCGACACCGACTTGATGTTTGATCGGTAAAGCGATCGCTAACTCTGTCCCTTTACCAACTTCTGATTTGCAGCTAAAATTACCGCCATGTTTCTCTACGATAATCTGATGGCTGATTGATAGACCCAAGCCCGTACCAATGCCTCTCGGCTTCGTGGTAAAAAAGGCATCAAATATTTTCTCTTGATGTTCTGGTGAAATGCCAGAACCATTGTCAGCAATCCGCACCCCAACGGTATCCTTGTTTAGGCGTTCTGTAGAAATCACGATTTCTCCAGGCTCTTTTGCCTCTTCTAGAGCATCAATCGCATTGCTGAGTAAATTCATAAATACCTGATAAAGCAAGCCGGTGTAACCTTCAATAGCTGGGATATCGCCGTAGTTTTGAATAATATTGATATTATTTTTAATCCGATTGTTCAAAATCAGCAGGGTACTATCAAGACAGGCGTGCAAATCTACAGAATTCGGTTGTGGATCATCGAGGCGAGAGAAATCTTTTAAACTTAGAACAATTTGTCGAACTCGGTCAGAACCGACTTTCATCGATTGCAGAACTTTAGGCAGGTCTTGTTTAAGAAAATCGATATCAATTTCCTCTGCTTGAGTTTGAATCGTTTCAGGCGGATTGGGAATTTCAGCTTGATAAGTTTCTAGTAATGCGAGAAGTTCTTTAACGTAGTCACCAGCATAAGCCAAGTTGCCATAGATGAAGTTGACCGGATTATTGATTTCATGGGCGACTCCGGCAAGCATTCGCCCCAAGCTAGACATTTTCTCACTTTGAATTAGCCGCAACTCGCTGTCTGCTTTTTGTTCTTGCAAAAGATGCCCCACCTGGAGGATGAGCTGATTGAGGGAGGTTGCCAACATTCCCACTTCATCTTCAGTTGTAATCGGCACTTGCAAGCCAAAATTAGATTCTTGAGTTGCCCGCTGTGCTACATCAGTTGCAGCTTTCAGGGGACGGACGATGGCGCGAGAAGTGTAGATGGCTAAAAGGATAGCGATCGCAATTGACAATAAAATACTTGCAACAATAATTTTAAATCGGATTGTTTCCGCAGCAATCAAAGCCAGTTCTGCCTGCTTAACATCCTGGTAAGATCCCTGAATAACTCCAGTTAAGTCGTCTGAGAGACCATCAAAATTTAGCGCTACAGAACCATTCGTAAAATTTAAAAGTAGTTTTTGTGCTTCCTGAATTTTATCTGGCTTTAAATGAGACAGCTCAATTTGCTGTACTAATTCATCAACCTGATGAAAATAGATTTCTGGTACGTTTTCGTAAGTTTTTAGAAAACTGGGTATTCCATCAGCGTGTACATGAGCCGCTGCCTCGCGTTGATAAACGGCGCTGTTTGTATAAGATTTGATTTGAGACAATATCCGCTTAATTTCAGCAGTATGTTCCAGAAAATGAGAGTATTCGTCCCAAAACAATTCCGGATTTTCTGCTAGCGGAATCAATTGTTGTTGGTGCGTACGTGCCTGTAGTACGCCATTTTGCAAGCGATGGAGAAGGTTGAGTTCTTGGTTGCTATATTCATGCAACTTCGTAGCTCGTTGCTGATAGTAATCTCCAATCATAAATCCGGCAGCCGTTCCCAAAACGGCAATGCCTAGGGTTAGCCCATATCCATAACTAATTTTTTGGCTAACGCTGAAACGATCAGTGACCCGGCTGAGCCAGCCTGTGATACTGACTGGGTGAGGGAACGCACTGCCTAAGCGTATCTGAGGCTTCCTGACGTTTGGCTCAGAGATCATCGATCTATCCGGTGGAGGATAATTTTAAAAGCTAGTTTGTATTATAATTTACTGTTTTTTAAAATTACTCAGAAAGACGCTTTGTTTTAATTATCTAGCCGAGAAAAAATCACGGCAACAGGCTCTACTTTATTCGTGGAAGCATCTCTTGCCTGTTGCTGATAGCAGACAATGATAGGGAGATTAAGATTAGAAGCATCTCCTTACCACAATCCCGTTCATGCCCCTGTCGCGCTTATTAACGCTGATCGTTGGCCTCAGTGTAATTCTGGGGCTGATGCTGTGGCTGATTAATTCTCTCTATCGGCTGTATATTCAGATTTCTTTTACGGCACCTTTACTGGGAAATCTGCTGCTTTTGTTGCTGATTGTCCTACTGGGGGTGCTAATCGGTGGATTTATCTACTATGTGATGATTCTTCAGGGGACTGCAAAAGGTTCGCGGCAACGCCGCAGATTGCCGAAAGTCCCGGAAGCGAAGACAGAGGCGGCTTCAGAAACCCTCAAAGCAGTGCGGCAGCAAGTGGCACAGATTCAGGATGAGGTGTCGCGGCAGGCATTACTTGAGCGATCGCGCGAAATCGAAGCAAATTTAGCGCGTGGGGAACTGTTAGTCGTCGTATTTGGCACGGGTTCCGCTGGTAAGACTTCTCTGGTGAATGCCCTGATTGGGCGCATGGTAGGACGGGTAGACGCGCCAATGGGAACGACGGAGGTAGGGGAAACTTACGTTCTCAAGTTGAAAGGATTAAATCGGCAAATTTTGATTACCGATACGCCCGGAATTTTAGAAGCAGGGGTAGCAGGAACCCAGCGAGAACAACTAGCACGGCAATTGGCAACTGAAGCAGATTTGTTGTTATTTGTCGTAGATAATGACTTGCGGCAGTCCGAGTATAACCCGTTGCGAACCTTGGCAGAGATTGGCAAGCGATCGCTGCTGATCCTCAACAAAACCGATCTTTATACAGACACCGATAAGGAAACAATTCTGGCGCGTCTGCGGGAACGAGTGAGGGGATTTATCGCTACCGCCGATGTGGTTGCGATCGCTGCCAATCCCCAGCTTGCCGAATTGGAGAGTGGCGAAACCTTCCAACCCGAACCCGATGTGATGCCGTTAATTCGCCGCATGGCAGTGGTTCTCAGAGCCGAAGGGGAAGACTTAGTGGCTGACAACATCCTACTGCAATCTCAGAGACTGGGAGACGAAGCTCGACGCCTGCTGGATGCTCAGCGCAGACGCCAAGCGGAGAAGGTGGTAGAACGTTTTCAGTGGATTGGGGCGGGTGTCATCACCGTGACACCCCTACCAGTGGTGGATTTGCTAGCAACCGCCGCTGTAAATGCCCAAATGGTTGTAGAAATTGGCAGAATTTACGGTTGTGAACTGAATATGGATCGAGGGCGCGAATTAGCGCTTTCTTTAGGGAAAACTCTCGCGAGTTTGGGAATTGTCCAAGGAGCAATTGAGTTGCTTTCTAGAGTCCTCCAACTGAGTGTCGCCGCCTATCCTATTGGTAAGGTGATTCAAGGCGTTACCGCCGCTTATTTGACTCGAATTGCTGGGAAGAGTTTTATTGAATACTTCCGTCACGATCAAGATTGGGGCGATGGCGGAATCACAGAAGTTGTGCAGCGACAGTTTCAGCTAAATCGCCGGGATGAGTTTATCAAGACATTTGTGCAAGAAGCGATCGCGCGAGTCGTCAAACCTTTAGCAGAAGCGAAAGAACCGCAAGAGGAACGCCAATCAGATCCGCCTCAACAATAGTAGCGTTCGCGAAGCGATATTCCTTCATTGGTAACACCCAGAAATATACCAGTTCTGGGTTACAGATTAAGGGTGCGCTTGCAAATTCTCTTGATCTACAAATAAATTTTATCTGCCAACCTGAAATTTATCCGGATATAGCAATTCTTGAGTTGATTAATAAGGTTAACAAGACAGCTTGCTTAACTTGGAGAAATTTCTATGGAATTAACGATTGCCGCAATTGCCTTCACCTGGATATTTTTCGCCTTTAGCGGAAGAACCTTATCCGACAAAAAAGGATCTGACAAAAAACCCGAATATATCGCCAAAATCTACAAAAATGACTAAAGAAAGAGAAGCTCACTTTTTCACTTTCTTTCATGGCTCATAAAATGACGATTTTTCAGATGCTCAACAAATTTTAAATTGCTGTTTTAAATTCATCGTCATAGCAATTGGAGACTGGGAACACAAAACTTCCCAATCTCCTTTTTTATTTCTTATCGTCCAAGCTAAACAATGCAAATTCTAAAAGCTTCCTACTGGGTGAATTAAAGATACGAGATATGCAGACTTTTTTTCAATTGTTTTTCTGAGGAAAACCCAGTACAGGGTTAGCAAAGACAATAACATAAAAAGTTACACATGGGGTATAAATAAATGGGGGAATAGCAGTTTTATCTTACAACTATTTACCAGAAGAATAAAGAATAATTAAATGAAATTGTGTAGAGCGATCGCCCTTTTTTAAAAGTCAACTTCCCCCGATTTTTATTGGCTCGCATACGTGTACATCACGTCTGAACGCAGTACATACTTTCGACCTTGGATTACGGGTGCGCCTTCATGTTTTATTTCGTGGATAAAGAACAGCGCCATACCGATTTGAGGAACTATAGAGACGTTGGGTGAAAAAAACAGAGTTTCGCCTCCCTCAAAGTCTTCGCTCAGATAAATCATAAAAGTTAAACGGCTATGGTCGCCGTTTGTTCGCCAATAACTACCATCGTGATGTGGTGCGAAGCGCTGACCCGGATCGTATCGGTAGAACCGCAAGCGCTCATTAAGTCCCATTGCACACCAGTTACCGATTCTGGGGACATAAGTTTCCACACGATGCCATAAATTTGCTGCAAGTTCTTCATCATCCAAAATCACCCGATCGTTATTTCGGATTGATGGAGCCATTATGTATTCATCCTGTCCTACGGTGAGACCAGCCGGAGTATAGCCTATGTTTTCGGTTAAGGCGATATACTCGGCACACTCTGCTTTTGATAGAACGTTTGGGACGGTAAAAATCGGATTTTCTAAAGGCGCTTTTTTCATGACTAATTATTATTTAAGGTTTTTTTTCAGGGTGTCAGGTATATTTAAGTCATGAAAAATCGGATGCCAAAAGAACATACTATTTGTGGCGATTTCTAGCGTCCAAAAATTTTAGCTGCTGGTAAAGCATCGCAATTTTCGGCAAATCAACACCTGCTGCTTGTGCAGTTTGTAGCGGATTGCCGAACATTGTTTCTACTTCTAGAGGACGCCCTTCGTCATAGTCTATTTTCATGCTGGTGCGGTACGGCTTCATCTTTGCCGTGTGATCGAGCATCTTTTCGACAAAGCTATCAGGAATCCTCCGACCAAAGGCAGATGCACCTGCCAGCACTTCACCCATTAACTGCTCGACTAATAATCGCGTGTGAAGATCGCTCATCAGCTCATCTGTTGTGGCGTCAAGAACCACAGAAAGCCCGTTATATGGGATATTCCACACCAATTTCTGCCAACGAGCAAACAGCAAGTCTTCAGCAAGTTGGATAGGGATGTCAGCACTTTCAAAGTCGCTGGCAATCTGACGCATTCGCTCGGTAATCCCGGCGGGTTGGTAATCGGGGGTATATTCGCCGAGTGTAATCGCCTTATAGTCTAGGTGGCGGATGTGTCCTGGCCCCACTTTATTAGAGCAGAGAAAGCACAAGCCTCCCATCACCCGTTCCGAACCAACAATTTTGGCGACTTTCTCTTCAACGCCTAGACCATTTTGCAGTACCAAGACGACGCCACCATCCTTGATCGCAAATGGCAGCATTTCTGGTAGCAGGTGGTTTTGCGTCGTTTTCAGCGCCACAACCACCACATCGCAAGGTGGCATTTTGTTAGCGTCAGGGTAGGCGTTAACGTGGGGGAGGGTAAAATCCCCGTCTGGGGACTCAATGACTAAACCCTGTTGACAGACTTGTTCGTAGTCGCTGTGCAACAGGAAGTGGACATTCAGCCCCGCTCGTTGTAGTTTAGCTCCGTAGTAGCCCCCCAGCGCTCCTGTTCCGAGGATGGCGTAACTCCGATTAGACATTGCTCTCTATAAAAGCTGAATCGCGGATATTTGGGCAACTTGCACTACTGGCGGCAGTTGACTTGTGGGCGCGGGTATCATTTCACCCCGGAAGTCTAGTAACTGAACCAGCAGCAGATAGGCGATCGCTAAAATTATAGAAATTGCCCCAGTGATAATTGCAACTATTTTTGAGCGTTCCATCAGTTTCCTCGTAACATTACTATTCCATTTTCTATCTTGAACTGACACGAAAGTCCGCAAAATAGGGAATCAATAATATTGTAGAGAATGCGATCGCTTGCCGAACTAATATGAATTCTGTTGAAGATAAGTCAGGGGAACCGATTACAGTTTACCGTCAGTCGGTAGTGCAGACTTTTGAACTGCGAAAGGTTTATCGAACCGGATTTTGGCTGAACAAAAAAATCGAATCTCTCAAAAGCTGTACCCTGTCAGTGTTTCAGGGGGAAACGTTTGGCTTGTTAGGGCCGAATGGTGCTGGAAAAACGACGCTATTAAAGACGCTCTTGGGGATTGTCCGTCCTACAGGTGGACGAGGGGTACTTCTGGGAAAACCCTTGGGCGATCGCGAAGTTAAACAACGCATCGGTTATCTGCCGGAAAACGCCTATTTCTATGACTTTCTCACCGGCTGGGAGTTCTTGCAATTTACTGCTGGATTATTTCAAATCCCGAAATCAGTGCAGCGTCAACGCATTCCCCAATTACTGGAATTAGTCGGATTGGCTCAATCTGCTGCCCGTAAAAAGCAGATGCGTCAGTATTCTAAAGGGATGCTGCAACGGGTGGGCATGGCTCAAGCGCTGATTAACGATCCAGAACTGGTATTTCTGGATGAGCCGATGTCAGGTCTTGACCCAATGGGGCGTTACCAGATGCGAGAGATTATTCTATCGCTCAAAAAGCAGGGAAAGACCATTTTCTTTAATAGCCATATTTTGGCGGAAGTGGAGCAGATATGCGATCGCGTCGCTATCCTCGCCCAAGGTGAGCTGATTTGCGTCGGCTCCCTCGATGAACTCCTTGGCATCGCCGAATCCTACCATGTCAGAGGTAAAGGCGGAAACCTGGAGGTTCTCAAACGATGGATACCCAATTTAGCATTTGAGCATAATGGCTGGCACGGACACTTACAAGGCGAACCCCAAGAGTTTCTGGCTAGTCTCCGTCTGATGGATGCCCATTTGACGACAATGAACCTATCCCGTCCTTCTCTAGAAGACTTTTTTATTCAGCAGCTACAACAACGTGGGATTCGTTCCAGTAGTTGAGTTATGTAACGGGGTTGGGGTATCTGATGAGTGGCTGCACGCTAGCGAAATGAGATAAAATGGGTAGCGGTGCTAACCTAATAGCGATCGCGCCTTCAATACTTTTGCCTTCAATACTTTTGAAGGATGCACTGCAAGTCTTATAGCGAGTATCTCTAAACAGGACACTCACTTAAAATCATCAAAACACATGGCTGACCTTTTAGAAACTGCCACTAATGAAGGATCTTTCAAAACTCTGGTTAATGCTCTTGAGGCTGCTGGTCTGTTTGAGATTCTCAAGAGTCCAGGACCCTATACTGTCTTTGCTCCAACTGACGAAGCATTTGCCAAAATTCCAGAGGATACACTGGCTTCTTGGATGGACAACATCCCCAAGCTGAAGCAAATTTTAATGTATCACGTCCTGTTTGGGGATGTTAGAACTGATAACTTCGTCGAGATAGATTCCGCTGAGACAGTTGAGGGCGGCATTCTGGGGATTGATAGCACCGACGACGGTTTTAAAGTGAATGATGCGAAGGTGCTAAAAACAGATATCCTTACCGATAACGGCGTCATCCATGTCATTGATTCAGTACTTACACCGACGATAATGTCTAAATAGGCACTAATTTCTGCTGCTGACTTCTGTCTTCAGACAGAATTTATTGACCAAAAACTGGGTAATGGTAAGACAAAAGCAAATTTGGAGTCAGTGCGATCTAAACGACATCGTAAAAATTTAAAATTCGATTTGCTGACATAAAAAAGGAGGCACCTTTGCAAAGGTGCCTCCTTTTGATTTGGGCGATCGCCAAGGAATGTGGATTAAATAATTGGTCAAATTCACATTCTGTAAGGACATGGCACAAACACACCCCTACGCAGGCAATTAAAGGTTAATCAATCCACCCTTCTTCGCAAACATTCGCGAAATTCGTTTAACCCAGGATGCATCCACTACGCGCTGGCAAATGCAAGGACAGATGGTTGGATTCTCCCTCACCGCTCCATGACACCTCGGCAGTGCCATACAATTGCTGATTAGGCTTGGATTGTAGCCCCGTCACCTCAAAACTCACATGATCTGCCGGTGCCGTCCCCACGTTAATGGCAACAATCAGTTCCTCATCTCCCAATTTCCGAGCAAAGACGTAAACGGTTCCTTCCGCAAACAGAACGTGGTAAGAACCTGTACGCAAGGCAGGATATTGGTGACGCAGGGCGATGAGTTGCTTGTGATAATCTAGAACATCACGCTCCCAGTGAGCTTCTATCGGAAAACCCCGACGCGAATCCGGATCGAGTTTTCCCGGTAATCCCACTTCATCACCATAGTAGATGCTAGGCGCACCGGGATAAGTCAATAGCAGCAATGTTGCTAGTTGAACACTCTCCTTATCACCGCCTGCAATAGAAATCAGTCGCGCCGTATCGTGGCTAGCTAGCAAATTCAACTGAGTCAGTTGAATATCCCACGGATAAAATTCCAACAATTGCTGGATTTTTTCGGCATACTCTGGTGCAAAGAGGGGCGGGTAGGGATGGTAAGAGCGATCTTTCACTTGGTCAATGTCTACGCGATCGCCTGCGGCAAAAGCAATCGTCGGCGCAGCAAATAAATAGTTCATCACCCCGTCAAACTGAGTTCCATCCAGCCACTCGCGGGAATCTCCCCAGACTTCCCCCACAATATAAGCTTCTGAGTTGAGGGCTTTCACGCGATCGCGAAATTCCTGCCAAAATCCTTGAGCCTTAATCTCAAACGGCACATCCAAGCGCCAGCCATCAATGCCGAATTTAATCCAATATTCGGCAATCTCCATAATATATTCCCGCACTTCCGGATTTTCATGGTTGAACACTGGCAGCGCCCGATTTCCGTCCCAGCCCTCATAATTCGCCGGAAAATCGCCGTTATACGCCGATAAAGGCCAGCCTTCAATCTTGAACCAATCCACCCAAGGCGAATGGGGGCCATTTTCCAGAACATCGTGGAAAAAGAAAAATCCCCGACTAGAGTGATTAAACACTCCATCCAGCACAACCTTAATATCCCGTTCGTGGGCAGCTTCCAGCAACTCCCGAAAAGCGCCATTTCCCCCCAGCATCGGATCGACCTGATAATAGTCGTGAGTGTGATAACGGTGATTACTAGCCGATTGAAAGATGGGGGTAAAGTAAATCGCATTAATCCCTACATCCTGCAAGTAATCCAGCTGTTCCATCACCCCCCACAAATCACCGCCCTTGTACCCTTGAAGCGTCGGTATTTCGTGCCAATCTTCCCATCGGGTATCCTTCAAAAGCCGCTTGTGAGAATGCTTCGTTTTAGCGAAGCGATCCGGAAAAATCTGGTAAAAAACCGCGTGCTTAACCCAATCCGGTGTCTGTATCTGCATGAATAACTCCCTCTCCACAACCAACACGGTACAAAGGCTGGCAGCTTTCGGGTTCTACCCTCTGGGTGAAACTCAGGGATGATTTAGCCCAGATTGGAAGTTTTCAAGAAAAGTGAGGTTTTTGTTTTCAATCGTTGTGCTTTAGGATACTGAATTTTGCGGCGGCGAACCCGGTTTTGATTTATCGGGAAACTTACACTTGACTTCGATTTCTAAGTTGCTCTCAGCCTTCCCTTCAGTAATATAAGGGATACCTGCTGAACCACCCAGTTTCATGCCAAATTTCAGTGTCACTTCCTCAATCTCAGCGGCACCGAAGTCTTTAAAAGCACTGATGGCATAAGTTGCGTAGCCCCGAATCATTTGCCGCGCTTGCTGCATTTTGATGACAGCGTCTTCTCGGAAGCCCATTGATTGGTTGGGATCGTAATCTTCGGGTGCTGTTGCAGGGGGCATGATGGGACTAGATTTTGTCTCAACGTATATTTCGTATTTTTGACCATCCTCTTCTATAAGCAGACGTTGCACTTCTGACATGGGCTGTCTCTTTGTAAGTTTTCGTGTGTTTTTTGTAAAGTTAAAGCCAGTTTCGGTCTTGCTAAGCTATCCTGGTGTCTCAATTAACATCGTCTTTCAGGGTGCCTGTCAACTAATTCAATATTTTGAAACCAGGTTGCTAAATGGCTCGATACGCCCTTGTTATTGGAATTTCTGAATATCAAAGCTCAAACTTATCACGCCTCCCCAAGACAGTAACCGATGCAGAGGCTGTAGGACAGCTACTCAAGCAATACGGCGACTTCCAGATTGTCAAACGACTGCCTGAGCGTTGGAATCAACAGCAGAATGACTATGAGATCGGGACAAAGGCGGTAACTGGTAACGAACTGGGGCAAGCTTTAAGAACGTTTCTGCTGGAGCAGGCATATAGAAGCGATGCGCTAATCTACTTCAGCGGACACGGGATTACAGTATCGGATAATCTGGGGCAAACCAAAGGGTATTTGGCAACTTCAGATTGCGTGCTGGAGACGGATGGGAAGCGTATTGTTGGGCAACAACATGGAATTGCCTTAGATAGTCTCAATGAGCTGATTCGAGCTGCCGAACTCAGTAGTTTAGTTTTGCTACTCGATTGCTGTCATGGTGGCTATTTTCTGGAACGCCAGCTAGTAGAACAAACGCTTACTGCATTTAGCTCCCAAAAAGATTACTACATAATTACAGCCTGTAGAACCTTCGAGCAAGCGTGGGCGATGCACGATGAAAAGCACGATGTCTTTACAGGAGCCGTTCTCGACGGGTTGGCGTTAGAGAATGCCGGAAAAGATGGAAGTGTCAGTGGCGATCGCTTGTTCGATCGCATCAGCACACAACTCAAAGGTAAAAGGCAGGAACCGATCCGCATGGGCTGGGGTAAGTCAATTACGATAGTAAATTATCCCCTAACTGAAAATACTCCATCTGCTACTTTTACTTTTAATCGAGAAAATCCATATCAGGGACTACAAGCTTTTGAGCTAGGGAAAGAAAAATATTTTTTCGGGCGTGAACTAGCTATCCGCGCACTGGTAGACAGACTCAATAATGGTAGATTTCTCTCGGTTATCGGTCGATCGGGTTGTGGCAAGTCCTCTGTAGTGAAAGCGGGATTGTTGCCGAAACTCCAAAGCAATTACCTCCCCGGTAGCAGTCAGTGGGAAATCGAGATTTTTACTCCTGGCATCGATCCTCTGGGAAAACTGACAGAAATCCTGGTGCGGCGACATCAGAAAATCAAGCCGTTTGTCCTCTTTATCGACCAATTTGAAGAGGTATTTACCCTCTGCAATGACGAAGCAGAGCGACAATCTTTCATGCGGTTAATGGCGGATGAAGCAACGGCTTCCGACCGAATCACCAAGGTGATTGTCGCAATTCGGGGAGATTTTCTCGACCGATGCGCTGCCTATCCAGAAGCAGCAAATTTAATTAATCGCACTCAACCAACAACTTACGTTGTTGAGCCTCTGTCTCGTTCAGAAATAGAGGAGACAATTGAAAAACCCGCAGAGCTTCATGGTGTCGAATTTGAGCCTGGATTAGTATCGCAAATTGCAGAAGATGTGGAAAATCAACCAGGAGCATTACCCTTGTTGCAATATGCGCTTTCTGAGTTGTGGCGAAAATTTTGCGAACCGGATTCTCCCTCTGGACAACCGCTTTTGGCTTGGAAAGACTATGAGGAGATTGGCGGAGTCAAAGGCGCATTGGATAACCGAGCAACTATTCTATACCGGAGTTTTATTCCAGAAAATCAAGCTTTTGTGCGTCGCCTATTCATGACATTGGTGAAGTTAGGTGACAGCAACGAGGTAACGCGCCGTCGTGCCACTTGGGAAGAATTGAGCGCGATCGCAGATTCCCCCGAACAACTGAAACAAGTAGTACGACTGCTAGCCGACCAACAGCAACGTCTAATTATCACTGATGAAAACACCATAGAAGTTGCCCATGAAGCCCTATTATCGGAGTGGAAGTTACTACGCAGTTGGATTGAAGAAGACCGCGACAATATTCGCCTCAAGCAAAGTTTAGAAGATGATTGCCGCGAATGGCTTGAAAGGTTTAATAAATCTGATAATGCGCTGCTAACAGGTGCACGTCTGGCAGCAATTGAAGAGTGGGTGAACAATACTCAGCATAGACTCCCTCACCTAGAGGCAGCGTTTTTGAAGAAGAGCGTGGAAAAGCGCGAACAAGAAATACAAGAATTACGAAGAAGAACTAAAGAATTAAAAACAAAAGCACTTGCCTTAGCAATTTCTCTAGGATTCACAGTTATTTCCTTAGCAGGCATAATCACTGCATTTTTCACTGCTGAACAAGAACGCCAACTCACCGATGCTAGAAGGCTGAAAGGTTTAGCAGAGAATACCTTAGACAAAGACCCTATGCAATCACTTCTGCTATCCCTTGAAATTGCTGGTAGAGGATTCAAAACCGAGGCAAGTTCTGTTTTATGGAAATCCCTGATTACTGCAAAGGAAGAAAAAATAATTTCAGTGCCCAGCACGGTTCTGTACGAAGGAATCTTTTTAGAAGATGGACAACAAGTTGTTACGGTAGGTTCAGACAAATTACCAAAAATTTGGAATTTAGATAAACCATCAAACCCAATAGTTCTAAAAGGTCATAACGAGCAGTTAATAGGTGTTAGCTATTCCAGAAAAAGCAAAAAGTTACTCACAATTAGTCAAGAAGATAAAGCTATAGTTTGGAACTTAACAAATATTTCTAACTTCATTAAATTACCTATTGCCTCTGGAAAGCTTTGGCACGGTGCTTTATCAGATGATGGAACTAAAGTCATAACGGTGGGGCGGGATGGCATGGCAATAGTTTGGAAGTTTTCTAGAAATAAATACGAACCTATATGGAAACTTGAGCAACTACACCAAGATAATCCTAATGAACCGAATTCTAAATTTATTGTATATAGCGGCTTTTTTCCAAACAATAATAATAAAATTTTTTTGATTACTGCGGATGGTAAATTACGTTTTATAGATTTAATCAATCAAAATAAAATTCAAGTTTTCCCGGAGAAAGTAACAAAATTCAGTTTTCATCATAAAAACACTAATAGAATAGTTACAGTAACTAAAGATAGAGTAGTTACTGTATGGGATATTAATCCTAATAAACTAATAACAAGATTTACAGCGCATAAAGCAGAAATATCAGATGTTCAGTTTGATCTTTATAATCCTAATCGTATTCTTACAGCAAGTTGGGATGGAACAGCTCAAGTATGGAATATTGCTCATCTCGAAAATCCTATAATACTTAGAGGTAATGGAGCAAAAGTTTTGTCAGCTAGGTTTGATTATAATAATCCTAATCGATTAATTACAGTTGGACAAGATGGCACTGCTCGGATCTGGAATATAGAACCACTTGAGAATCCTAAAATTTGGGATGCACACAAAGAGTATATATCCTCTGCAAGCTTTGATCCTTACCAAAGTCAAAGTAGCCGATTCTTAACTTCGAGTCATGATAAAACGGCGAAAGTTTATAATATAAATGAACCAGATAAGTTTATTACTTTGCCACATAATAGTAAGGTATTAAGCGCTAAGTTTGTTCCATACAACAGGAACCTTATAATAACAACAAGTGAAGATGGAAAAGCAAGAATTTGGAAAATCCAAGAATGGAATAGCAAGCCTGAGGTTTTATACACGCTAGAACACAAAGATGGAAATGCAATCAGGTTCGCCATTTTTGCACCTGACGGAAAAAAGTTTATTACAGTTAGTACTGAAAAAATTGCTCAGCTATGGACGTTTGATTCTTTAGGAAAACCCACAGAGCTAGGAAAACCTCTTCAACATGATGGCTCAGTTATTTATGCAGAATTTTCAAAAGATAGCTCTTTAGTTTTAACAGCTAATGTTGATAAAAACTTACGAGTTTGGGATTTAAAAAAATTTCCAAGACAACTTACTACTTTTCCTCATTATGACATAGTAGGCTATGGAGAATTTGACCCAAATGACTCAGACAAAATTTTAACATCTAGCAATGATGGTATTGCAAGATTATGGAGCATTAAGTCTCCAAATAAACCAATTCGTGAATACAAAGAACATTCAGGTCCAATTATACAGAGTAAATTTAATAAAAATTCTAAACAAATCCTAACAGTCAGTTCTGATGGTACAGCTATAGTTTGGGATAGGCATTCTAAAAACTATATTAAGCTGAAGGGTCATGAATCAACTGTTCAGTACGGAGCTTTTGCTCCGAACAATAATAACCAAGTACTTACTACTAGTGAAGATGGGACAGCACGTCTTTGGGATCTTAATGATCCTGCTCATCCTATTATTCTTTCAGGTCATAATAAAGCTGTTTGGTATGGTGACTTTGGTTTTATGAATCAAAAAATGCAAATATTAACATCCGGTGAAGATGGAAAAGTAATAGTATACCTGGTTGAACCTTGGGATAAAATTGTAATTTCAGCTTTAAGAAAAGCCAGCAGATGTTTATCTAATCAAGAAAAAAATAAATTTTTAATTACTCAAACAGAAGCTGTTCCTATTACCTCACTGCGTAAGCTTTTACCAAATTTAAAACTTGATACAAGTTATCCGCTTTATAAGCAACCGGAATGTTTATCTACTAAATAAAAAATTACAGTTTTTCGATGAATCTCAAATCATTACCTAATTCGGCGATGAGCCACTCGGTCTAGTTCCTGGAGGGGAAGGAATTGAGCTATATGGTAAAATCTTATCTATAGTTTTTACTGTTAATTCTAAACTACTCTCATTTGATAAAGCTGCTAAAGAGCTTCCATCTAGAAGAGAGTTTTGGACAATAAAAGATAAGGGAAATCTAACAAATGTTGGCTGATAGATAGCTTGATCTGATATTGAGGATTGAATTTGAGGATTAACGATTTGCAAGACACCAGGGAAATCTGTCTCAAATTCTACAAGAGATTGATAAAATTTCTTTTGAGCAAGTTGAAAATTTTTTCTAATATATTTTAGTTGTTCATCAATACTATTGGATAACTCAGATTGTTCCGAAGCAAGGCTTAGCCTAAATGCTATTTCCCAAATCTGATTCTGTGCAAAGTGAGCAGTCTTAATTATCTGCAAGCCTTTATCTTGAAAAATTTTTTCTCGCTTGGGATATTGTAAAAAAAGTCGTTTAATTGCACTAACAGCATCTTCTGCCGACCAGTATAATGCTGTTAGTCGTCTATCTAACTCTACGTTTATTTCGGTTTGGCTAGACATACTGATCGCTTACTTGTTAAACAAAAGTTTTGAATAGTTCACTCACATGTAGATAATAATTTAATTATTTAATAGTGTCATTGTAAGTTTAATAAAATTAACAAAATAAATTTATGTAAGGATTTAGAACACAATTACGCATAAGTAAGCTTAAGTTAATAACTTAAAATCCTGTATTGTTTATATTAACCTTAAAAAAATATGCTGTGGTTCCTCTCAACCTTTTGTAAATTGACGGTACAGTTTCGATATTAGACTTGAGATTTAACTTGAAGTTAGATTTTTTGAAAAGATACTTAAACCATTATCTTTGCTAAACACTCCCATCCTTATATGCTAACAAAGCTATGCCGTTGGCAAGCGCGATCGCTCTTTTAGTCTATCCCTCTGGGTGGAGAGGACAGCCTGAAAAGGTATTGGTATACTTGGGGGTGAATGGCTGAAACTCAAGAGCGATCGCGTTAGAAAGTCAAACGCGAAATTGGTGGCTGTTCAATTGGTTTAAACATATAAAAACTAAACTTCCAGATTTCTTTATAAATATTTAAACTTTAGAAAATTATCTACTTTAGTTTGGAGGTAAAATGAGTATTTCTTGCAGTAGTTCGCTCGGATGGTAGAGGGACATTTGTATCCTATGCCCCTAAACTAGAACCGTCAGATGATATAGTTATCCTCTTATGTTGTCCTGTCAGCACCCCCTTCTTCGTGTTCTTGTTGTTGATGACCACGAGCTGACTCGTTTTAGCCTGAAATTAGCATTCCAGAGTCAGGCGAATATCGAGTTAGTTGGATTGGCTACTAACGGTCAAGAAGCCATTGAGATGGTCGAGCGTCACCACCCTGATGTGATTATTCTCGATCTACAAATGCCAGTTTTAGACGGTTTGAGCGCATCTACCCAGATCAAGCACATCGATCCGCACGCTCAGATTATTGCCTATTCCTCAGTCGAAGACCCGCAGATTGAGGTGATGAGCCAAACCGCCAGAATTGATGCTTTCTGTAAAAAAGATACCGCTACTCAAGAGCTGATTGCTCTAGTCAAGCAGCTTGGGCAGCGGGCAGTCAGTCATTAGAAAGGGGCGCAAGTAGCGATTGGTGTCCTTGCCGTAGCCTCTTGGCTAGAGTTCAGCTCGGCAAGGCGTTAGTTTCTAGTTGGCATCTGCCTCTGGGAAGGTGCGCCGAAATTCATCAATCAGGTCGTCAATTTCTTCGAGCGCCTGATTTACATCAATTCGTAGAGTTCCCAGGTTTGGTTCCTCCAGAAGCCTTACCAGTGACTCACGCTTGAGTTCAATCTGGCTAATCCATTGCTTGAGTGTTTGTGGGTCCATTGTTTGCTTCCTCGCTTGATTCTTTATTTACAATAATTAATCCTAGCGAAGGAAAGGAGGACGTTTCGGATCGGTAGGCTTATTTTTAATCACTTCAGAAATAAACCGCTTCAGCGCCTTCTCCCGATTTTTCATAAAAGCCGACCAAAATCCTGGTTGAAACTCATCCATTGTTTTGGCTAAAGCCCAAACATCTACAGCCAAGATGTTATAAAGCGTTTCATCTTCCTGCTTCAGCGTTTTGAGTTGATCCAGGATGGCTTTACTCTTTTTTGTAGCCCCGGAATTGTCTTCTTGAATCATTTTATTATCTCAGTTATGAATTGATGGCGGCGGACAACAGCGACTTATTTTGATAATAGGGGTTCCTTTTGTAAACGCCCTGAGTTCTGAATTACCGTTGGTTGATGGGCTACTTTACAGACTCTGCACTCATTCGTCAAGGGCTATCAAATTAGCGAGACTTCTTCAGCTTCGTGCTTCCCAATCGCGACCCAAAGCAAGGCACATAGTTTTAACAAAAACCTCACCCATACTAGAGATGTTACCCAGTGCCAAGGATAATAAAGCTGAAGAGATTGTCAATTGGGTATCCTAATTAAAATGTTACGTCAAACTTCTTTGGGAACGTTGGGTTTAAGTGTCGGTGGCGTTTTATTTCTGGCGGGACTGGTTGCTTACGTTACCGACAACCCGACGCTGAATCTAGCCGGATTCTTCTATGGGGTTCCCCTGTTGCTGGGAGGGCTTGCCCTCAAAGCCTCAGAACTTACGCCCGTACCATTCACCAAACCTACTTCCAAGGACATACTGGCACTCCGAGAACAGCAAGCAACCGCAACTCAAAACCAAATTCGTCTAGATGTCACCCGCTATCGCTACGGTCAAGATGCTCATCTCGATAGCTCTTTGAGCAGCTTGGGGCTGAGTCCAACCGATGAAGAAAGACCTGTGCTAACAGGATTACACGAAACTGCGATCGATGGGGCTTACGCTTTAGTGTTGGAATTTGAGTCGCCGCTCTTCCCTCTAGAGGTTTGGCAACAGAAGCGGGAGAAAATAGAAGGGTTTTTTGGCCCTGGTGTGCGCGTAACCGTGACTCAACCAGCTGAACAACGTGTTGATGTGGCGCTAATTGCTACACCCTAAACGTAGGGGCGGAGGAACTCCGCTCTTATTTTTCTAAACGCACGACATACCACTGTAAAAATTGTCCTGGCCCCATATCTAATTCGCAGGACGTTTCTAGCAGGTATTCAGCTTGAGCTTCTACTGAAGGAAATTTTTGCAAATCTGGCGGTAGGTTATCTTGACGAGTTGCCAAAATTGCCTTCAGTTTTTCTAACATTTCTGCGGGAGTGAGGAATTGCTCTGGTTGGTTGGGTTCCAGAACAACGAAGGCATCTTGCCGATACATCAAGGAATCTGGCATTTTAAGTTTTTTCCCAAAGAAGGCATCTTGCACAAGTGTATCGTCCTTGACGATAGCTAAAAAGATGACATTGTCCAATTAGGAGATGGTTTTTTCTAGAGGCAACTTACTGAGGGATTGTCTCTAAAATAAATAGTTTTTCAAGGTGCAACGCCAAAAAAATAGCCGCTGAGTGGAGGGTAGGATTCTACTGAAGACCACTCAGCGGTTAGATAACTAAATTAGGCTATTGTTTCTTACCCAGCCTCAAGACCCTTCAGGAGGGCAAGGGCAAGATTAGTTCACGCTAGCGTGGTTGGCTTCAGGCGTTGACTGACTGGTCAATTCTGGAGTCGTATTGGTGCTACCTAAATTCAGTTTGACGACGGTACGCCGCGCTTCTGTGACTTTCGGCAGGGTTAATGTCAGGATGCCATTCTGGAAGTCAGCCTTGGCTTGGTCGTTCTGAATGAGCACTGGTAGAGGAATCACCCGCTGGAAGCTACCATAGCGGAACTCGGAGCGGAAGAAGCCTTTTTCTTCGTTC
Organism: Coleofasciculus sp. FACHB-542; assembly: GCF_014695825.1. NCBI lineage: Bacteria > Bacillati > Cyanobacteriota > Cyanophyceae > Coleofasciculales > Coleofasciculaceae > Coleofasciculus > Coleofasciculus sp. FACHB-542. The sequence continues at coordinate 96,279 of NZ_JACJPB010000036.1, read as the reverse complement.
TTCTTCTCAAAGCGATGTTCGCCGCTAATGGCGATCGCTTCACGAGTGATTTGGACATCAATGTCCTTGCCTTCTACGCCTGGAATTTCAGCCCGCAGGATCAGATGGTCTTCAGTGTCTTGGAGTTCAATGGCAGGCTTCCAAGTTGTGCTGTACTGGCGAGAAGCTACGCGATCGCTTCCGGCAAGTTCATCAAACATTTGATCCATTTGACGACGTAGAGTTTCCATTTCTTGGAAGGGTTGCCAACGAATCAGTGCCATAAAACAGTTACCTCCAATTTGCAGTGACTAAATGCTTGAATTGAAATTTGTTCAATGGGATGAAGCTTTTAGTTCCCACGTTTTTATAATGTCAAAACAGTCTGGTTACGTCAGTGAGGAAAACCGAATTGCCTTTTGGGGGATTTTCCCGACTTCTGGAAGAAGGCGAAAAATAACCGCTGAGTTGCTGATGCTCAGCGGTTGAGTGGTTAAACTAAGAAGTTTTCGCGGCTACGGATTAACCGAAAATTATCTGGATTAATCCCAGACGCTAGCCGGTTCAGCACTCTCAGTTGCTTCGGGCTTCTTCACATCAGAAACGGGTGCGTCAGTGACTTCTGGAGCCGCACTGGTGCTATCTGCTAGATTGAGCTTGACTACGCGATCGCGAACTGACGTTACTTTGGGCAGCGTCAGCATCAAGACGCCATCCTTAAATACAGACTGGACGCGATCGTTGTGAATCGCAACAGGCAGAGAAATTACTCGCTGAAAGTTTCCGTAGCGGAACTCAGAACGGAGGTAACCGCCTTCTTGTTCTTTCTTTTCGTAGCGGCGTTCGCCTGTAATCACAACCGCTTCACGAGAAATGCGGATATCGAGGTCTTTAGCTTCGATGCCAGGAATTTGTGCCCGCAGGATTAGGCTGTCCTCTGTATCTTGCAGCTCAATCGCAGGCTTCCAGGTGATTGGAGCATCCCGATTAACGCTTGCCAGTTCGTCAAACATTCGATCCATTTGACGGCGCAGGGTTTCCATTTCTTGAAAAGGTTGCCAACGAATCAGTGTCATAGTCGATTCCCAAGGGTTAAAACTTCTCTGTGTCGAACGCTGGAATTGAATTTTGTTCAACTGAGTTAAGCCTTTCGTTCACACTTCTTTATGATGTCGGAGGCACCCCAGCTTTGCCGGTGAGGCAAACCGCCTTGAGACAGAGGGATTTCCCCGCCTCTGTCGGAAAGTCGCAATTAGGGGCAATCTATTACAGAGTTTGAAGTTCTGTGGCCTTTTGCAGAGGCGTCTATGCGCCTGCGGTAAACTAAGCCTTGATTCTAGTGTCATTAGTAGAGAACACTCAGAAAGGAGCCGTTTTTCGATGTCTCATACCGTTAAAATCTATGACACCTGCATTGGATGCACCCAATGCGTTCGCGCTTGCCCAACGGACGTCCTAGAGATGGTTCCCTGGGATGGCTGTAAAGCCCAACAGATTGCCTCATCTCCTCGGACTGAAGATTGTGTAGGTTGCAAGCGGTGCGAAACTGCCTGTCCTACCGACTTTTTGAGCATCCGAGTTTATTTGAGCAATGCTGAAACTACTCGCAGCATGGGCTTGGCATACTAACAAGCTGGCTTGAAAACACTTTTTATCATTCCGATTCCAAGGCATTGAGGGGGCAAATTGCTCCCTCTTTTTTACGGAATCAGAGCGCGATCGCCCGTAACCAATACAATGTTGTTGACCTTGACGTTCCTGGGATAGCCCAGTAGCTTTTTAGTTTAAGTGTGAACAGGAGTGTTGTGATATATGTGCGGAATCGTTGGCTATATTGGCACTCAAGCGGCGACAGAGATTTTGCTGGCAGGCTTGGAAAAACTGGAGTATCGGGGCTACGATTCTGCCGGTATCGCCACAGTCTTGGAAGGTGATATCCATTGCGTGCGGGCAAAGGGCAAACTCTACAACCTGCGCGAAAAGCTACAACGAGAAGTTAATCCGGCGACGATTGGCATTGGACACACCCGTTGGGCGACTCACGGCAAGCCAGAAGAATACAACGCCCATCCCCACACAGATACGGCGAAGCGAATCGCGGTAGTCCAAAACGGGATTATTGAAAATTATCGGGAATTGCGAGAAGAACTCAAAGCCAAGGGACACGAGTTTCGCTCAGAGACGGATACCGAGGTGATTCCCCACTTAATCGCCGAATTAATGGCACAGCAAGCGCAGCAAGCAGCGGCGACCGCTCAACCGTTTCCGTTTTTAGAGGCGGTGCGGCAGGCGGTGACGAAAACTGGGACGGACACGGAGTTGATTCCCCAGTTAATCGCTGAACTAATGGCACAGCAAGTACATAACTCAGCTTCTACACCTCAACAGTTTCCGTTTTTAGAGGCAGTGCGGCAAGCAGTAACGAAGGCGGGGACAGATACAGAGGCAATCCCGCAATTAATGGCTGAAGTGATGACACAGCAGGTACACAACTCAGCGGCGACAAGTCAGCATTCTTCCTTTTTAGAAGCGGTACGGCAGGCAGTGAATAAACTGGAGGGAGCGTTTGCGATCGCGGTTATCTGTGCCGACTATCCCGATGAATTGATTGTGGCACGGCAACAAGCTCCCCTCACCATTGGTTTCGGTCAAGGAGAATTTTTCTGTGCCTCTGATACCCCGGCACTGGTTCCCCACACTCGGGCCGTCCTGACGCTGGAAAATGGTGAATTGGCAAGAATGACTCCGATTGGCGTTGAGGTGTACAATTTTGCAGCCGATAGGCTGAAGAAAAGTCCCCGGACGCTGAGTTGGAATCCCGTACAGGTGGAAAAACAGGGATTCAAACACTTTATGCTCAAGGAAATTTATGAGCAACCGGGAGTGGTTCGCGCTTGTTTAGAAGCTTACCTAAACGCAGACTGGAACGCCGACTCTGGTCAATCTCCAATCAAACTGAATTTACCCGCGTCACTCTACGAAAATTTAGAACACGTTCAAATTCTTGCTTGCGGTACCAGTTGGCACGCCGGACTGGTAGGTAAATACCTGCTGGAACAGTTAGCGGGAATTCCGACCATCGTGCAGTACGCCTCTGAGTTTCGCTATGCACCCGCGCCTCTCACTGCGAATACGCTGACCATTGGCGTAACCCAATCTGGAGAAACAGCGGATACGCTGGCGGCTTTGGCAATGGAATCCCAGCGTCGTGCCACTCAGCCGTCCCAATTTCAGACGCGATTGCTGGGGATTACCAATCGTCCAGAAAGCACTTTGGGGACGATGGTGCCCCAGATTATCGAAACCCATGCCGGAATTGAAATTGGAGTGGCGGCGACGAAAACTTTTGTTGCCCAGCTGATGGCGTTTTACTGTTTGGCGCTAGATTTAGCTTATCGGCGTCAGACGGTATCGGCAATTCGGTTAGAGCAAATTTTAATTGGCTTACGACAGTTGCCAGCGCAGATTGAACTGATTTTAGAAAGTCAGGAGCGTTATATTGAGCATCTGACTCACGATTTTGCCGAAACAAAAGATTTTATTTTTTTAGGACGGGGGATTAATTTCCCGATTGCCTTGGAAGGGGCGCTGAAACTGAAAGAAATCAGCTATATCCACGCCGAAGGTTATCCGGCTGGAGAGATGAAACACGGCCCGATTGCATTGTTGGATGCGAAAGTGCCCGTAGTAGCGATCGCCATGCCGGGGACTGTCTACGAAAAAGTCCTCTCGAATGCCCAGGAAGCGAAGGCGCGGGATTCCCGCTTGATTGGCGTGACGCCGATGAATGACCCAGAAGCAGCGGAAACATTTGATGATTTGTTGCCCGTTCCTGCTGTGGAAGAGTTACTTTCTCCCATCCTTACAGTCATTCCGTTGCAACTGTTGGCTTATCACATTGCGGCGCTTCGCGGCTTAGATGTAGATCAGCCTCGGAATTTGGCGAAATCGGTAACAGTTGAATAAGCGACTATAGCAATCCTTTTGGGTGTTGTACAGCAGCAAGTTCTTCGTGCCTTGCTGCTGATGGAATAGTTGAAGCTAACCTGAGTCCTCAAGCATTTCCATTAGGCTCCAAATCATCAAGTGGTAGACTCAGTTGAACTATATTTTCATCAAACACACTTTGACTTGAATAAGGCCTATTCTCAGATGCATTCTCATAAACTTTTTCATCTGGTGCAATTGAATTTAAGAACTCTAAAAGCTTTTTTCCACATTCTTCTTGCCAATAGAACTTGATTATTGGCATACAAAGTTTATACATTTCCTCATGCTCCGCAATATGCTCTTCAGGTGCGGAGTTGAGTAGGTATTCTAGATGTCCTGGACACATCGAACCGTAATATATTTCACCAATACTATCTAAGGCTAGGTCTAGACCACCTATGTAATCCTTTGCGATTTCATATCCTACTTTGTATAAGCCAATTTTATAAGTTAATGTCTGAAACAATAGCTTAGGTTCAATATAGCCAAGAGCTTTCGCAGCTCCAATTCTGACAGTAGATGAGTAATGTTGCATTAAATGACTTAGAATATCTGTTATCTCTGAGCCTTCATCTGAACTAGCTTCCCAATGCAGTTGCCTCAGAGCATCAAGAATAATTTGCCCTACATTACCTAAACTTAAAGAATATTCTTCATCAACTTCTAATAAATCGACAACTAAGTTTCTTAAGTCTTGTACGTCAGCAAGAATCGAAGCTAGCCAGTCTTCATCGTAAGCTAGCTTTGTTATCAATTTAGCAGTTTCTGCTCTAACAAGCTTACTAGAGTCATTTGCACTTTTTTTAATAATATCTGTCAACACTTTGTCAGTGAACCGAGTTAAATTACTATGTATTAATGACAGGATAGCTCTTTTTATAAGAGGGTCACACTGTTCATGAAAAATTTGTGCAGTAAACTCAAGATAAATAAAATTTTGTGGTTGTTTTAAAAACCAGTGTATAGCATCAATTTCAACTGAATTGCAAACTGAAGTGGCAAGCTTAGACATAAAAACATTGAATTCATGGGGTGACTTTTTGAACCAATTTCTCATCCAGCAAGCGATGACAAAATCTCTCTCTCGACCATAGTAAAAGTCTAATCCTGGCACATTTTTTTCAGTATATACTTTAGACAGTAGTGCTGCTTCAAACAAGCCTTTCGGTAACTCGCTGGCAGTGGGAATATTCCATCGTTTTCTGGCTAAGACTTGACTAACTGGAGCATCATGTACAACCATTTCATCCGCAAGCTCTGATAGAAGTGAGATGGCAACATCTTCGCTTAAATCTACAGCACGAGATATTTTGGAAAATATACTCTTTTCTAGTAGCGAAGGTTCATCGAGAGATTCGGGCAAGGACTTTTCAGTGAAAAGCTCCATTCCAATCCTAAGTAGGAAGGGATCGTTTACCTGTTGATGTGAATGAGGTACTTGAACTTTATAAATATTTGAATAGGTGTCATAAGCTCTTTTAATTTCTCCAGGGTTGTACTTCCTAATCTCCATTACACTAGAGTTGCTATACTCTAACTTTTCTGGGCTAATCTCAAGTAGTGGAACTGAACCACTATTAAGCAAAGCGGATTCAGCTATATGAGAGGGATTGCCTACTTTATCTAGTAACAAGCGACGTGCCGCTACGTCAGTTAAACTGATAATTATTTGAATCTCATCGCAAGAGAGCCTTGCACTACTAGAATCGATTGTTTGTGCTGACTCTTGGCTAGCTTCATTCCAACCATCAATGAAGATATTAAGACTTTGATTAGTGCGTCGAAGAATGTGAGTTAACTTATTAACTATTTGATGAGATGCACTACTATCTTTGAAAATCCAACCAAAGTCTTCGTTGATTTCATCAACTAAACTTCCTTGCATTCCAATAGCTGGATAGAAGAGACAAGGAACTCCTTGCTCAAGTCTTTTCTCTACGGCATGACAAATAAAGTTTGTTTTACCAACTTGTGGTGAACCAAATAAAACTAAAGTTTGACGCTTTTCCTCATCTATAAGGTGATTTAGCTGCCTTTTTGCATCCTCTCGTTCTATATACAAACTAGGAATATACTTCTTGCCACTAAACGGATCATCACTTCGCAAAAGCCGCATTCGATAACTAACCTGAGTCCGGCAAAACTCAAGTAAGTTTTCTGAAGAAAGAGAAACAAATGTCTCTAATGCCTCTGTTCGCAGGTCAATATCATTAACATTGACTCGGAAACCATTCTGTACATGAGGATGATTCGTGGGGACTTGAGTATCCCTAATTAATTCGCCAGAGATGCTGTCATAGATTCGGGTTTCATGACCGTTGGTTAAGACTACAAACGGGGCAATCCCTCCATTTCGTAAGAGACGAGCGTAGGAAATACCTTGCTCCTTAGCATCATCGTTTAGAATTTCATTGGGTGCTTTGACTTCGACTATCAGCAAATTGCGTCCATCACAGCTACGCACCAAAACATCTGCACGAGGTCTACGCACTGACGAACGAATAGGTGCATTCTCCCCTACCCTATAAGCGTTTCTACCAAGCCGTAACTCGAAGGAAAACTCAACAGAAATACTCTCAGCAGTAAAACCGTGATCGGCTAACCAAGTAGCTACGACCCTTGTCCTAATGTCCTCTTCCGAAAATTGAGGTGGGTGGCTGTTGGATGTCATACCTTGCGTTGTCTGAGCCTTTAAGGGTGATTGAGGTTTGTGGCTTGAACTTCACATTCGGTTATACTCGCATAAATTACCAATTTCATTAAATTATGAATATTTATAAGCAACAGGTAATTGAATTTTATAATTCTAGAACTACCTACGATTTCGAGGAAGGGACTCGCCATCCACTTGAAGCCAATATCCTACTGGAATTCGTCCCAATTCAGAAGGGAGATAAAATTCTTGATGTTGCCACTGGAACGGGTTTAGTAGCGATCCCCGCTGCTCAGAAAGTAGGTTCGGAAGGCTATGTCATTGGCATAGATATGTCTCCGGGAATGCTCCATCAAGCTAGAGTTAAAGTTGAAACAGCTTGCTTAAAAAATATCGAGTTAATTGAGGCAGATGCAGAATTAATCAACTTTAATGATGGTAGTTTTGACGCTATTTTTTGCTGTGAGGCAATTGTACTTTTTACTGATATTCCTGGTATTTTGCAAAAGTGGTATCGCTTCCTGAAAACAGGAGGATTTGTAGCATTTACGTGTCCTCCCGAAACAGCTTATTTAGGAGATGTTTACAGGACTATCTGCGCTAGAGTGTTGGGCATATCGCTGCCACACATCCTCGAAACACTCGGTACTCCAGAAAAGTGTCGTAATTTGCTACAACAAGCAGGTTTTAGAGATATCCAAATCAAAATTGAGCCTTCTGGACGGTATCGCCATCTAAGAGATGAGGAATTATCCTGGAAGGGAATGAATTTAAGTTTGAAAGGCAATCCGCTGCTGGCAAAACTATCACCGGAACAATTAGAGCAGTTCCAAGTTGAGTACAGAGCAGAAATTGATAAACTAACAACCGAGCGAGGAGTCTGGGAAGATACTACAAAATTCTTCGTTCGGGGTAGAAAATGAGTTAGTGAGTTATTAAAGGAAGACTAAAAAATTCCCTAACGCACGACTGCGGCACTACTACCTTTGTGCAGATGCTGACTCACCTCAAGTGCTTCCTGTCTTGCCCATTGGTCGGCGGAAATGATGTCATCGAGAGTAGGAATTGAGCGATTTTGGGAAGTAAAGCGATCGCAAACTGATTCGATGCAACGGGGAATATCCAAAAATTGAATTTTTTCTTCTAAAAATAGCGCCACTGCCTGTTCGTTCGCCGCATTCAAAACAGCAGGCATCGAACCGCCTGCACGACCCGCAGCATAAGCCAATTGCATACACGGATACTTGTCGTGGTCGGGTTCCTTGAAAGTGAGATTTCCTGCTTTTACTAAATCTAGCGGTTCCCAGTCGGTATAGATTCGCTCAGGCCAGGATAACGCATAAAGTAGCGGTAAACGCATATCAGGCCAACCCAATTGAGCTAAGACTGACGTATCTTGCAACTCAATCAGCGAGTGAATAATGCTTTGGGGATGGATGACAATCTCGATGCCATCGTAATCCATGCCAAAGAGGAAGTGCGCCTCAATCACTTCCAGCCCCTTATTCATCAACGTAGCGGAGTCAATGGTGATTTTGCGACCCATCGACCAATTGGGATGCTTCAGGGCGTCTGCAACCGTGACTGAGGCTAATTTCTCGACCGGCAAATCTCGGAAGGAACCGCCAGAAGCCGTGAGCAGAATCCGTCGCAAGCCGCCTTTGGGGACGCCTTGGAGACACTGAAAAATTGCAGAATGCTCAGAGTCCGCTGGCAACAGCTTCACGCTGTGTTTCTCTACCAGCGGCAGCACTACGGGGGCACCCGCAATCAAAGTTTCCTTATTCGCTAAAGCAATATCTTTCCCGGCTTCAATCGCGGCAATGGTCGGCAATAACCCCGCACAGCCAACAATTCCGGTGACGACCGTTTCTGCATTGCCGTAGCGGGCGACTTCAACGACCCCAGTTTCCCCACTTAACAAGATTGGTTGGGGGTCGAGGTCTGCGATCGCCTCTTTCAGTTCAGACAATTTGTCTTCTTGACAGATAGCGGCAATTTCCGGTCGGAACTGCCGAATCTGTGCGGCAAGCATTGGCACGTTGCGTCCTGCTGCCAACCCCACGATTCTGAACTTTTCCGGGTTTTGAGCCACAATATCTAGCGTCTGAGTCCCGATAGAGCCAGTGGAGCCAAGGAGAGTAATCGCTTTCACAATCATTTAAGGATTCAGGGGCAATTCCACTATAAATTGCTTGGGGTTCATCCTTAACATCTCATCTGAGCGGATTGATAAAGATCGGGGTATTATTACTGACCATAAGCCCTCAATAGGTGGGCTGGGTGAGTGTTAATCAATAGGATTGGGAAGATCAACTGAGTGGGGCATCTATGCAAAAATACGCTGCAACTGTGGAAACCACTGCTGTTGAAAAAAAGGAGATATGGGCGAATGGGTTCGTCTTTGCAACGGCAATGTGGCTAAGCAGCCGACTCATCATTGCGATCGCAATGATGGCGATCGCGCCTGCACTTCCAAGTCCCTCAGGGGTTATGCCTACATCTGGCTGGGGAGTTTTTGAGGGCTGGGATAGCATTCATTATCGAGCGATCGCTGTCTCTGGTTACGAATACGCGAATGACGGACAAGGACATAATGTTGCTTTTTTCCCCGTTTTCCCTTTACTCATCCGGGGAGTGATGACCCTCGGCTTGCCGTTTGAAGTCGCAGGCACGCTCGTAAATAATTTGGCATTATTAGGAGCGATCGCCCTTGTATACTTTTGGGTCGAAGAACGTCATGGTAGAAGTGCTGCACAGTGGGCAAGTGCCGTATTAGCTTGGTGTCCGTTTTCCCTCTTTGGAACCGTAATTTACACGGAAGGGCTATTTTTATTCTTCAGCACTGCGGCTTTACGAGCCTTTGATAAACGCCAATATGCCTGGTTATCCCTATGCGGTGCATTAGCAACTGCCACCCGTCCCACCGGAATCGCCCTCATCCCCGCCTTTCTGATTGCAGCGTGGAAAGAACGCAGACCCCTCATCGCCTACGTTGCCAGTCTAGCGACTGCGGGAGGGTTGCTTCTATTTAGTTTGTATTGCTGGATTCGATTTGCAGACCCTTTGGCGTTTATTCAAGCACAGCGAGGATGGCGACCTTCAGTTGGTTTCGATTGGCAGGGTTGGTGGAAAATGCTGATGCAAATTTCGATTGGTACAGCGAATTGGAAGTATGGCGGGATTAAAGATCCTTGGCATCCGCTACTGTTTTTAATCCTTGTCGGCTGTGCCTATTTGCTGTGGCGATTCCGCCAAAAATTAGGTTCGGTTAAAGTCGGATACGGCTTTTGTGTTTTATGGTTAATTTTGTGGTTACAAGCAGGCGATCCGTTGATTAATACGGTTTCGTTAGTAGGGGGTGGCTACTTGTTATGGCACTTCCAAAATCAACTCAGTTTAGTGACCGTAATTTATGGCTTTTGCGGCTTGGGGTTAATTTTGTCCTCCGGAGGAACTTGGTCGATTGGGCGGATTGCTTACGGCATTGTGTCACTTGCGATCGCGCTTGGCTTATTACTTTCCCGTCACCCGCGTTGGGGATATGCCACGATCGGCTTCTTTACCGTCTTACTTATTCCGCTATCGATTCGATTTGCCCAACACCTTTGGGCAGGATAAGAAAAAACCAAAAGGCAAAAAGAGGGGTGAAATCTTCGCCCTTACAAATGCGATCGTCCAGCTATTAAGTTTCCCTAAAATGCTGTAATTTTTGCACTATCAAAATCAAATCAACTTTCACTAAACCAAGTTTTACAAGAACCACGACCAGTATGCTAAATTCACAATAAACTAATCCGATGGCTTTATATAGCAATCCTGAAAATTTGCGACCTTCTATAGAGATGCGATTAATCGCGTCTCTATTAAGGCGAATATTAGCGTACAACTCAAATAAAGTTGCTATATATCTCTAATTTTCATTCTAAATTATTTTCGATTAATATTTGATTCAAAATATGGAAAACTCATTACAAAACAAAAAGCTTCTAGCGTTTAAAGTTTTTAGGTATGTAATATTTTATCCCTTCGACTTACTTTTAATTTCAATTTTTTTAATGGTTAATTCCTTATATCAGCTAACTAAAATCAAAGTAAATAATGAAAACTATATAATTAACCTTTATAAATATTTGATTAATTCACCTCCTTTAGATGAAGAAGTTCAATTTTATTTAAAAAAGCTAGATTCCGGTGAAATAACACGGACATCATTAGTCTTTTCATTTTTGATGATTCCTGCTGAAACTGAAAGAAAGTTATTCAAAACGAATGGAATTCTTTCCCACCATTTAGCGCGTTTAACCCTTGTCCGAGAACACCTTCCTCCTGCTAAGGTCATATTGGATCTTGGGGGTGCTGCTGGTCATCTCATAGAAGGAAGCTTACTAGCGATGGGGTATCCTTCTATTCCCGATCGAGTCCACATTATTGATTTGCCTCCTGAACAAAGAATGTTCGGTTCCGCTATCCTACCTACAAATGAAGTAACAACGCTTCAAGGCACTAAAGTAACCTATTATTATCAATCCATGACGGATTTATCTAAATTTGAGAATGAAACAATTGATCTAGTTTGGTCAGGACAGAGTATTGAACACATTACAGAAAACGAAGCGGAAAAAGTATATATGGAGGTTCATCGTGTCCTCAAACCGGCAGGCTATTTTTGTTTAGATACTCCCAATCGAAAACTTACTCGTTTACAAGTTAGAATGGGCTTTGTTCATCCGGAACATAAAATAGAATACTGCCCAGAAGATTTAATTAACGACATAGAAAAATTTGGATTTAAAGTCGTAGATAAAAAGGCTGTCTCCCCGATGCCTTTTAGTTTAAGAACGGGAAGATTTAGTCGCCTAGAACTGATTGATGCAGTTGGACTGAGTGAATCTCCTGATGAAGGATATTCTTTTTATTTAAAGTGTCAAAAGATTTAGCGTCTAACTAAGGATATTATTTCTATTTAAAATGTCAAAAAATTCAGCTTTTCACTTTTAGATTGGGTTTAGATTAGGACGTAAAGTAACCAGCAATCGCTAATTCTCTGCGTTCTCTGCGGGAAAAATATCTTATGAAACAAACACGAATCAAGCCGAGTGCCCTGTCATTGATGATTGGCACAAGTGCCGTAATATTATTCGCGTGCAGTAGCCTACGACACTCCATGTTTCAATCGGGGGCTTATGACTTGGGAATTTATGACCAAGTGGTTTATTTAATGAGTCAGGGACAGCCACCAATTTCTTCGATTCTTGGCTTTCATCACATGGGAAACCATGCTGCTTGGGCAGTTTATCTATTGTCTTTCCTGTACAAAATTTATCCCAATGTTCATTGGTTGTTAGTAGTACAAGCCATCGCTTTGTCTTTAGGTGCTTTACCAATGTGGCACCTAGCACGTCAAGCGGGGTTGAAAGAATCGCAAGCAATCACAATATCAGCAGTCTACTTGCTTTACCCGCTAATTTTTAATGCAAATTTATTTGAATTCCACCCAGAAGTGATGGCAGTTCCCGCTTTTTTAGCAGCGGTATGGTGTGCTAGGCAAAATCGAATTGGGTGGTTTTGTGTCAGTATTATTTTTATTTTGGGGTATAAAGCTGTTTTATCCCTTACTGTCACAGCAATGGGGATTTGGCTGCTGATGTTTGAGAAGCGGCGTTTATGTGGTGCATTTGCTCTTTCTGCTGGTATCGCTTGGTTCCTAATTGCAACTCAGCTAATTATTCCATCTTTCAGCGGTAGCGAAGTAGCTGCCGTTTCACGTTACAGCTATCTCGGTAACTCAGTTCTAGATATTGCTAGAAATCTCCTGTTTAAGCCTGAGTTGATATTGGGAAGAATTTTCTCATTTAAGACACTCGAATATCTGGCACTGTTGGTTTTTCCAGTAATTTGGGGACTTTCTCCCCGACACATGACTCCTCTAGTAAGTGCGATTCCCGCGTTGGCGTTAAACATTCTTTCCGACAAACCACACCAACGGGATTTACTCCACCAATATTCTTTGCCAATTCTGCCTTTTTTGATGCTGGCTGTCATTTCCAGCCTTGCCGCAAATCGAAGTTGGTTGCGAGACAAACGGGCAATAATCGTATGGTCGATAGTGGCTTTCTTAGCATTAGGAAAGTATGGCTATTTTTGGTCGAAATATCAAAATTCTGTTGATACTTGGCAAGCAGCGCGAGAAGCGATCGCTCAAGTTCAAACGAAAGGCGGTGTGTTAACCACCAATCGGATTGCACCTCATTTAACTCACCGCCAGACGATCAAATTAGTGGACGATCTGAGTCCGCTCCCTGCCGATCTATCTCCTTTTGAGTATATATTGCTCAATGTGCGTTATCCAGGCGGTGCTGGCGGGACTGGTAGCCAAGAGTTCGCTGCCAAGCTGGCAAATCAACTAAAAAATACCCCAGGATTTCAATTAACCTATCAACGTGATGATGTTTATTTGTTTAGGAAAAAGTCTTAATAAAAATGAATATGATTGTAGGAGTTGAAAATGTCATATCCACAAGCACCTTGGACACTCCAGGGTTACGCGCTACAAACCCTGCATTTGATAGATGTTGAGCGAGCGCGTCCCTTCATCCCTCCAGAGTTAGAAATCGTCTCAGTTTTTCCTGGAAAAACCCTAGGCGGGGTTTATCTTTCCTACTACGGATCGGGTTCCGTGTTGGAGTATAGCGAGTTAATTGTTATCCCAGCGATGGTCAAATATGAAGACAAGTTCGGCGGTTGGGTGTCCCACATCTATGTAGATAATGCGGATTCTGTTGCTGGTGGGAGAAGAATCTGGGGTTTACCGAAGGAACTTGCTGAGTTTACCTGGGAAAAAGGCGATCGCGCTGGTGTCACTGTCCGTCAAGGCGATCGGTTACTATGCAGTCTCAGCTACACAGACGCCTTATTGCCCATCTCTACATGGTGGCGGCAGCCATTAATCGGAACTGCGTTTAGTAGCCAAAATTACGATTTGCTTTTCTTCAAAAGTCAGCTTGAATCTCAACTAAAGGCAATGAGTGGCAAGCTAGAAATCCCAGCAGAAAGCCCTTTTTCCCAGTTAAACTTAGGTCAGCCTTTACTAACTGTTTACTGCGACGAGATGAATTTAGTAGTCGGTGCGCCAGAAGCAGTAGGCACAACAGTAACAGCCAGGGAAGTTGAATTTAGCTACCCTTAAAAACTAAACTTCTTGCGAAACTTGCTGTAGCTCACACATTACAACTTGGAGCTACACAAACGAATCAGCCTCTCGGAATTCATCTGGGCTAAAATTCCAAAGTCTCAAAGCTTCAAGTCCATCAAAATGGACTTGAGCTGTTACCCCGGAATTTGAATTTCGAGTAGGCTACCGGATTTGTGCAAAATATCAGTAAAAAAACCCGCTAATTGCTTAACAACATAGCGGGGGTATAAAGGAGGAATTCAACAGGAAATTAAATATTCTTTCTAGATGTCAGAACCCCCAGCAGCCTCAGCACCCATCGGTAGCACCGCACCGCGTAGAAAATCGATTTGGTGCTGGAAGTCCATTCCTTCAATTTTCGCTAGCAAGTCTTTTCCAGCTTGGGAAAGTTCATAGTTAGGAGGCATCGGAATGATGGTACCACTATCCATTCCTTGCGCTAAAAAGTACCAAAACGCTAGTTTGGTTTCTGGACTCAGAGAACCATATTCGCGGCTAATTTGTGTATTCGCTTTAGAAGCAATGTCACGCTGAACTTGCAGCTGTTCTTCATGGGATAGTTCCTTAACTTGATTGAACAATCCCTGAGCAATCTCAGAACCAGAAGCACCTGGAGCGGCTGGTGTAACAGATTTACCCATCTTGGTGTACACAAACCACAGCACGGCAAGCTGCTGGTCTACATCCATGCCTTGAAAAGCTTGTTTACCTTGATCGTATGCGTGTAAAGTGCCTGATGTCATACTTAACCCTCCGGAAAATTAATAATTGCTTTGTCTCTTTTGTTCAAGAAACAGGTTTTCACTTACTTAAAGAAAATTAACGAATAAATCATGAAAGTTTAACCCCGCTAGAGACAGATATGATCCCCATTAGAAATCCATCAATAAGATGGCAAAGATATCACAAGATTTCTAACTAAAGGAAGACGTAAGCAGAGAAGTCGTCATTCGCTATTAAGTAGCCGGATGGAATAAACTTGGAGATTTTCGCAGGTTGGGGAAACACCAGGAAACTCAACGCTGAAATTCTTTTTCAGCATTTATTGCAAAAATTAATTGGGTTTGTCCTGAGTACAGCCGTTATGAATAATTTGGATGAAATTATTACTCGCGATCCGCAAGATTTTATAAATGTCATCCTGCGGATTTTCACGAGCCAACTTATTTAAAAACTGGGGATTTCATCCAGCCGAAGCAATCAAACCTTCCATCGCGTGTTGCAAATCTTTAGTTAAATCAGTTACTGCAACTCTCGCACCGTGCCGATTTGCTTGATAGACTGGGTAGCGTTCTGAAACCGAGATGGGTTGCCCTACACTCATCTCTACCCGTTGCTTACCTAATCGAGGACGCTGGAAGGGATTGCTGCCTTTAATTCGAGTTACCATATCCCATAAAAGTAAGGTAGTTTCGGCAAAACGCTCTACGGTTGGTTTTTCTAGAACATATTGTCCAGTTACGGCTACAAAAGTTTCTACCAACCGCATATGCCATATCCGAAGGCTGGCTTCCTCAGCAATTCGATTCGCCAATCCGCGTTCTAGGGGAGACAGCGCTTTAATATTCTTCAGGTCTTCTCGATAGATATAATTCCAGCCAGCCGCCTCTAGACGACGACAACGGTCAATTACGCTTCCCTTGGATGGCAGGTTAAAATACTCCTCTGCCACTGTTAGGGCCACATTCAGTAGTGCTTGAAGTCGAATCGCCAAAGCTTCATTCGCATTGTTCTGTGACGCTTCCACAGTCGGCAAAGTTTGATGATAAAACCGGGTGTAAAACTCCTCCATTACAGACAGTAAATGTTCGCCTAGACGACACAGCCGCTGGTAGAGAGAAGCTTGAAAAGGTTGCAGGTTAGCCGATGGATTTAAACTTTCACCCTGTAATTCGCCTTTCAATTCACCCTTCAACTTTCCTTCTGGCAAACCGCTCGCTACTTCCAATTCGCCTAAAAGCTTTTCTATCTCTTTCCAGGGAGCTTCGACGTAACGGTATTTAATTCCGACTGGCACAATTAAAACTTGCTCCCCTCGTCCAGCCTTCTGCAAATCTTCAGCACACCAAAAGCCTAATTGTGCGATTCCGGGTTCTAGAGGGCTGATAATCTCATTGTGACCATTGGTGGCTCCTTCTGGGGAAGCGGTTATCGGAAACCGAGCATTGGCAAACAGGTCACGAGCCGAACGCAATCCCGTCCAGTCTGCCTTACCGCGATGGATAGGGGTACCACCTAAGCGAGAATAGAGCCAGCCCATGTGCGCTCCCGCCCATAAAGGAATCCCTCGGTCATAAAGAAAGTGGGCATGAATCGGGTTTTGTAGTGAGATACCCTTTTCTCGTGCCAGCCGCGGTACTAATTTCCAAAGCAGATAGCTCATGCACAGCGGATCTTCAACTCTGGGATGGCGAAATGCCATCATAAAGCGGATCTTCCCATCCTGAAATTGGCGATATAAATCGACTAAAATCTCAACGTTTTCTGCTTGAATTTGGGTAATCGCTGTTTGGGAACGTATGCAGCCAGGTAGCACTTGTTGGGCGGCTCGTAAAACCAGGGGGTTGAGCGCCGGTGGAATAAATTCTAGAGGAGGCTGAGCCGCACTCATTAAATCGGGCAAAGTGGTTTTCTTGTGAACTTGTGGACATTCTAGACTTAACTGAGATATCGATTATCCAATCTGTAGAGGGAACCAGCGATGCGACTGTCACAAATGTTTTTTGTCACTCTGCGGGAAGAACCGGCGGAAGCGGAAATCCCCAGCCATAAATTACTGCTCCGTGCAGGCTACATTCGTCGCATCGGGAGCGGTATCTACGCCTATTTACCCTTCATGTGGCGGGTGTTGCAAAAAATCTCTCAGATTGTACGGGAAGAGATGAATGCAACCGGCGCACAAGAGTGTCTACTCCCGCAACTACAACCCGCTGAATTGTGGCAGCAGTCGGGGCGCTGGGATACTTATACCAAAGCTGAAGGGATCATGTTCGCCCTGACAGACCGCCGAGAGCAGGAACTGGGGCTGGGGCCAACGCATGAGGAAGTGATTACAGCGATCGCTCGTGATATGATTCGCTCCTACCGCCAGTTGCCTCTGCACCTCTACCAAATTCAAACTAAGTTTCGGGATGAAATTCGCCCCAGATTTGGTTTGATGCGAGGACGGGAATTCATCATGAAGGATGGCTATTCGTTCCACGTCGATGAAGAAAGCTTGAAAAAAACTTATCAGGATATGCACCATGCTTACAGCAAGATGTTAAGCCGGACGGGTTTAGCTTTCCGTGCTGTAGAAGCTGATTCCGGTGCGATTGGAGGGTCTGGTTCTCAAGAATTTATGGTGTTGGCTGAAGCCGGGGAAGATGAAGTTCTCTACACCGAAGATGGCAAGTACGCCGCCAATGTGGAAAAAGCGGTTTCTTTACCTGCTGACATCGAACCATCTCCGTTTAACACTTATGAGAAGCGGAAGACGCCGGACGCCGATACCATTGATAAACTCTGTCGATTCCTCAAGTGTTCGCCGACTCAAGTGGTGAAAAACGTCCTCTACCAGGCAGTTTATGACAACGGCTTGACGGTGCTGGTACTGATTAGTATCCGGGGCGACCAAGAAGTTAATGAGGTAAAGTTGCACAACGCTCTGACAAAATTGGCACCGGAATACCAAGCCAAAACGGTGCTATCTGTAGAGGTTCCAGCGGCAGCGCTTCAGCAACTGTGGGCGACGAGACCCCTACCTTTGGGCTATATCGCTCCCGACATTGCAGATGATTACATCTGTTCGGCGAAAAATTTAGCTCCCCGGTTTTTGCGGTTTGTCGATAAAACTGCGGTCGAGCTAAAAAACTTCGTCACAGGTTCTAACGACTTGGAATACCATGTTGTCGGTGCTAATTGGGGCGAGCAGTTTAAGTTACCAGAAGGGGTCGTAGATATCCGCAAGGCACGACCGGGCGATCGCGCAACTCACGATCCCGCTCAAACACTCCGTACTGCCCGTGGCATTGAAGTGGGGCACATTTTCCAGCTAGGTAACAAGTATTCTCAAGCAATGGGAGCCACTTACACCAGCGAACAAGGTGAGGAAATTCCCCTAATAATGGGTTGTTATGGTCTGGGTGTTTCGCGGTTAGCGCAGGCAGCCGTAGAACAATCTTATGACAAAGATGGAATTATCTGGCCTGTTGCGATCGCGCCCTATCACGTCATCATCTCAGTTCCCAACACCAGCGACGCCCAACAAGTGGAAGTTGCTGAAAAACTATACACCCAGTTGAATCAAGCGGGAATCGAAACTCTTTTAGATGATCGCGATGAACGAGCGGGAGTAAAGTTCAAAGATGCCGATTTAATCGGGATACCCTATCGCATCGTAACCGGGCGATCGCTCAATAGCGGTAAAGTGGAAGTTGTCGAACGGGCGACTCGCAAATCCCAGGAAATTCCTGTGGAGGAAGTCGCGACCACTTTAAAGCAGCGGATTGATGCTGCTTTAAATCAATAACAATTCACCCCAAAGGCACAAAGACACAAAGTTCTCATTCTGTGTCTTTGTGCCTTTACGCTTCAAAAAACCCTTGGATGATATTTGATGCCAATGCGCTTTTATAACTCCTAAAAACTTTGCGTCTGTGCGCGAAATTTCAGAAAATCGCGTCATTGTGCGCCAGAAAATTTAAGCGAGAACTATGGAATTTATAGCAATTTTTCTATCTGGTTTGCTTGCTCTCGTTTCCCCCGCAAATTTAGCCATCGACCGCATCGCTGAAAATGCCATTCGTTCCCAGTTTGATAAAGTGGAGCAGTTGCAAGTCCGCGTTGACAATGCTCCAAATTTCCAAATTGTGCAAGGAAAAGTTGAGCGAGTGCGGATTGGTGGGCGAGGGTTGTGGGTAACGCCAGAATTCCGGATTGCAGAGCTGGAAATGGAAACCGACCCCATTAACCTGGATGTGGCGCGTCTCCGGCAGAAGAGAGTGCGACCGACCGAATTGTTGAAGGAACCTTTACAAGCTGGGGTGCGTTTGGTGATTACCCAGCAAGATATTAATCAAGCTTTACAGTCACCCGCCGTTAGCGCTCAATTGCGTAAACTGGGAAGCCGCATTCTTGGCAGCAACGCTGATATGCTGGTTCAGCGCTATGAGTTTGTCAATCCTCAAGTGGAATTTCTGGGAGATAACCGGCTGCGTTTCCAGTTGGAATTGCAGGAGCCGGGAAATGCAGATAAACTGGTTGTCTCGGTGGAATCAGGGCTGGGTATCGTGGCTGAGCATCAGTTGCAATTAATCGAGCCAAATGTCTTAGTCAATGGGATGCCAGTGCCGCCCCTCTTGCTTGCGTCCTTCGTGTCCGGTCTCAATAGCCGCTTAGATCTCCGCACCTTGGAAGATAGAGGGATTGCTGCCCGACTCCTAAAATTAGATTTAAATCAGGAACAACTAGAGTTAGCTGCATTTGTCAGAGTAGAAAAGCCAGACACCGCTTCTGCATCTACGCCGCGTTAGAATTATCCGGAGCAGCGCTCGTCTTCACTGTATTCCTCAACAAAACCTCCTCACCAGCATCCAAATAAATTTTAAGGAGGGAAATTGATATGAAAATTCAACAACCAGGCCGTCGAATCGGGATTGGCATCGCCGTTAGTGTTTTGGCGATGGCTTTGGCGGCTTGTAGCCCAGGGGAGCAACAGGCAGCAAATACAGACTCTTCACCAACACCATCAGCTACGGCTATCCAACCGACTACTTCGCCTCAGGCGTCTGTACAGCCGTCTGTGCAGCCGTCCGCTCAGCAACTATCCAGTCAGAAGACGGTTCAGGTCTACTGGCTAAAGAGTAGTGGTAGCAAGATTGAGGTGGTGCCCGCTCCGGTCAAAATACAGGCAGGAGTTAAGTCTGAGAACATTCTAGAAGGTGCGTTCAATCGTTTGTTGGCAGGCCCGAACGATCCGGCTTACAGCAGCACGATTCCCAAGGGAACGCAGCTACGAAATCTGGATGTTCGGGAGGATGGTGTTCACGTAGATTTGTCCCAAGAATTTACTGCTGGTGGCGGTAGTGCCTCGATGACAGGTCGCGTGGCGCAAATCCTCTATACAGCCACCAGTATCAATCCCAATACCAATGTTTGGATTGATGTAGAGGGAAAAAGGTTAGAAGTTTTGGGCGGTGAAGGATTGGAACTCAATCAGCCTCTGACTCGCCAAAACTTTGAGAAAAATTTTGATTTATAGGGCTTTGTTTACTTTCTCGCGCTTAAGCTAAAGTCACGGAAGTGACGGGCTTGCTGTTCAATCCGAGCGGCAAGGCGATCGCAAACTAAGTTACATAATTCAAAAATCAACTCATCTTCCACTTTGTAATAAGCCGATGTCCCTTCGCTGCGGCGACTCAGGATACCGGCTTGCAGCATCACTTTTAAATGCTTAGAAACGTTAGCCTGACTGGTTTGTGTTGCCTCAACCAATTCTTGTACGCATTTCTCGTCGTCGCGCAGGAAGTTCAAAATCCGCAACCGCATTGGTTCGCTCAAGATGCTGAAATACTCTGCAAGTTGTTGTACAACTTCTGGTGGTACAGACAAAGCTTGTCGCATGAGACTAACCAGAAATGATAGTTCATCCTGATTATATATGATGTTTTTTGGTTAATAACTATTTAGTAATTGTTAAATTTCTTTTGTTGATTAATATTGTAAATCGGGTAACTTTAGATACGATTTCTTAAAGGAAACTTCGTAGAATTAAATAATGGAAATATGCGTATTTAGCAAAATTAATCGATATTTCCATTATTTAGAAGGAATTTTTTAGACAATTAAATTATACAAAAAAGCTTACTCCAAAAATAGAAAAATTTTGGAAATAAACTTTTTGGACGATTCATGGCAGATGCCTCCGCGCAACGTTTACAAACGCTAAAGTTATTCGGGGTTAATCCGCATCAGCGGTTGACCATACTCAACAGGTTCGCCGTTTTGAACCAAAACTTCTATCACCGTACCGGACACCTCGGCTTCAATTTCATTCATCAGCTTCATTGCCTCAATGATGCAGACGGTTTGTCCGGTACGGATGCGATCGCCCACTTCCACAAATGGAGAATCATCCGGTGAGGGAGCGCGATAAAACGTCCCCACCATCGGTGATTTGACATCTTCGAGTCTTCTATCAATGGGAGAACCAGCAGCGGTCGGCGGGGCAGTTCGTGGCACCGCCTCTAAGTTCGGGCTGGACGGCATGGACGGAGATGCCTGGGAGGGGGGAGCCGAGACTTCGGGACTCCCACTCCCTGCCAGGGCGGGTGGCAAGACCGGCAAACCCCCGCGCGGATCTTTCCGCACGGTGAGTTCAAAATCAGCGCTTTTGAGTGTCAACTCTGTAATATCGGTTTGCGCGATCGCTGCCAGCAGTTCACGGAGATCGTTGAAGTCTATGGACATGAGAAAAAGGATGTCAGTAGTCAGGGATTAATCGTTGCTTGGTAGAGACAAGGGTAAATCTCGTCTCAAGGTCAGTGTCAGTTGTTGGTTGTTGGTTGTTTCTTCTGTACCGCTGACCCCTGACCACTGACTAAAAACTTTTGCATTATTCTCGACCCAGGTAGGTATCGGTACGGGTATCAATCTTGATCCGCTCTCCGACCGTGATAAACAGGGGAACCATCACCTGGGCACCTGTTTCCACGATTGCGGGTTTCGATCCGCCAGTGGCGGTATCGCCTTTGAGACCGGGATCGGTTTGCGTCACTTCCAGCACTACGGAGTTGGGCAGTTCCACTTCCATGATCTGCTCGCCCCAGCTGATGACGTTCACCTCCATTCCTTCCTTAAGGTACTTTACGCGATCGCCAATCTGAACCGCATTCAGGCTTGCTTCTTCATAGGTTTCCATGTCCATAAACACGAACTGGTCGCCTTCTTTGTAGGTATGCTGCATCGTGCGCTTTTCCAGATTTGCCTGGGGCACCGTTTCTGCGGCTCGGAAGGTTCGTTCCACAACGGAGCCTGACTGCACATTTTTTAGCTTAGTGCGGACAAACGCAGCTCCTTTCCCTGGCTTAACGTGGAGAAATTCTACTACCCGCCACACAGCTCCATCTAATTCAATGGTGACGCCAGTTCTAAAGTCGTTACTCGAAATCATGAATCTTTATCTAGGGGAGAACAATCGGCACCTCATTTTACCGCGAGCGGAGGTTCTTCCTATTACTCGTAGATCGATCGGCTGCGTCTAATGTCGCTGGGTCGGGACACCCGTGTGGCAAGATTAAAAATGGAGTTTTTGGTAAGCGTGAAAGCTTCAACCGCAGTCGGGAAAGCAGCATGCAGGAATTAATTTATGCTTGATTCAAACCGTTCCACGCTCGATTGGTTCAAACGCTTGGCTTTAACAGGCGTCTTAGTAGTGCTGATGATGACACTCTCAGCAGGACTCAGCGCTGCTTGGTGGGATTCTGGCAAAACTGCCCGTGATAGTGGATTGCCATCGGGAAATGCCATCACAGATGGTAAAGCTTTGTTACGGTATGCCCTACCCATTGACAATCAAGCAGTGCGGGAAATGCAAGCCGATTTAGAAGATATTTCCATACAACTGCGAAGTAAGCGTTGGAGTGCGATCGCCAGCGATGTTAGCAAGGCATCTCGAATTTTAAGCGATCGCTCCTCCGACTTGCTCGCGGGCGTCTCTCCGTCGCAAAAATCTCAAGCAGAAGCCCTAATTGTGAAGATGGAAGAACAATTCGGGAAGCTTCGAGAAACCGTGGAAGCCAAAGATAAAGACCAAACTCAGGCGGAACGGGGCAACGTTCTCGATCTCGTGGGTCAACTAGAAGAGCTAATGGTGCCGGGATTCCCCTTCGAGGTGCCCTCAGCGTACAGTAATCTGCCTCAACTCAAGGGACGCGCCACTATAGAAATGACAACTGAGAAAGGCCCCCTGACCCTAGTAGTAGACGGTTACAGTGCGCCCGTAACTGCGGGTAACTTTGTAGATTTAGTCCAGCGTGGTTTCTATGACGGGCTAGAATTCGTCCGCGCCGAAGACTCCTACGTGCTGCAAGTGGGAGATCCTCCCGGCCCAGATCAGGGGTTTATTGACCCAGAAACCGGCAAATACCGGGCGGTTCCGTTAGAAGTGCTGGCGAGAGGGGACAAAGAACCCACCTATGGCATCACCTTAGAAGACGCGGGGCGTTACCTCGACCTACCCGTGCTTCCTTTCTCAGCTTACGGTGCCTTAGCAATGGCTCGTCCGGAAACAGAACCCAACGGAGGTTCTTCTCAGTTCTTTTTCTTCCTGTTTGAGCCAGAACTAACCCCAGCCGGTCGTAACCTGTTGGATGGGAGATATTCAGTTTTTGGCTATTTAACGAAAGGCAAAGAAGTTCTGGAAAAACTCGATGCAGGCGACAAGATTGTCTCGGCTAAAGTAATCCAGGGCGTGGAGAATTTAGTTCCGCCGCAAACCGCATAAACATCACACGACGATAAAGAGCTATTAATAGGGTGGGTGGGACAGCAATGCCAGCATTGCGCGATCGCCCACCCTCTCTGCTATAAAATTAGGAAATTTATGGCAATTATTGAAGTAATTTTTGTCATCACTGTCAGTGTGATGGCGGGTTTTTTGGTTTACAGTGCCTCCCAGCAACGACAGCAGCAGATGCAACTAGAAAATGCTTTTTATCAATTGCTGGAAGCTCAAAATAGTTGTATTTCGCTCATTCAATTGACAGCAGCAGCAAGAGTAGATGTCCCATTAGCGAAGGAATACCTGGATCGTCAGGTGCAGATGTTTGGGGTGCTGCCAGAAGTAGATGCTGATGGAGATACCTTTTACCGCTTTCCTAAGCTGAAGCGGGATTCGGCTTCAGACAAGAATTAGCGTGAAGTGAGGAAATAGAGCGATAGCGAAGCGCTGACTTGTCAGTTCGCGTTTTTGTGTGGAGTAGATAAGGAGCAATTTTATTCCCTTTGCTCTCTTATTTTCTGGTAAATCAGCTTTAAGTTTTTGCACCTCTATAGTAAGCCTATAAGAGTGGTAAGATTCAAGCGGTTCAGATACCCGGCTTCTCCCTCGAAGTCTGGTATTTTGCCTTCAGGAGCAATAATAGTAGGTGTAGCTCCAGACGAATTCTAGTATCAGTGACAAAAAATGAAAGCTAGAAGTGTTATCCACTTTCTAGCCCTTTTTTCATTCCCACTCAGCCTTTATGAACGCAAATTTTCTCTAAAAACTAGCTAGATTTGCTGCTTCCACGCCGACGAATTGTTATCAACGATCCAACTACTAATCCCAAGCCAGCAAGCGTGGCTGGTTCAGGAACTTTTTGTTCTCTAGCCATTACTTTAAAGTCTGGGCCATCGTAACTCGCGTCTGCTGTAACTCGGATACCTGCTAGAGAAGTAATTCCTAATTGCGCTAAGCTAACTCCCCAAGAACCAACCTCTTGACTTCCACTAATTTCCATTGTGTCAATGCTATAACCTGCGGCAAACTGATCGGTTCGTTTGAGTTTTAGAAAATTACCAATGAGGTTGCCAGCTTTGTCAATTGCTTGAATACCTAGATCGCTGTTTTTGCCTCGTTCCCAGAAAAAGAGGTTGTCTAATCCTGTCTTATCTGCACGAACTAGGTTATTGAAGAAAAGGTTGATACTAAAGGAACCTTTATCCTCAGTATCAATAATGTTGTTGAGGTTTTGGTTACCTAGATAAGTAGCAATATCAGTATTGGTTGGGTTCTTAATTCCAGATACTTCAACACCGTTTGGCTTACTCGCTTTATCGCCTTTCTCTGTGCTAGCAGCCCCCGTATTATTGTTGTAACCACCGGCTTCTGGATTGGCAGTTTCTCCCTTCTTGCCTGTGAGAGTAATAGCAGTATTGGAGATTATTTTAGCCTCTTTAACCAGATTAAAACTATCAATTGTGACTTTATTCTGAGTAATCGACTGAAGCCAAATATCTGCCTCAGAGTTACTTTTTTGGCTAACGTTGGTTTGGAAGCTTGCAGCTTGCGCTGAACTAGAAATCGTGAAGGCTGTTCCAACGGCTAAGCATAGAAAAGTTGATGTACGCTGAAAATTCATTCTTTTAATCCTCTGGTAGGTGCTCATGTAGAAACGTTGTTGAAAGGTATTAGTTGAAGGTTTTCAGTGACAGATTCTCCCAATCCACAGCAACTCGTTAAGCCAAACTTTAGCGATGTAGGTTTAAGCTAAAACTTTAGTCATTTAGCTAAAGTTTTGCTTTTCTGCTATTTCATCTAAATTAAACTGCCAATTTTCTCAAATAATTTAGTTCTTTTAGCTAAATCCTTGATAAATCGGCACTATTTCATCCTAAGAGTAAAGATTAATTAAGTCATCCTTGAAGCTACGGAAATTAAAATTAGAATGCTTCTTGCTGTGCGTAAAATTTCGGATACCTTGAAAATGTTGTTAGAGATACAGAAGTTTTATTAAAGGGAAGTACGTATAAAAGTAAGACTTTAGATAGATAACGATCGCACTTTCAAAAGCTACAATTACGCACTCAAGTAAAAACTTGTAGATAATGATGAAATTACTGAGAAAAAATTACTGAGACGCATTAGAAATTAACCATCATTTAAGTAAAAGATGGATGAATTCCCGTTGAAGTTACGGAAGTGTCAAAAAAATGCTCGCTTCTTATGCGTGAGAGTTCGGAGATTTAGAGCGATCGCACTTTTCCCACCCGGCAATCTTGCAACCAATTCCGAACTGCCTGACCAATGATGCCATTACTGCTATCGCGCGGCGGTGTAGGGGGTCGTCCTCCCGGAGAAGGGCCAGTACGGGAAAACATGAGTGCTAGGCTCCAACCACTGTCAGTTTGAGCCAGAAATAGCCAGTGATACTGCTGTAATTCAATTGCCTTGCCAGCCGTATATTGTCGCTCCAAGGTGGTAATGAATAGCTGCTTGGGGGCTGCGGCCAGTTCGGCTGGAGTCGTTGGGGTATATTGACCGGGACCCAGGCTAAGCGGCTCAAATTCCGGGCGTCCAGCGATAATCACCGAACTAGAAGAAATATCAACTTTTCTGCTGCGGCGTCGAGCACGTTGATTGACCCGATTCGCATAACTGGGTAAATCGCGCAGGAGTAGAAGTGTGAGGTTTTCTAAATTATTGGGGCAAGCAGAAAGCTGCCGGGGCAGAGAAACCCTGTTACTGTTGAGTGCAGGGGCGGACTTTCCTTGTCCCGGTTGAGTGCTGAATGCAGCGAACAGCGAACAGCCAGAAATCAGAAGTAACTGCCTAATTTCTAACAACTGACGCTTTCGACCTGAGTTCATGAAACCCCTGTTAGCTCGTCACAAATTCTTGCCCAAGCCGCAACAGGGTCAGAGGCGGCGGTAATCGGACGTCCAATTACCAAGTAATCAGCGCCTGCTTGGAAAGCTTGGGTGGGGGTGAGCGATCGCTTCTGATCTCCCGCTTCTGCCCAAGAGGGGCGCACACCCGGACACACCAGCAGAAAATCATCGCCGCAAGTCTGCCGCAGCTGGTCTGCCTCTTGGGGGGAACAAACTGCCCCAGCCAGCCCTGCTTCTTTGGCTAGCAGCGCCATCTGTAAGGCATACTCTGGCAGTTCTAGCGGTATTTTTAGTTCAAAGGCTAGCTGGCGTGAGGTGAGACTGGTCAGCAGCGTAATCGCAATTAAATTGGGGGGTGTCACCCCTACCTCCTGTGCGCCCTCCTGTGCCGCTGCTACTGCCCCCTGCAAGGCACCGCGACCGGCAGTTGCATGAATTGTCACTAAATCCACCCCGTAGCGGGCAGCGGCGCGACAAGCCCCAACAACCGTGTTGGGGATATCGTGAAACTTCAGATCCAGAAAAATTCGCTTTTGCCGGTCTTTGAGCGCCGTTAAGATTTCCGGCCCACTGCTAACAAATAGCTCTAACCCCACCTTCCAGAATGACACTTGGGGCAATTGATCGACGAGAGCGATCGCGGCTTCCTTTGTCGGCACATCCAGCGGCACGATGATGCGCTCTGTGACTGACTTAGGGGATTTTAGGCGAGTAGGATTTGGGTTCACGGGTAGGAGTAAGGCTGAAAAAATCGACTTGGCAATCAGAGTGAATTTTTCAATTCACTCGATCACCTTAGCTTACAAGGCGGACAAATCGCTTTTTCCCCACACTCAGGATGCGTCCGGTTAGTTGTTCGGGCGTGTCAAAGACGAGATCGATCGTGTCAACGCGATCGCCATCTAGTCGCACGCCACCCTCTTGTATTCGCTGCCGTGCTTCCGAACTACTTTTACACAGACCGCTGGCACTGACAATGTAGAAAAACTTAGCCGGAAATTGCACGCTCGAAAGCGAAAATTCCGGTACATCGTCAGTTTTTCCCTTCCTCGCTTCCTCAGCGGCTTGCTGACCGTGGTACTGCTTCACAATCTCGAAGGCAAGTTCTTGCTGGCGATCGCGCGGAGTTTCTGGCAACCGATCCAAAGGCAGATCCGTCAGGAGTTCAAAATACTGCTCCAACAGCTCATCTGGAATCTTTTCCAGCTTCTGATACATCGGAGTCGAGCGTTCCGATAGCCCCACATAATTGCCCAGAGACTTCGACATTTTCTGGACGCCATCTGTCCCGATCAAAATCGGCATCAACACCCCAAACTGAGGCTTCTGACCAAAATGCCGCTGTAAATCTCGCCCCACGGCAATATTAAATTTCTGATCGGTTCCTCCCAACTCCACATCCGCTTCTACCGCTACAGAATCATAACCCTGCATTAATGGGTAGAGAAACTCATGCAGATAAATCGGATTTTCTTGTTCAAAACGGAGAGCAAACCCCTCCTTCGCCAGCATCTGTCCCACCGTCATCGTGGCGAGTAATTCCTGAATTTTTGCCAAATCCAGTTTGCCCAGCCACTCCGAGTTGTAACGAATTTCCAACCGTCCCGGCGTATCGAAATCCAGGATTGGACGCACCTGATCCAGATACGTCTGGGAATTTTGAGCCACTTCCTCCGCCGTCAGCTGGCGGCGTACCTCAGACTTCCCCGTTGGATCGCCAATCCGAGCCGTAAAATCCCCCAGAATTAGAACAGCCGTGTGACCAGCATCCTGAAGCGATCGCAACTTTCGCATGGGGATAGTATGACCGAGATGAATCTCTGCACCTGTCGGATCGATCCCATACTTCACCCGCAAAGGTCGGTCAGTCTGCGCTAACCGTTGAACCAAATTCTCCGCCGGGTCAGAAGAATCAGGCTGATTGGGAAAAATTTCGCTGACGCCGCGATAGAGCCAACTGAGGGCTTCTGGAGGCGTTTTTGCCGATGATACACTAGCGGTCATGCTTTGCCAAAACTCAATCGGGTATGGTAACTAATCACTATATTTGTATTTAATGCAAGTTCAAGGCAAATCAGATTAGTATAATTTGCAAAAATTGTTAAAATCTCCATGCCCGATTTCAAAATTTTAGGAACAGGCTGCACTTATGCTGCTATAGCAGATCAGTTTTCTCCCCGGTCTAACCTCCCGATCGCATTCCCGGACAGATTTTAAAATCGTCCCTCCGGCTGCCCCTGGAAAGTCTTTGTAATTTCAATCAGCAAAGCCCTATCCAGTCGCACAACATCCAAGTCCCACATTTTTTAGTGAGGAAGTGAAATCCCCGTGTCGTCTAGCACTATTCAAGACAAACACCCGCGAGAGCCAGTCCCACCGATTTTTAAGTTCATGCAGGGAGTCGGGAAAGCAACGGGCGGAACCCTCCTCGGCATCACCATGCTTACCAGTTCGGTAGCTGCTGGTGGACTGGTTGGATTAGCAATTAGCTTCCGTAACCTCCCAGATGTGCGCGTTCTCCGCAGCTATGCGCCTACTGAAACTTCTTACATCTACGATGTTAAGGGCAAGCACCTCACCAGTCTCCACGGCGAAGCCAATCGCGAAATCGTCCCCCTTGACCAAATTTCTCCTGAACTGAAGCGGGCGGTTCTCGCAATTGAAGATAGCCACTTTTACTTCCACCAAGGCATCAACCCCAACAGCGTTGGTCGTGCTGTCCGAGCAAACTGGCAGAAGGGTTCGGTTGTTGAGGGCGGCTCGACGATCACCATGCAGTTGGTGAAAAACCTATTTCTCTCTCGCAAGCGTACCTTTAGCCGCAAAATTGCTGAAGCTGTGCTGGCAATTCGTTTGGAGCAAATCTTTAAGAAAGACCAAATTTTAGAAATGTACCTCAATCAGGTGTATTGGGGTCACAACAATTACGGTGCCCAAACCGCATCTGAAAGCTACTTCGGCAAAAAAGCTGCTGACCTCAACTTGGCAGAGGCGTCAATGTTGGCAGGGATGATTCAGGCTCCAGAAGACTACAGCCCTTTCACCAACTACAAGCTCGCCAAACAGCGACAAGCGCAGGTGTTGGGTCGGATGAAAGAGTTGGGGTGGATTACAGCCCAAGAGGAAGCAGCCGCCCGCAAGCTAACTATTAAAAAGGGCCAGCTGACTTCTTGGCAAACCAGCGAACTGCCTTACATCACAGATGCAGTCGTGGCTGAGTTGAAAGAGCGCTTTGGCCCGGATGCAGTGCTAAAAGGGGGAATGCGAGTCCAAACTACCATCGACTACAAATTCCAGCGGATGGCGGAACAAAAGGTCAGTCGTTGGCATAGAAGACTTCAGGGTTGGGGAGTTTATAACAACCAAATTGCTCTAGTGGCAGTCGATCCTCGGACGCATTTTGTGAAAGCCTTGGTTGGCGGGGTTAATTACAAAAAAAGTAAGTTTAATCGGGCAACCCAATCGCTACGCCAGCCAGGATCTGCCTTTAAACCATTTGTTTACTATACGGCGTTCGCGACTGGGAAATATTCGCCCTATTCCACGGTCTACGATTCGCCAGTCAGCTATCGAGATGGAGGGGGCTATTACTCTCCTAGAAACTACGGCGGCGGCTACTCCGGTGCGATGAGCATTCGCCAAGCCCTCGTCGTCTCTGCGAATGTGCCTGCGGTGAAAATCGGACGGTCTGTGGGGCTGGATAAGGTAATTGAAACCTTGCGGACGATTGGCTTTAAGAGTCCAATTGAGCCGGTGATTTCCTTGCCTCTGGGAGCGATTGGTGTGACGCCGTTGGAAATGGCTGGCGGCTATGCCACGTTTGCCAGTAATGGCTGGCATTCTGACACCACGCTGATTGTCCGGGTAACAGACAGCCGAGGCAATGTGTTGCTCGATAACACTCCTAAACCCCGTCTGGTGTTAGACCCGTGGGCGACTGCATCTCTGACTCAAGTGCTGCAAGGGGTGATCAGTGGCGGTACGGGGAAAGCTGCACAGATAGGTCGTCCGGCGGCTGGTAAGACGGGTACGACTTCTTTAGAGAAAGATGTTTGGTTTGTGGGCTATGTCCCGCAGATGTCAACGGCTGTTTGGATTGGCAAGGATAACAACCGCAGCTTAGGCGGTGGTGTTACAGGGGGCCAGTACGCCGCTCCGATTTGGCGCGATTTTATGTCAACGGCTATGTCTGGCGAACCCGTGCAATACTTCCCATCGCCTTCCAAATTTGAGAGACCCCGCTCATAATTTGAGATTTTGGATTTTGGATTCAATCCAAAATCCAAAATCTTTAGGGTTGCTTGGACAGTTCGGATTTCATCCGCTCTAGGGTGAGGTTCATTTGGTCAAACATTTGAGCTGGAGTGATGCCAAATTGACCAAGCTGGGTATGTAGCTGCTGTACTGTCATTTGAGCCATGAAGTCATCAGATAGCTCGAAACGCTTCATAAAGACGCGATAGCGATCCATCATGGCTTCCATTTGCTCAATGAAAATCTTTTTTCCTTCGAGATCGAATTTGCCATAGTGGCTTCCCAGTTGGATCAGGGATTGATAATCTTCAAATAGCTGCTTGGCTTCTTGCTGAACAATTTCTGAATCAAAAAATCCCATAGCCTTTTCTTTTTCCCGTTAATGGGCTTCCCCGCCAAGGAGAAGTTTACTGCTTTGAGTATCATTTTAGTGCAGCCCAATGTTTCCGTTATATTCGGTTTTCCGTATTAACGGCGATCGCGCTCTAAATCCTCGATCGCTTTTTCCCAATACCATTCCTCCGATTTACCCGGATGCCTCTGTTTTACCCGCTCCACTAGCCGCATCGCAGCTGCCCTATCCCCACTCAACAGTCTCAGCAGCTTGTTTTGTAGCTTAATGGTGGGTTGGCGACGCTGATGCTTACTTTGCTTAACGGATGATTGTTTAGCTGAAGATTGTAAGTTGCGAAACTGCCAGAAAAAAATAGCTAGCAGCAAAATCAAGCCGAGTAAGATAGCAATACCGATTGTCCAAGATGGCATCTTATCACCTGCCTACCATTGACAAGCTTTTAGTAAAGCATATCCAGTTTTTGACTAATCATCAGCGCCCAGCATCTGCAAGCCTTCTCAAGGGAGAAAATCAATATTATGGAAGAAGACAATTGCTTCCATCGCAAGTATGGTCTCGATAGGAAAATTCTCTGCTTTCCCTAAGCTTTTTTGCGGAAAATTTGGCAGTAAAATTTGGCAGCAGCTTCAGGAAGCAGGAAATCAGTCTGCAAGCAAGAGCCAAGGGGTCATGGAGTGGTGCGGTTCATGTTAACAAAGGCAAAAAATCGAAAAGTTGCAGCTATCTTGGCGTTGGTGGGGGCAGTGATACCCGTTGCTGGATTCCACAAGTTTTATATGGGACAGCCGGTATGGGGTCTGGCTTATTTGCTCTTGTCGTGGGGGACACCGATTCCTCGGATTGCTAGCGCGATTGAAGGGTTTTGGTATTTAGTGCAAGATGGGGATGAGTTTGACCGGAATTTTAATCTGGGCGTGGAACCGGCTGCCTCCTCCGTCGGCGTCGATCCCGATCGGGTGGGTGCGATCGCAGATGCATTGCGCCAACTGGACAGCTTGCGGGAAGAGGGACTGATCTCAGAATACGAATTTGAGCAAAAGCGCCGTCAATGGCTCGATCGCATCGCTTGACATTTATGGCACTTTTTGATGGCACTGGTTTATGGCACTTTTTGAATGGCTACCACCCGCAGCTCGATTAAATCCGAATTTGCAGTCAATTCGGGGCAGGATTTTGAACGATCCCTACTACCGCCTGCAATCCACTCAAGAAATTGCGATCGCAGCGGAACTTGGTATCAAGATTGATGCAAATCAGGCAAGTGTAGACGATTGGCTGAGATTACCAGGGTTATCAATTCATCAAGCGCGATCGCTCGTTTCCCTCGCTCGATCTGGGGTTCAATTTTTCTGCATCGAGGATATTGCAGCAGCACTAGGAATGCCACCCGCTCGGCTAAAACCTCTAGAGGCAGTGATTAGATTTTGTTACTACGACGACTCTAGTTTGGCAACGCCGCAACTCATCAACCCGAATACAGCGTCTGTCGAAGAACTGATGCAGATTCCATTGATTGACGCGGTTCTCGCCGTAACAGTAGTGCAAAATCGTCTCGTTGCGGGGTCGTACCGCAACCTAGTTGATTTCCAGCAACGGCTATCGCTTCCTGGAAATCTAACTGCCCAATTAATGCATTATTTGCGATTTTGAATAACTTATCGAGAAAAGTGATGAGTTTTCAGCCTTGGATTGAAAACAGATAAAACTCATCACTCAAAACTTTGACTTAAGTGCGGCTAATCCGGCTAAGAGGCCAGAAGCGGAAGAAGGCGCGACCAATGATATTCTTCTGGGGTAAGAAGCCCCAAACGTGGGAGTCGTTGCTGTTATTACGGTTATCTCCCATGACTAATACCTGGTCTTCAGGCACCAGCGCTGGTCCCCACTGATATTCTGGGGGTTCTGCGATGTAGTCTTCCTGGAGGGGCGAGTCGTCCACGTAGACCTTACCATTTTGAACTTTAACGACGTGACCCGGTGTGCCAATCACTCGTTTAATAAAGGCTTGGTCTTTCGCATAGCCCTGAATTTGCAATTTTTGGGGAGGGTCAAAAACTACGATGTCGCCTGGGTGGGGTGCCCGAAAGCGATAAGAGATTTTTTCCACTACCAAGCGATCGCCCACTTGCAAGGTCGGCAGCATAGAATCAGAGGGAATATAGCGGGGTTCGGCAACAAAGGTTCGGATAAAAAGGGCTAAACATAGGGCAATCAATAGAATTTGCAGGTTTTCTCTTAATTGTTCCCATATTCCCCCTCCTGCTGCCTTTTTTTCTTTATGTCCCCCGGAATCTACGCCTTTGGGTTGCCCCTGTTTTGTCTTCTCAGCAACAACTGCCCCAGTTTGATTGACTCCGTCCTGGGAAGAAGCATCTGCCTGAATCTCAGACGGAAGTCCCAGTTGGGTCGAGTTTGAGGTAGCAAATTGTGGAGATTCGTTGACGGCTGCTAAATCCTTTTCCTCAGATGCCATAGAAGTTTCAACTAAAAATATCTGGCGTTGTTAGCCACAGAGATAGTCTGGTTTATTTCAGCTCTCAGCCAAGATACCACGCGACCTCTGGTTTAGATCCATTGGATTTAAGCAGGCTGTAATATTTCTCAATTTTTCAAAATTCTTCTTGTTCTTATTTAACTAGATTTACTGAGTCTAAAAAGCAAGCTTTATACTTTATAAAAAGATACTGATTTATATATACACTTTTATAAAATTTTTTCGTTCTTGGGGTTTTGACAAAAACTCAAAGTTCCGAGAAATTATCTAGAGACAATCAATAAAGTTATTGTTACAAATTAAGGAAAGACATAAAATTAGGGCAAACAAAAGGAGTTTTCATAATATGAAATTGCGTAATATTGCAACCTTAATGGCTGGTGCTACGGCGACTCTATGCTTTATTTCTATGGCTGGACAGCAGGCTAACGCGGGAACAATACACAAAGATTGGAACTATAGCATTGATGCCTTTAATGATGGCTCTGGTGGAGCGGGTTATGAAATTAAAGGGATGGCAATCAAGGAAACCAGTGACAGCATTTTTGTAGCTCTAACTGGTGGTACGCCCTTGACAGGAACTTACGCGAGTGGCGCTGCTGACCAAAACATTGGTTGGGGAGATTTATTCTTCAATTTCACTGATAAAACTTTTAAAGCTGCCAGTGATGCAAACAGTTTGTTTGGGATTCGCTTTGCTGGGACTAACGACTCAATGGTTTCCAGCACTGGCGTCTACAAAAATGTCCAAGCCGCTAGCGTTACTGGAACGAACAACGGATATAGCAGTTTGAAGCAATACTATGATTCTGGATGGGATCGGGAGAATACTAAAGGCACGGATTTTACTACTAAAGCTGATGCTTATGCATACTTCGGTCAAGGTTCTATTCTCAATGTAATTGGCTCAGGTACAAAAGTGGGTGACATTACCATGCTCACCGCCTCTGCATTGAGTGCCGCCGGACTTGATTTTAGTCACTTTTTGGCAAGTGGAGATCAAACCATTGGGTTCCAGTTGAACAAGTCTCTTCTTGGCTTTGGAGACTACGTTGCTAATATGTTTCTTGAGTGTGGCAATGATGGCGTCGCACTTGCTGGAGCAATTTTGCCACCAGCGCCAGTTGTTGAAGTAACTCACCAGGTACCAGAGCCTACTGGAATTGCGGGTATGGCTTTAGTTGCTCTAGCCTTTGTAGGCAGTCAACTGCATAAGCGTTTTCAGGGGAAAGTGACGCTAGAGTGAGACTCTTAGAAAAATATTATGGCTATTGAAAGCAACTAACAGGAACTTAATCAGGAACTGGAAACTGTCTTCACTATCTGCGCTAGCGTAGGAAGGAAGATGTGTTCTCCAGTTTTTGCTGTGTTATTTTCTAAACGTCCTATTATACTTACCGGATTTATTGGTTGCCTGCTGATTTCCTTAAGCGCTTGCGCCAATAGTCCCAACAGTGAAGCACTAGAGCGATCGCTCGCAGCAGACCCTAAACTTAAGGACAATCCGGCTGCGTTTGGGTTGCCATCTCAAAATAACTCTCGGAACGAAACGCTTGTTGCACTCCCCTCTGATTTCCCATCGGAGATTCCCGTCTATCCAGAGGCTCAGCTGCAAGAAGTCACGCCATCAACATCCGATCCCAATCAAGGACAGACCCTTCGTTGGACGACTTCTGACCCCAGCAACTCTGTCCAAACCTTTTACCAGAAGGAATTTCAATCGAATAACTGGGAAGTTTTGAGTCAGCCAACTGAGACTACTGAGACTGAGGAGGGTGCTGTTCCCCCAACCGATATCTTAGTGGCTCGCCAGAATAACCTGAAAGTTACCGTCTCCATCCAGTCAGGTTCGGGTAGTAATAGTTTTATCTCAACACCCTCACCGACTCCAGCGACTGCTGCTAATAGTCCAGCGAGTAGTGCAGCTAGTACTACACAATTTACGATTCAGTATGTCCGCGACGGCAGCGCAGCAGCAGCACCGTCATCGAGTAACTCAGAGGTCGCCAGTCAGCCAACGACTGAGGCAACAACAGACAAGCCGGGGTCTCCTTCTCAACCCTCTGTATTTACAGATATCAACAAAGCACCCCAAGAATTACGTCAGTACGTAGAAAACCTGGCAGCATTGGGGGTACTTTCGCTCAACTCTGGTGGTTCCAAGAGTAACTCAGCCGCAGGCGAACAGTTTGAGCCAAATAAAACCATCACCCGCCGCCAGTATGCGCGTTGGCTGGTGGCTGCGAATAATCAGATTTATGCCAATAGTCCGGGGAAGCAAATCCGTTTAGCATCAACAGATGTCCAACCAGCTTTCCAGGATATTCCCCGCAGCGACCCTGATTTTCCAGCCATTCAAGGTTTAGCAGAGGCGGGTTTAATTCCCAGTCGGTTGACGGGTGATGCTACCGCTGTGTTGTTTCGCCCCGATGCACCGCTTACCCGCGAAAACTTGATTCTCTGGAAAGTGCCCCTAGATACCCGCCAGACTTTGCCCACCGCTTCGGTTGATGCGGTGAAGCAAACGTGGGGATTTCAGGATGCAGGCAAAACTGAGCCGAAGGCGTTGCGGGCGGTATTAGCCGATTTTCAAAATGGCGAATTGGCAAATATCCGGCGGGTTTTTGGGTATACAACGCTGTTCCAGCCGAAAAAACCCGTGACGAGGGCTGAGGCGGCGGCGGCTGTCTGGTACTTTGGCGCTGAAGGTGAAGGGGTATCTGCTCAAGATGCATTGCAGAGCCAGCGTCAACAGAGCCAGCCATCAGCGACATCTACGCCGGAGCCTTCACCGTCAAGTTCTGCGAATCAATAGCTTGACAATCAAAAGCAGTCAATGAAGCGATCGCAATTAGGCAAAGCCTTTGCTGGAGGTAAGCGATCGCTTCGAGTATTCTTTGGAATACAACAGCTCCCCCTTGAGAAGCGTAAGTGGAGGCAGCTTCAGTATCTATATAAAAAACTCTTAAAAAAATAAATTATAATACCACCGCCTTGAGTTTTCACTGAATTTATCCTTAAATTCACAGAAACTTCACACTATTTTGGGAGAAGGTTGTAATAACTTTATACAAAAGTTTATACAGTTGAGAAAAATGTAGCAGAAAATACGGAGAAAGAGATCACCATGAAAAAACAAATTCTAGCCACAGGATTTGTTCTTTTTTCTTTCCTATTGCCACTTAAGGCAGTAGCGGCATCCTTTGATAGAATTTACGTCTTTGGTGACAGCCTCTCCGATACTGGAAATGTTTTCAATCTAACGGGAGGATCTTCTCCCAAAGCTCCACCCTACTATCAGGGACGCTTTTCTAATGGCCCGATTTGGGTAGATGCTCTGGCAAATAAGTTGGGATTAGCTCCGGCTCTGGCCACTGCGGGAGCCGGAGCTAACTCTAGCGACGGTATTAACTTCGCTTTCGGTGGTGCTACCTCAGGAACCAATAACGTCGCTGGTCCGTTACCGGGATTGCAAACGGAGATCGATTGGTTTAAGAGTGGTTTGGCGAAAACCAAGCAGTCTGCTGACTCAGAAGCTCTATATATAGTATGGGCTGGTGGTAATGATTACCTCGGCGGTAAGGTTACAGATCCAACTGAGCCTGTCAAGAATATATCGGCAGCGGTAACATCGCTTTTCAACGTCGGCGCTCGAAATTTCCTTGTAGCTAACTTACCAGATTTGGGAAAGGCTCCTGTCGGTCTTAGTGGCGGTATTGCCGTGTCCAACGGTCTCAACCAGTTGACCGGATTGCATAACTTGGGCTTGAGCCAGACTCTTGCTGGTTTGAGCAAGTCATTAACCGGAATCAACCTCAAATCTCTCGATGTCAATTCTTTATTTAACAATGTCATCACAAATAAAGAGACATTTGGTTTCACAAATGTGACTGACTCTTGCCTAACCAACTACGAGGGTCCCCAAGATTCCACCTACGATATATGCGATAACCCAGACAGTTATTTGTTCTGGGACAACATCCATCCCACAGCCGCTGGTCATAAGCTAGTGGCAGACTTAGCATTTGCAGCGCTGACACCCGCATCCGAACCTCAAAAAAGCGTTCCGGAACCGGCTTCTGCATTGGGTGTATTAGCAGTCGGTGCTTTAGGAGCAGGTTCGCTGAAGCGGCGCAAACCGAAAAAAGCCAGCTCAATAAAGACTGAAGTATAAAGGATGAGGACTCAAGGATGAAGGCGTTCCTGTTAAAGCCAAATTCACCGTTCATCCTTGATGTTTTACACTTGATACTTTTTAGATTTTAGGGACTTCTGGCCTCAAATGATAGATTTTCTAAGTTGAATAAGTCTATCAATAATTTACACAATTAGTATTGGTTTTAAGCGAGTGCTGATAGGTCTTTAACTCACGGCAAGTGTTAGATACTTGAATAGGAAAATTATTTAGTGAAGATAATTGGCAGAAGAAGGAAATTATACAATGTTTCTCATCTCCAAGCAGATAGAGCGGTTGAGGTATCGATGATTTGAATTAATTTAACGAGTTTTAAAGGGACGAGGAATCATTCTAATAATTCTAATAATTGATAAAACAAGTGACCGCAAAAAAAAGGACGAGATGGATGATATATAGCCAGTCTTGCAGTGGAAAATTAGGCAATATTGAAAAGAGATTGTGGCAGTCACATCTGATGGAGTAATTGACATAATTCTCCTACCGTTGGCATTTGAAGCCTATAAAAATTGCAGAATTTCTCCAAGCTGGATATAGCTGGAGATAGATAGTTGAACTAACTGAAAATTGCCACTCATATAATTTAATTAAAAAATTACAAGTTTTGGGCGTTCCCACACCTCTACAAATGTAAAAATTCCTATTGTCTGCTACCTAGAAAGACAGAAGGATGATAGTAGAGAAATGTATCTTTAGAGGGAAAAGTTTTTAGCTGTCAAATAGCAATTTAGTAAAAGACTAACTGACAAATAAACTTATTCGCTAGCCTGACTACAGAAAAAACACAATGTCCTTCCAAAGAGTGTTTTCTAGCCTGAGGGCAGTATTTCTTGTGAGTGCGTTACCCCTCAGCGCGATCGCTGGGTTGCCAACAGCAGTAAAAGCAGCAAGCTTATCGCCTCAGAATTTTAATGAAATTTATGTTTTTGGTGACAGCCTTTCAGATGATGGAAATCTGTTTGATGCTACGAAAGGATATATTCCGCCAAGCCCGGTTTACTCTGATGGACGTTTTTCCAATGGTCCAGTTTGGGTAGACTATCTCGCCCAATATTTAGGATTAACTTCCAATTCAAATATTAATCTGGCTTACGGTGGTGCAACTACGGGAAACAGTAACGTCTTGAACGATATCGTTCCTAGCGTAGTGCTGAATTTACCAGGCTTGCAGCAGCAGATTAATAACTTCAAAAAAGCCAATTTACCGGCTAATCCGGATGCGTTATATATCGTATGGGCGGGTGGCAATGACTACATCGGTGGTGGCGTAACCAATGCTGCTATACCAGTCGGAAATTTATCGACAGCAGTAACGTCGCTTGCTACATTCGGCGCTAAAAATATCATGGTGGTCAACTTGCCAGATTTGGGGAAACTTCCGGACACCCGGACAAGCTCGAATTCAGCCAACCTCAGCGTCTTGACGGCGACTCATAACTCCGGCTTAGCTGCAAGCCTTAATGGTTTGAGCCAGAACTTAGGTGACAGCATCAATATTATCCCCCTTGATGCTAATTCTCTATTCGATCGGGTCATCGCTAATCCGAGCGAATTTGGTTTGGGGAATGTTACTGAGGCTTGTTTAGACAAATTAATTGCCTGTGCTGTTAATGCAGACAAGTTTTTGTTCTGGGATAACATCCATCCGACGACGACTGCTCATAAGATATTAGGAAAATATGCCTTTTCAGTGCTAGGGCAACAGACTCAGGCATCTGCGATCGCTAGTAATAATCAGCTATTGAGACAATCCGCCTCTGCAACGCTGACACCTGTACTGGTGTCCGACTCCCAGAAAAGCGTTCCCGAACCGGCTTCTACGTTCGGTATATTAGCGTTTGGTGCTTTAGGCGCGGGTTTGGTGCTGAAACGCCAACAGACGAAAGCCAGCTCAATCAAGACTGAAGTATAAAGGATGAAGACTCAAGGATGAACAGGTTCGTATTAAGGCTAAATTTCACCGTTCATCCTTGATATTTCACACTTCATACTTTTAGGCATGGCTTTGTTGGATTACGACAATCTGTTTAACACCATTGAAGAATTAGTGCTGCATCATTCTCCTAGCGGTGCGGAAGAAGAAATTGACCAATTGTTGATGAGTCGATTTAAAGCGCTGGGAGTCGAAGTTTGGCAGGATAATGCCGGGAATGTCATTGCGAAAATTGCCGGTCAAAAGCAAGACAGAGGCATCGCCATCACCGCCCACAAAGACGAAATTGGCGGGATTGTCAAACAAGTCGGCGACGAGGGACGGGTGGAAGTCCGCAGGTTGGGAGGCGCATTTCCGTGGGTTTATGGCGAGGGCGCTGTAGATTTACTGGGAGATGAGCAAACCATTACCGGGATTCTATCTTTTGGATCGCGCCACATCTCCCATGAATCTCCCCAAAAATCCCAGCAGGAAGACAAACCAGTGCGCTGGGAAGACGCTTGGGTGGAAACCAAATGCACCTCCGAAGAATTAGAAATAGCGGGAATTCGACCGGGAACCCGCATGGTAGTCGGGAAGCATCGCAAGCGTCCCGTGCGGTTGAAGGATTGGATTGCCAGTTACACCCTGGATAATAAAGCGTCTGTCGCAATTTTGTTAGCGCTGGCTGAAACGGTAAAACAGCCTCCAGTTGATATTTATCTAGTGGCGTCTGCGAAAGAGGAAGTCGGGGCAATTGGCGCAATGTACTTTACTCAGAAGCAGCGTGTAGATGCTTTGATTGCGCTGGAAATCTGTCCTTTGGCTCCGGAATACCCGATCGCTGATGGGAATGCGCCGGTGTTGCTTTCCCAAGATGGCTATGGAATCTACGATGAAGCCTTAAATCGTCAGTTGCGGCAAGTTGCGAAGAATCTGAAGCTCCCCGTGCAATTGGCGACGTTGAGCGGTTTTGGCAGCGATGGCTCAATTGCGATGAAGTTTGGTCATGTCGCCCGTGCTGCGTGTCTGGCGTTTCCGACGCAAAACACGCACGGCTATGAGATTGCCCATTTAGGCGCGATCGCAAACTGTACGCATATCCTCCGCGCCTACTGCGAAACCGACTTTAGCGATTCGTCAACAGCAACTGATAACTGACAAAGGACAATTGATCCCTGCAATTCCTTACAATTAAGCCAGTTATCCTGTGACAGCAGTTAAGCCTTGTATGCCCAAAACTGTAGCCGATGTTATGAGCCGCGACCCTATCGTGGTACGGCCTGAAACGCCTCTCAAGGAGGCCATCCAAATCTTGGCAGAACGACACATCAGCGGTCTGCCAGTAGTCGAACAAACTGGCAAATTAGTGGGCGTTATCTCGGAAACTGACTTGATGTGGCAAGAAAAAGGGGTGACTCCCCCGGCTTACATCATGTTTCTAGACAGCGTGATTTACCTGCAAAATCCAGCCACCTTTGAACGAGACCTGCACAAGTCTCTGGGGCAAACGGTTGGGGAAGTAATGACCCACGATGCCATTACCATTACAGCCGAGAAACCTTTACGGGAAGCTGCGGCGCTGATGCACGAGCGAAATGTTCGCCGCTTGCCGGTGATTGATAAAAATGCTCAGGTGATTGGTATCCTCACCCGTGGGGATATTGTGCGGGCAATGGCATCTGAGGTGGATTAATCTTGGTCATTAGTCATTGGGAGTTTGCTGCAAAGGACTCATGACTAATGACTCATAACGAGTGACAACTGAAAACTAATCAATAATCAAATAATAATGAGCATTACCCCTGAGTCTGTTAAAGAATTACTGGGTTCAGAAAATTTTGGCGATCGCATTCGCGGCATTAACCAGCTGCGCCAGCTGGAAAGGGCGATCGCGTTTGAGCTGGTGCAACCCGCTGTGACAGACAGCAACACCCGCGTTAGATATGCCGCAGTCAGCCAGATGGATACTCTGGGACAAGAAGATTTACAAACATCTTTGAGTGTTTTGCGCGATCGCTTATTCAATGACTCGGAAGCAGATGTCCAAGCTGCCGCTGCTGATGCTTTGGGAGCGCTACAGTTAAAAGAAGCTTTTGAGGACTTGCAGCAAGTTTACAACCAAACCCCAGAGTGGCTCGTTAAGTTCAGCATTGTTGCTGCTTTGGGAGAAATGGGCGACAGCAGAGGGTTTGAACTACTAGAAGAAGCCCTTACCTCTGGGAACGAATTAGTCCAAACTGCTGCTATCTCTTCACTGGGAGAACTGGGAGATCCGCGTGCAGTTCCCCTCATTGTTCCGTACTCCACCCATTCGGATTGGCAGATTCGCTACCGGGTCGTACAAGCACTCAAGCGTCTAGGTGGAGCAGAAGCACGCTCAACATTAGAAGCTTTAGCGAATGATGAAGTCGAGCAAGTAGCCCAGGAAGCACAAAATTGTTTAAAATCCGCTTAAACAACTGGTTAAAGTATCTCTAAAATTACCATAGTCTGATACAATCCGTTTTTTTGGCTGGAAATTAAACGGGCGAAGCATTCCTTTCTTTAACTAGGGGTTTATCCCCAACGTGGAAAGGGCTTCGCCCGTTTTCACATTTATTTTTTAAGTATTTTCTCGTAATAACTATTACCTTTAGCAAGTTTAAAAGTTAATTTTTCAGTATTTTCCGTACTTAAATTTTTAACGTCTCAGTGTTTCTTCGTATGTTTAATTTATTTTTAAATGGTATGAAATTAGTAAACCGTATTTTCCCGGAAATTCCAAAAATTGTTTTTATTTAATCGTTAAAAATCCGGATACATATATATTCGCGCTTCTAAAGCCTTACTTCACACCAACTTTACAAGTTTTTGGAGAAACTACGGCTGATGTTAAAGAGTCAGTAAAGATACGTCCGAATGATTGCTATCCCCTCGAATGATTCCCTATATTAGGAAGAACAAAGCCAAGCATATTTACGCGGTCTTCTGAGTTTGCTACTAAAAGTTAGAGTCATCTCTTAGGTAATTGGTCTTCGTTCATCAGGTGCTTAAGTAGTTTTCAACGCACTCATCCGTATCACTCAAGCAAACTACTAGGTTCAACAAAAAAATAGCAACACGGCTCAATCCCTAAATATGCGGAC
Organism: Coleofasciculus sp. FACHB-542; assembly: GCF_014695825.1. Classification (NCBI taxonomy): domain Bacteria; kingdom Bacillati; phylum Cyanobacteriota; class Cyanophyceae; order Coleofasciculales; family Coleofasciculaceae; genus Coleofasciculus; species Coleofasciculus sp. FACHB-542. Next base: position 53,773 of record NZ_JACJPB010000036.1, on the reverse strand, counting down.
ATTAAAAATCTTGAACTTCGGATCAATTAAGGTGAACCAGATGAAACTTCAACAGACTTCAGCCTTCATGAGCTTAATGGCTGGCAGCCTTCTAGCTTTTTCCGCGACTTCAGCTCAAGCTTTCGCTCCATTTGATTTTGGCACCACCTTTTCTCCAAATCCTGCTGACCCCAAAAAGGATATCAAGCTAGAAGCAGTTACTTTTGGTTCCAAGACGCTCAAAGACTTCTCGCTAGTTACAGGTGCCAAAATCATCCAAAATGACCTGGTAAAAACTGGCCCCGGCAGTTCCGACCACGGAGATGGTACAGTCAGCGACCCTTATCTCCCAGAGGGTCCTAAAAAGGAAAACCCCACAGCTGCTGATATCGTTGCTAGCTTAGGCAACTTGAACCTCAACAGCATCATTGACACTGAAGACGACTATGGAACATCTATAATCGAAGTTTTCTTCGGGAAGGCAACAGACACATTCTTCTTCTGGGAACGAGGTAACGCTCTTACTGCGAACGATCCAGGCCCTGGAAACAGCGATTTATTCGTTGAGTCCCTGGATAAATTTGGCAACGTGCTAGACAAGTTTAAGATTACCAGAGACATGTGGAAGGATGCTGGGTACAGCATCAACACCAAAGAAATCAACGAAAATCAGAAGGTTGGTTCTTTAGGTCTGAAAGGGACACAGAAGGCTGTAGGTCTCCGGTTGACAAGCCACAAGGGCTTTAACGGGCCTGACTATAAGGTAGCCGCTCAAAACGTGAGCGTGCCTGAACCAGCAAGCCTTGCAGGTTTAGGAATGGTAGCAGGTGCTTTAGTGGTTTCTCGCCGCCGCCAAGCTGCTAAGTCCTAATTCTCCATTGTTTTAAACAATGCATATATTAATCGGGATTAGATGCTGAACAAGGCTTCTAGTCCCGATTTTTTGCCAATTTAGAAAGGATTGCGGGTGAGGTAGACTGCCAAACGCCAGATAATGTCATTTTGAGACTGAGCTTGGACAATTGCTGGTAGCTACGACAGATATGTTGCTGGATAAGTCGATTTTAGCGATCGCGTTTCTTCTAGCCGCTAAACTATCAGACACTGAATAGTTTAGATGCATGAAAATTCGAGATATTGGAGAACAAGGTTTATTAGAACGATTGCAGCGCTTTTGTCCGCCGGAAGTTGTGGGGGATGATGCGGCGGTGATGACCCTTCAGCCTGGTCAAGAATTGGTAGTGACAACCGATTTACTGGTAGATGGAACTCATTTTAGCGATCGCACCACTGCCCCAGAAGACGCTGGCTGGCGTGCTGCTGCTGCCAATTTATCCGATCTAGCCGCAATGGGGGCACTGCCTCTGGGCATTACTGTAGGTTTGAGTGTCACGGGTGATACACCTGTCACCTGGGTTGAGCGACTCTATCAGGGACTCACCGAATGCCTGCAACAATACAATACAGCGATCGTCGGCGGCGATATTTGCCGCTCATCGGTGATTACCGTCGCGATTACCGCCTTTGGTCAAGCTTCACCAACTCAGATCCTTCGGCGCTCAAATGCTCAGGTAGGGGATGCCATTGTCGTCACCGGCGTTCACGGAGCCTCACGAGCTGGTCTAGAATTACTGCTTCACCCAGAGTTTGGTCAACACCTCAGTGAAACTGACAAAGCATCTTTAATCGAAGCTCACCAGCGTCCCAAGCCTAGGCTAGATGTATTGCCGCTTTTGTGGGAAATTTTAGATTTTCCATCCCACATCAAAAATCTAAAATCTAAAATTCCCGTGGCTGGCATGGACAGCAGCGACGGTCTAGCAGACGCCATTGTGCAAATCTGCCGGTGCAGCCGAGTGGGTGCCTATATCGAGCGCAGCGCAATTCCCCTTTCTCATGCCCTAACTCAGCTCGTGCCTGCCGAGCAAGCTCTGAATTGGGCCTTATACGGTGGTGAAGATTTTGAACTGGTGCTGTGCTTACCGTTAGAAAAAGCCCAGGCGTTAATCAAACGACTGGGCAAAGGAGCTGCTGTAGTCGGGAAAATTACTATCGGCTCAAACGTCTTGTTAGGAGACTCTACCGGCGTCTATCCCGACCAACAACTCACCCTAAGCCAAAGCTTTCAGCATTTTTAAGCTTTCCACTTCTGACCCACCAGTTCAGCCAAGTCTACAACCCGCTGAGAGTAACCCCACTCGTTGTCGTACCAAGAGACAACTTTAACCAGGTCTCCGCCCATAACCATCGTTAGACTGGCGTCCACAATGGAAGAAGCATCGGTACCCCGATAATCGCTGGAGACTAGCTCCAGTTCGTTGTATTCCAGAACGCCTTGCATAGGGCCTTCAGCAGCAGCTTTCAGCGCTTGGTTCACTTCATCCGCGAAGGTTTGCTTCTCGACTTGAATCACCAAATCCACTACGGAAACGTTTGGAGTAGGCACCCGCAAAGCAATTCCATTCAGCTTGCCCTTCAGCTCTGGCAACACCAAAGCTACTGCTTTGGCAGCACCTGTTGAAGTGGGAACAATGTTGAGCGCTGCTGCCCGTGCCCGCCGCAAATCCCGGTGAGAAGCATCCAGTAAGCGCTGGTCGCCGGTATAGCTGTGGGTGGTGGTCATCGTGCCTTTAATAATGCCGAAGTTTTCGTGCAGCACTTTGGCAACAGGCGCTAGGCAGTTGGTGGTGCAGCTGGCATTGCTGATCACAACGTGCTTGTCGTGGTCATAGTCTTTATCGTTGACGCCTACCACAAAGGTGCCGTCATCGTTTTTACCGGGAGCGGTAATCAGAACTTTCTTCGCTCCAGCCTTGATATGCTTGGATGCCCCTTCCTTGCTGGTAAAGACGCCAGTTGATTCGATAATCAGGTCAATGTCCCAATCTTTCCAGGGCAAGTTTTCTGGGTTGCGATCCGATGTGCATTTGACCGTTTTGCCGTTAACAGTGATGGAGTTGTCATCGTAACTGATATCAGCGTTAAACTTCCCAAGCATGGAATCATATTTCAGCAAGTGGGAGTTGGTTCTTGGGTCAGAAGTGTCATTGATCGCGACGACTTCTATATGGCTATTTTCCCGACCCAGCCAGCATCGCATAAAGTTACGTCCGATGCGTCCAAAACCGTTGATCGCTACTCTAATCACAGCGTCTTGCCCTCTGTCTTGTGACCTACAGAATTTCCTGTTAATGACCCCAATCATATCGCAAAGGCTGAACAATTCTACCTAGTGGTTTGCAGCGATTCTCCTAAATCGAATCCGTTGTGGGATCGAAACGAATCTTTCTTGACTGGACAAAGGACAAAATCTAGAGAAACCGCGCGATCGCTGACGTGCTCGTTTCCAGCGTGGCCCAACTTCTACCGCTAGAGGCTATGAGAAGGGGCGCGAGTCGAAGCGGAAGTGAACTTATTTTGAGGCTTTTGCGAGCTGAATTTTGGCCTAGATAATTATTTTATTGGTTTTTTCTCCGATTTAGGCGATTTAATTGCTAATTAAATCTATTTTCTTATTATTAATCCCTGTAAAAACTTGTAGCTATTGTTTGGTACGAATAGTGCCTAAAAGCATAAAGTGAAGAATTTCAATTTTTTGACGGTAGGAGCATTAGGTACTCTGAGAACTACAGAAATCGCAAGTTTTAGGGTACTTGCTCTCATTCCAGCGCCTAGTCTAACTGGTTGTTCCATATCTACCCCGAAACTCGTTGCTTAAGTTAAAAGCACTGATTGAGTTGTTTAACCTCGCTTGCGAGTTACGGAGGCTAGGTTAAGTACAAAGAAGCGCTACCAGCTTTTGACCAAGTGCTGAAACTTAAGCGGAGACGACTTCATCGCCTGGTATTTACGAGGCTACACGCTTAGTAAAGGACAGTATCAAGAAGCGATCGCCCACTCGCCAACTATGATGCAGCCATTCAACCCCAGCCAAATGACCTATTAGCGTTGTTTGACAAAGGGAATGCTCTGCCTGAATCGGAACGTTCTGAAGCATTCAAGAATCATTAAACTAGAGATTCAAAATTAAAACGGCTCATAATTTTGAATCATTATTTTAATTCCAAATTAATTTCAAATCCAGCCTCCGTAGAGGTTGTGGATGGAAATATATACTCTGACAGCTTCTGGGACTAAATAACGAATCGAGTGTTTTTGGCGACAATAGTGGCGAATCAAACTTGATGAAATGCCCACTTTCGGCATTTTCAACAACTGCCAGCGAATCGTCAACTCTTGGGCGACAAGCTGTTGAACAATCTGCTGGCAGAGCAAATTTTCTCGGTTATCATCCACCGGGATCGGCAGTTCTTCTGGACGCGGTGCCACCAACCATTCACAAGCGGGTACAAGTTCCTGCCGTCGATGCCAACGAGGTAAGGTTCTGAAAGCGTCCGTACCAATAATCCAGTGCCAGCGGCTATTCGGGTAGAGAATCTGGAGGTCTAAAAGGGTATTAATGGCATAATCTGGACGGGTGCAATTTGTCTCTAGAGGCGAGAAAACAAAGTTTGGATGGTCTGCGATCGCTTGTTGCACCATTTGAGCGCGATGCTCAAATTCCACCGCCACTTTGTAGGCAGGACAGCGACTCGGTACCCAAATGACCTGGTTTAGAGCCGCTTGAGATAAAGCAGTTTCCGCCATCAACAGGTGTCCACAGTGAATGGGATCAAAGGTTCCACCCAAAATTCCCAAGTTTTGCATACAAGATCCGTTGTGGCTTGTTTCCTATTCTCTAGGTTAAGCAGTAAAAATGCGGATGATCTGCTACTGTCTTGGTGTTAGTCTTTGCAGGAAGTTTCCGGACTGAAATGCATTTTGACGTGTAAAGATAAAAACCATCCCATGATAGAAGCCGCTCTATTTAGGAATGACCTAAAGTGCAGTTATAGCGACCGAAAGCGGATTCTGCGATCGCGCTCTGGGATTGTGCTGTAAATCTTGGCAAGGTTGTATCAAGAAAAATCAATTCTTGATATGATAGCGCGTGTTATCCGTGCAGCCTGGTGTGGTGTGGTGTGTAAGGAGCTAAGATGCCGAATACTGTTGATTTTACCGGGAGGCCGTTTCATTTCATCGGCATTGGTGGAATTGGAATGTCAGCTCTCGCCTACGTTCTAGCCAAGCGTAAGCTGCCTGTATCTGGATCGGATATTCATTCCAGCCATATTACTAAACGTTTGCAGGCCGTTGGCACTCATGTTTTTGGAAGTCAAGACGCCGCAAACTTAGAATTTTTTCAACCAACCGAGGACTCAGCCTACGAAGCATTACCAACGGCAGTCATTGGTATAAGCGATCGCCTGGAACCCTCCAGGGAACCTGTAGAAACTGGAGCAACTCGGTCGAGTAATCGAGGGTCATCTACGAACCTAAGGGCAATGGCTCTGCCCCAAGTGATTTGTTCAACTGCAATCAATCCGGCAAACTCTGAATATCGGGCAGCTATTGAATTAGGCTGTCCGATTTTTCATCGTTCTGATTTATTAGCAGCTTTGATTCAGGATTACCAAAGTATTGCTGTCGCTGGTACTCATGGGAAAACTACAACTAGCAGTTTGATTGGGTATTTACTGCTACAAGCAGGATTAGACCCAACAATCGTGGTAGGCGGTGAAGTGAATGCCTGGGGAGGCAACGCACGGTTAGGAGACGGTCCCTATCTAGTTGCGGAAGCGGATGAATCAGATGGGTCGTTATCGAGACTCTCAGCCGCAATTGGTGTGATTACAAATATTGAACTGGATCATCCAGATCACTATGAATCGCTCGAAGAGGTGATTAGCACCTTCCAGATATTCGCTAAACGCTGTAAAACCTTGGTGGGGTGCATTGATTGTGCTGTAGTTAGAGATTCTCTGCAACCCGCAATCAGCTATAGCTTGCAGCGAGATTCTGGGGCTGATTATACGGTCGATCGGGTGGATTATCGGGCGGATGGCACAGAGGCACAAGTTTGGGAACGGGGAGAAATTCTGGGGAAGCTCTCCTTAAAGTTGCTAGGCAAGCACAATCTCAGCAATGCCCTAGCAGCCGTGGCTGTGGGTCGTCAGCTGGGGATGGATTTTGAGGTAATTGCAGAGGCGATCGCGACCTTCGAGGGTGCCCGCCGCCGATTTGAGCTGCGGGGCGAGCGTAATGGCATCTACTTTGTGGATGATTATGCCCACCATCCCAGCGAACTTCTGGCAACCCTGTCAGCAGCTCGCTTGCAAGTGTTGCCGCCGCGAAGGCTTGTCGCTATTTTCCAACCACACCGCTACAGCCGGACGCTCGCTTTTTTACCGGAATTTGCTCAATCTTTTAAAGATGCCGATATTGTGATTCTCAGCGATATTTATAGCGCCGGAGAACCTAATTTGGGGCAGATTAGCGGTGAACAAGTCGCGGAATTAGTGGCGGGTAATCATCCGAACGTGCATTACCAACCGTCTCTCCCGTCCATCTGTAAGTTACTTACAGATACCCTTCGACCGGGCGATTTGGCTCTGTTTTTGGGGGCGGGGAATCTAAATCAGATTATTCCTGAGGTCATGGCGTTCTATCAAAAAACTGACGAAGCCAGTCTCAAGTAATCGGTGATGACTGAATCCGTTAGCTGCATTGAAGTCGTACTTATGAGTAAAGAAGTTCCCAGCTAACAGATTCACTCAAAATTACTCAAAACTCATGTTGTGCCCTCAGCTGTCTCGGCATTCAAATTTGTGAATTGATATGACTCTCTCTTATGATCCAGCCAGCGTTGTAAACGCTTCTTCCCCCCAGAAAAAATCCACCAAGTCTTCTTCCCCGCTTTACCTACCAGGAACCGATTGTATTGTGCGATCGCAAGCTCCCCTCTCCAGCCTGACCTCTTTTCGAGTGGGAGGACCAGCCGAATGGTATGTAGCTCCTCGCCGTACCGAAGAACTGCAAGCTAGTTTTGAGTGGGCGCGGTATCAAGAATTGTCGATCACGCTCTTGGGAGCCGGTTCAAACTTACTGGTGAGCGACAAAGGTCTTCCCGGTTTAGCCATCTGTACTCGCCATCTCCGCCACACCAACTTCGACCCCGAAACGGGTCAGGTGAGTGCAGGTGCCGGAGAACCCATCGCCCGCCTCGCATGGCAGGCAGCAGAACGCGGTTGGCAAGGGTTGGAATGGGCTGTTGGCATCCCCGGTACAGTCGGCGGCGCAGTGGTGATGAATGCAGGCGCTCACACCAGCTGTACCGCTGATATTTTAGTTAACGTCCAAGCCCTCTCACCCAGCGGAAAAGCTGAGATTTTGACACCACAACAACTGGGATTTGCCTACCGCACCTCAATTCTGCAAGGAGGCGATCGCTTGGTGACGCAGGCAACCTTCCAACTTGAACCGGGAGCCGACCCAGCTCAAGTTATGGCAACAACTGCCAAACATCTAGAGCAACGGCGAACCACTCAACCCTACCATTTGCCAAGTTGCGGCAGCGTTTTCCGCAATCCCGATTCTCACAAAGCTGCCTGGTTGATCGAACAAACCGGACTCAAAGGCTACCAGATTGGCGGTGCCCAAGTCGCCCAACGCCATGCCAACTTTATCCTCAACTGTGGCGGTGCTAAAGCTAGCGATATTTTCCATTTGATTCGCTATGTTCAGCAGCAAGTGGAACAGCATTGGTCTCTGTGCTTAGAACCAGAAGTGAAAATCTTAGGTGAGTTTCAGCCTGCTTAAAGGTGTCGCCAGACGCCAGGGATACTAAGATTGAAATTGGCTTGCAAGTCTATCGCATACGGCATTAATAGTTATGACACAGAAAGGATTTGGCTTTGGCTTAGGCAAAATGAAAGAACTAGCCGAAGCTTTTAAAAAAGCCCAGCAGGTTCAAGAAGGTGCCAAAAGGCTCCAAGAAGAATTGGAGCAAATGGAGATTGGGGGAGAGAGCAGCGGTGGAAGCGTTAAGGTTTTCCTCAGCGGCAATCAAGAACCTCTGCGGGTAGAAATTTCAGCAGACGCCTACAATCAGGGAGCAGATGCTCTAGCTGAACTTGTAACAGCGGCAATGAAAGATGCCTACGAAAAATCCACCGCAACAATGCGACAGCGGATGGAAGACCTCACCAGTGGACTCGACCTGCCACTGTAACCCTTAAGGGATTTCCCAGGCATCAATATCTGCCGCTCTTCTTAGGCAGGCTTCTCGCCTGCCACCTACTTATCGTAGAGAGACGGCTAGCAGGCAAAACTGCGGGAATATTTCCTAGGTTTAGAAATCTTTATAAGATAGGCACAATAACTTCAGGGATAGAGGAGAATTTGGCTCTACATTACTTGTTCTCTCCTCTGCTCCCTGGCTCTCCTGCCTATTGCGGCTGCTTTGCTGGCTGTATCTGTAGCCTTGGTAACTCCAAAAACGTTTTGTAGAGCCGATCTGCCATTACTGTATTGGCTTCATCCGTCAAGTGAATGGCGTCTGAAAAAGCCTGACCTGGGAAATTCTGGTAAAGCTTGTAAAAATTCAGCACTTTCACATTTTGCGGAAAACTTCTCTGTAACTGCCCAGTCTTTGTGTCTAATTGTCCATACCCGGCTTGCACTCGTTGGGTGTAGGTTGAACCGAGTTCGCTTAAAAGCTCCCGTTCTCTAAGAGAAAGATTATTGGTTGAGCGCCCCGTAATTTCTGGCTGAACCACCAAAACCAAAGGAATCTGCGCTGCTGCTGTCAGACGAACCATCTGTGTCTGGTGATTTTGATAACGCTTGACCCGACGCTCCAGCTCAGTGGTGTTAGCTGGCAGACGTTGTGCTAAAGGGACGCTTTCTTCTCTCACTGCCATCGTCAGCTGCTCTACAGTCGGTTGCGGTTTCAACACCCAATACTGTGTTGCTTTAACTAAATAGGTTTGATTGAGCCAGCGCTTCATGTCCTGAGTCAGGTCAAACCACAGATGTCCTGCTGCGTTGTTCAGAAATTTTTCTACATAAGGGATATTCGTTTCGTTTTCAGTGCTGGGTAGCATTAAATCTGCATACCCGTTCAAAACCACAATTGCATCAGGCTGGTAAGGCAAAATCTGGAGGGCAAGCCCAGCCAGTTCGTTCCCCGAAGTATAGCCAGGAACCGCCGCGTTAATGACACGATAGTTGCCTTCCCGAATCCGTAGCGGCAAGGCGAGTGCTTTCACCCGTTCTGGCTTGTAGTAGGGCAAGAAATCCGGGCGAAATTTCTCTGGAGAAGCTTTCTGCTGCTTTACCCGTATATTCAGACTACCTTCGAGCTTATGGGCAAACGTGGTTGCGTTATTGGAACTCATTTGACCAAAAGCTGTAGAACCGCCCAAAATGAAAATCCGAATTTCATCTTTGGGTTTCGCTTGAGAAACCGGCTGGTCATCACGAAAACCCTGTTCGTTAATGCGCCAGAATTTGCTCTGTTGATTTCCTGCCAGCTGATATCCCACTGATAAACGCCGTTTGGCAACCAGACGCCCAGAATTCGGTAAACCCCCGTAGGTTTGCTGGTTTTGATCGAGGAATTTAAGGCGGTAGGCGGTAACTTCTGTTGGTTCACCTTCATAGGCTGCCAATTCAGCATTTTTGCCCGCAACGCTCACAGCAACCCGTGCAAGCAGTTCCAAGAGAATCAAAATGAGGGGCAAAGCTAGGAGTAGGATGAGGAGCGAAGGCGGCTGGCGGCGTTTTTGATAAGGTTTGTAGCGGGACTTTTTAAACATCAAGTAATGAACCTCAAATGACCAACGAACAAAGGAAGTAAAAGGCAAAAAAGGGATGATTAAATGCTTGCCTTTCGCTTTCATGAGTTGCCGGTGGAGTCAGGCAGAATAACAAAAGTAAAGATTAACTCAATCCCGGCATTCGTTATCCCACTGCGATCCCAGTATGCAGCAATTTCGTTGCTAAACTTAACACCAGGGTAGATGACCACTTATGATTAATGAGTTATACCGATTGGCTTTCCTCTAATGCTGGTGCGGAATTAGAGACTTGTGAATGGGGAAGTGTATCAATCATTAAACGTACAAAACTAGACATCTTAGCATCAAATGTCCTACAAGTTATTATTCGTTTGCTTGGGCAATATTTGCCGGTCGCCTGCGGCAGAAAACATCATGAACCATTTGATTGAGCAAGCAAACTTAGAGGAACGGATCATCTGCGATTCTGCCGGTACAGCTGGTTATCACATTGGTCGTTCCCCCGACCGACGCATGGGAGTAGCCGCAGGACACAAAGGAATTAAACTCCAAGGTCAAGCGCGGCAGTTTCAAAGGTCTGACTTTGAGGACTTTGACCTGATTCTGGCAATGGATCGGGAGAATTACCGCGATATCCTCTCCCTTGACCCATCAGGGCAGTATCGGGACAAGGTGCGGCTGATGTGTGACTTTTGCACCCGCCATACTGCGACTGAGGTTCCTGACCCCTACTACGGTGGTCCGGAGGGGTTTAACCAAGTCATCGATTTACTTTTAGATGCCTGTGAGGGTCTGCTACAACACGTTAGTCAGGCTAATCGCTAATGGGCTAATTCGATTCAATAATTAGCCGTTAGCAATTGACTATTCCACTAGATGATGCTCTAAGGCAAAACGCACCAGTTCGGCTCGGTTGCTAGTTTCCGTTTTTCTCAGCAGGTTGCTAACGTGCTTTTCCACCGTCCGAGGACTTAGGTGCAACTCGTTGCCGATGTCGGCGTTAGATAAACCCTTGGTGAGTAAATCGAGAACTTCCTGTTCTCGCTGAGTCAGGTTGAATGAGTTTGAAGGAGTATGTTGCGGAAGCCCAGGCGCTTCCACTTCCTTCTCTGGTGTGGCAACAGCATGAATCAGCGATCGCCATTCGACTTGAATCATCTGCGATCGCTCTAAAAGATTGCGAATCACTGCCCCTAACTCATCCAACTCAAACGGCTTGGGCAGATACAGATCGCAGCCTAATTGGTAGCCCCGAATCCGTTCTGAGGTCGTTGCACGCTCCGTTAAGAAAATTACTGGTAATAGACGAAACGCTGGGCGTTGACGGAGACGCCGCACCAGTTCATAGCCATCCATCCGGGGCATCATAATGTCTGTTACCAGCAAATGAGGATGATATGACTCAACTAAACTGAGAGCTGCTTGACCATCCTCAGCTGTAATAACTGAGTAGCCAGACATTTCCAGATAATCGCATATAGAAAGCCGAATTCCTGGATCGTCATCGGCAACCACGATGAGCAAAGGCATGGGCACAGAGGAAGAGCGTACATAACCCCTAGAATAGGTCAAGTCCATCCTAAAAGTGGGAACACTGTTCTGCCTCTTAAGGTGAAAACTGACCAATGCGTGAAAATCAACTGAAACGGAAACTCAAGCGAGGTGAGGTTGTCCTCGGCCCGTTCATCAACTGCGCCTATCCGGCTTTTATAGAAATCTGCGGACACGCAGGATTTGACTTTGCCGTGATTGACATGGAACACGGTGCCCTCAACACACTGGTTGCCGAAGACCTGTGCCGTGCAGCCGACTGCGTGGGATTGGCACCGATTGTACGCATCCGCAAGAACGACGCACCGCAAATTCAACGGGCACTGGACATCGGCAGTGCCGGTGTTCAAGTGCCTCAGATAGAAACTCAGTCCGACGCAGCGGATGTTGTGCGTGGTGCCAAATATAGCCCTCTTGGTTCGCGCGGACTTTCATTTTACACCCGTGCTGGCGTGTACGCAGCAGCAGGGACGCAAATTACAAATCAGCTCAACGAAGAATCTCTGATTGTCGTTCACGTCGAAGGGATTCGCGGCGTCGAAAATATTGAAGAAATTGTCAGCGTGCCCCACATTGATGTCATTTTTCTCGGCCCTTATGATTTGTCGCAGTCTTTGGGCATTCCGGGGCAAGTGCAAGACTCGCGGGTAATTGAGCTGATGCAAAAATGCGTTACCACGATTCGCAAGGCTGGGAAATCTGCGGGCACATTTGCCGATAATCCTGAAACAGCGAAGCAGTGGATTGATGACGGAGTTCAGTACATAACTCTCGGTGTGGATGTCGGTATTTTCCTGCGAGCGTGCGAGGCTTTGGTAAAAGCAGTGCGAACTTAAGGCTGCCAGTTCAGTAAAATCCCAGAGAAGGAAGAAATATGTAAAACTATATCTAAATTTTTACATTTCACTGAGTCATTGGGAGGGAATCTTTATCAAAAATTTGTATTAATTTTGTATCATAAACAACCAAATTAAAAATTCTAAGTTTATGCTTAAAGAATAGCCTTCCTGAAGTAGGAAGGAAAACTGGGGATCGAAGCGTACTGGAGAAAAAGCGATGCAAACGCTACCGGGATCGACGGATTTGGCTTATGCCATGATGTTTACCTTACACAAAGTCCATTCCGTAAAGATAGAAGGTTTTAAGCCATTCTTTAGCGATCTTCCTGTTGACCCTTACATCAAGAATAATTATCGTTTCAGAAGATTATCTCGGTTCAAAGTATTTGGAAATGACTTAGTCAAACTACCGCATGGTTACTTGTTTCAAAGCAAGCAATACAATCCATTAGTCGGCGATATCAAGCGAGAGTATGCCGAACTAGATGATGCCATTACGAAGCTTGAAGATTTCAAAAAACTTGTTTTGGCATTTATTGATTACTGCCAACTCGACCCAGAAGCTGTTGAAATAGGAGTTCATCAAATTAGAACGACCTGTTCGCCAGATAATTATGGAAACCCTGCCCCTGAAGGGATTCATCGGGATGGGACTGATTTTGTCGGCATATTTTCTGTAGGGCGGGAAAATATTCAAGGTGGAGAAACCCATCTCTACAAATCCAAAAAGCATGACCCGGTTTTTTCTAAAGTTCTTCATCCAGGCGAACTGCTATTAGTCAACGATCGGGAATTTTTTCACTATACAACTCCCATTCAGCCACTATTTCACGGTGAAGGAACAAGGGACGTATTTGTTCTGACTTGCCCCAGCTTATTGACAAATTAAGAAGGAGAAGGATTGAATTTCTCAGTTTTAGCTGTGCCTTTTTAGTTACTGTTTTGAGCAGCTTGCACGAGCGTCTCGGCATTGAGAGGTAGAGTCTCTAAACTTTCGTATTAGCCATAGGGGCACGGCAACGCTGTGCCCCTACTTAAACTTAAACTGAGGGGATGTAAAACTTAGCCACTCCCCTATTTGCAGAAGCTAGCGGACAGACCTCAATTTCCTCGATTAGAGCCATATTCAGCATCCTTCGAGTTGAAGCTTTGTCTTCGCTCTAGAATGCCAAATTTATGATAATTAGAGCCATTTAAATGGCGGAAACCCTCAAACTGCTGGGTTCGCCCAAATTGCCTTTTAAAACAACACTCCGCTGATTGGCATCAAGGTGGCGCAGAATTTTGTAGATTGCCTCAATTTGATCGGAGGCACCCGCTTTCTGAGCCAACTCAGTCAAAGAAAGGGGAGCGCCTTCCTCTTGTACTGCCTGCAAAACTCGTCTTTGCAAGTCGAGAATGGCGGCGGCAGCCTTTTTACCCGCTTCTACCCCTGGCTGGTGATAAGCATTGATATTGACCAGGAACCCATAAAGTCCAACAGCCCGGTCATACAAAGCAATTAAGGCACCTACCATGCGGGGATTTACCTGAGGAATCGTCACGGTGACAGAATCCCGCTGGTTTTCATACAAAGCTTGTCGGGTTCCCTGGAGTAAACCAGAGAGATAGTCGCCGGATGTGACTTCCGGCTCGACGAAGGGGGAGTTACCCTGCCGGTCTTTTAAGACTTCAATGAAAGTCAGGAAGAAATTCGGGACGCCCTCTCGCAACTGCTGCACGTAAGCGTGTTGGTCGGTTGAGCCTTTGTTGCCATAAACAGCAATCCCTTGGTAGACGATATTTCCGTCAAGGTCTTTTTCTTTGCCCAAAGATTCCATGACTAACTGTTGCAAATAGCGGCTGAATAGCAGCAGGCTGTCTTTGTAGGGCAACACCACCATATCTTTTTCGCCCTTGCCATTTCCGGCGAAGTACCAGCTCATCGCCAGTAGTGCGGCTGGATTTTTCTTGACTTGGGGCAGGCGAGTGGCAGTGTCCATTTCTTTGGCACCGGCAAGCATGGCGCGGATATCGATTCCCTGCAAGGCGGCTGGGAGCAATCCTACGGCTGACAGCTCCGAGGTACGTCCTCCCACCCAATCTTCCATTGGGAAGGTTGCCAACCAGCCTTCTGAGTTTGCCTGCCGATCTAATTTGCTGCTTTCCCCGGTAATGGCAACAGCTTGAGGGGAAAAGTTCAGATTCTGCTCAGCGAAGGCTTTTTGCACTTCTACCATGCCATTGCGGGGTTCTGGCGTTCCCCCTGATTTGGAGATGACTAAGACGAGGGTGCTGTTCAGCCGATCTTTGAGCTGGGAGAGGATACGGTCAATGCCCGCCGGATCGGTGTTGTCAATGAAGTGGATGGCGAGGGGCGGGAAGTCTGGAGCGATCGCTTGGGCGACAAATTGGGGACCGAGTGCCGATCCGCCGATACCGATGGAAACAATATCGGTAAACTTAGGAGCGTTGGGTGGATGAATTTCGCCGCTGTGGATTTTTTGGGCAAATGCTTCAATCTGCTCTAAAGTTTGGACAATCTGTTGTTTGATTTCCGGAGTGGGCGCTAAATCCGGGTCGCGCAGCCAGTAGTGACCTACCATGCGGTTTTCATCAGGGTTTGCGATCGCGCCTCCCTCCAGTGCCTCCATCTCCTGAAACGCCTTCTCAAACCTCGGCTGCATCGCCTCGACAAACTCACTATCAAACCGCATCCGGCTGACATCGAGGTAAAAGTCTAACCCCTCATGGTAGTAGAGCCATTCTTGGTAACGTTGCCAAAGTGCAGCAGCATCCATAAGTAAATCTCAATAAGCGTGTTTCCAGTCAACACAAGTTTAAGGTAAGCTTCAGCATCACTTTTGACGAATTAGCCTGTCAATTCGTTAATTGGGTAATTCTCCCACCCCAAATTGAGATTCAGAATTGCTTTAGAGTCCTGTACAGCTAGATTTATCTGAGATAGCCAGGAAAATTCATTAGACCGCTCTATTCGGTCTTACAACGACCGGCTTTCAACTCGAAAGCCTCTTAAAGACGCGGTTTGGGCAGAACCCGCAGAAATTTAACAAGATGCCCGGTGACTTCAATCGCAATTAGATAGTCATCTATCGTAAAGCGGTAGAAGATACTATCAGACCCGATTTCCCGGAGTTCCGGCAAATCGGTAATTCGCTCGATCCGCATGAACTCCTCAAAGACGAATTCATATATCCGCTCTCTAGCTGCGTATTCTAAGTTCTTCAGGTCTCGCAGAAAAGACCGGGCATAGCGCACTTCTAGTTTCACAGGGCAACTGGCTCTTACTCCAAATGGCAGATACTTTTTCTTTTTACTGCGAAATTTGACTAAAAGCGATTTTTACCCTTTGATTCAGCCGACGAACAGGGGAAAACTTAGGGGAAGTGCAACATCCGGAGAGCTTCTTCGCGAGTTAGGGTTTCCCCCGGCTGTACGGTATGCTTCGACTCTTGGATGGCTTTGAGCATATACAGGTCATAATAAATCTGTTGTAGAACTTTCCAGGCGTCATCCAAGTTGTCATCAGCGAGTTGATCGATTAAATCGGGTAGCTGAGCAGTTAAGCGTTGTAATCGACCTCTGAGAAAATTCATAATTAAACACTGGCGAACAACGTAACATTCCCTAGAGCCTTCTTGTTAGAGGGATCTTGGACAATCTAAAGCTTAGAGCTTAGAGTTTATAGTTTATTGAGTCTCACAAGCGTGGCATGGTTGGCTATCTCATCTTTTTGACAATTTCTACGACAATTTTTGCCCTGTTTAGCTTGGGTTTAAATTTACAGTGGGGCTTCACCGGACTGATTAATTTTGGGCATATTGCCTTTATGACAGTCGGTGCATACACCACAGTGTTGTTGAGCTTGCAGGGGGTTCCCCTAATTTTCGGGGTGGCTATCGGTGCTGTTTTAGCAGCGCTGCTAGGACTGTTAATCGGATTATCAACTCTACGGTTGCGCGAGGATTACTTAGCAATTGTGACCATCGGCGTTTCCGAATTGCTCCGTTTGGTTGTCAATAATCAGCCGTTGCCAATGGGCAAAGAATTTCGGCAAGGATCGTTTGGGGTATATGGATATGCCTTGCCGCCGGGAGATAAGCTTGGTTTGATGGTGTTGTCGCTGCTGGTATTGGGGCTGACATTTTGGCTGCTGGAGACGTTGGTGCGATCGCCTTGGGGTCGAGTGCTAAAAGCGATTCGAGAAGATGAGCAAATTCCTAAAGCATTAGGAAAAAATGTCTTTTGGTACAAATTACAATCTTTCATGCTGGGAGGCGCGATCGCCGGAGTCGCTGGGGCTTTTTTGGCATGGCAGACGACAACGGTTTACCCGAATAACTTTGAGCCACTGACGACTTTCTATGCTTGGACGATTGTTGTCTTGGGCGGTGCGGGTAACAACGTGGGCACAATCCTGGGGGCGGTGATTTTCTGGGGTTACGATAGTTTGACTCGCTTTTACTTACCTCAGTTGGTGCAACTGGATGCCTCGCGGGAAGGGGCATTTAGAATCATGGTGATTGGTTTAATCCTGATGGTGCTGATGGTTTGGCGTCCACAAGGTATCTTAGGGAAAAAAGAGGAACTGACCCTTGGCAAATAACTCGCACATTCCGCCCAATCGGTTGTCTGAGGGGTCTTTAAATGGGGGCGGCAAGCATCTCGAAGAAAGCCCCGATTTAGTCGAAGCAGACCCAAAACCCCCACTCTCAGAAATCGCTTTACTCGCTGCCAGCGGACTCTGTAAAAGCTTCGGCGGAGTTCGGGCTGTCGATAATGTCGAGATTACGGTACCGCAAGGCAGTATCACGGGACTGATTGGCCCGAATGGTGCTGGCAAAACGACGCTATTTAATCTCCTATCAAACTTCATTCATCCAGACAAAGGGCGGGTGATTTTTGACGGCGAACCGATTCATTCGTTGCAGCCGTATCAAATTGCTCAGATGGGAATGGTTCGTACATTTCAGGTGGCGCGGGTGCTATCGCGGCTTTCAGTGATGGAAAATATGCTGCTGGCAGCTCAAAAACAGACGGGGGAAAACTTTTGGAAAGTTTGCTTTCAACCCCATCTGGTGGCGAAGGAAGAACGGCAGCAGAGAGAAAGAGCCACGATTCTGCTGGAATCGGTGGGGTTGGCAGCAAAGGCGCAGGATTACGCCGGGGCGCTCTCTGGAGGGCAACGCAAGCTGCTGGAAATGGCACGGGCGCTGATGACGCAGCCAAAGCTAATTTTATTGGATGAACCAGCGGCTGGAGTGAATCCGACGCTGATTAGACAAATTTGCGACTACATCACCCAATGGAATCAGGAGGGCATGACCTTTTTGATTATTGAACACAATATGGATGTAATCATGTCCTTGTGCGACAAGGTCTGGGTTGTCGCGGAAGGTCGCAATCTTGCTGTGGGGACTCCGATTGAAATTCAGCGCAATCCACAAGTCTTAGAAGCTTACCTGGGGCAATAGAACAGCCGATTATGTCCCATTGGCTGCCGGTAATTATTCAGACGTTAGTTTTGCTCTTGAGTGGTGCGGCACTTTTCTTGAGTTCCTGGATTGTGGTTCCAGCGCCCACGATGTCCCTACTGCCATTAGGGGTAGGGGCACCGGAAGTCAGTCCTTGGTTGGTGGTGCTAAACGCGATCGCAAGTCTGTTGGTGCTGGTAACGATCCGTCGCACTCCGTGGCAATTTCTGGCTTTGGCTGCTAGTTTGCTAGCACTGCTTTTGAGTGTTTTGCCACTGTTACAGATGCCAGCGACACAACAGCATCTAGCTGTGGCAATGCAAGACGGTCTCGGCAACTACAGGGGAAATTTGCCTAATCGTCAGCAAAAAGGGATGCGCGAACAACCGTTCGTCCTAGCTGATGTGTTTCGAGGCATCAATCCGGGTGAAAGTCGCTATACCTCTGGCATCGTCTTTTCAAACCCAGATGGTGTCCCGTTGAGCATGGATCTCTACCGACCGCCGCAAGTCGGCAATTATCCAGCGCTAATTATCATCTACGCTGGGGCATGGCGGAGCGGCGACCCAACCCAAAACGCTGATTTCAGCCGTTATATGGCAGCGAGGGGCTATAGTGTCTTTGCCATCGATTACCGACACACGCCGCGCTACCGTTTTCCGGCGCAGCTAGATGACGTGCGTGCCGCCTTAGCCTTCATCCACCAACACGCAGCCGAGTACGAGGCCGATCCCGAACGGATTGCATTCGTTGGACGTTCCGCAGGCGGACATTTAGCAATGCTGGCGGCTTATGAGCCGGATGCACTGCCTGTAAAAGCAGTGGTTAGCTATTATGGCCCAGTGGATCTGTCTGGAGGCTATGCCGACCCGCCACGCCCCGATCCCATCGATACGCGAGCGGTTTTAAAAACATTTATGGGCGGAACGCCTGCGACCATGCCCGATCGGTATCGTCTTGCTTCACCGATTAGTTATGTTAGGCGATCGCTACCGCCAACTTTATTGGTGCATGGAAGCCGCGATAATTTAGTGCAATTAAAATTTATCCAGCAAATGCATCAACGTCTGCGTGCAGATGGAAATATATCGGTTTTGCTGGAAATTCCTTGGGCTGAACACGCTTTTGACGCTGTCTTTCAGGGGCTTAGCAACCAGTTAGCGCTCTATCATACTGAGCGATTTTTAGATTGGGCACTACGTTAATTAAAAAATGACGATGTTCGATAATTTTGATGTGGCTGAAATTGATACCACTGAAGCAAGAATCCATTTGGTTAAGGCGGGATCTGGTCCTGCACTGCTCTTGCTACACGGCTATCCTCAAACCCACGTCATGTGGCACAAAATAGCACCTCGTCTCGCCGAGAATTTTACAGTAGTGGCACCGGATTTGAGAGGTTACGGCGACAGTTCCAAGCCGGAAGGCGAACCGGGTCATCGGAATTATTCAAAACGAGCGATCGCGCAAGATCAAGTCGAGGTGATGTCAAAATTAGGTTATGAAGAATTTTATGTAGTCGGTCATGACAGGGGCGCACGAGTCGCTCATCGCATGGCACTCGATCATCCTCACCGAGTTAAGAAACTAGCATTATTAGATATCGCGCCTACCCATAAAATGTACGCGACGACCGATCGAGATTTTGCCACGGCTTACTACCACTGGTTTTTTCTCATTCAACCCGATGGCTTACCCGAAACCTTGATTGGCGCTAATCCTGAATATTACCTCCGCACCTGTTTAGAAAGATGGAGTCAAGATTTTTCTGCGTTTGTTCCGGAAGCCTTGGCTGAGTATATTCGGTGCTTTAGCGATCGCGCTGCGATTCATGCCACCTGCGAAGATTATCGCGCCGCTGCTACCATCGATTTAGAACACGATACCCTAGATATGGAGAAAAAAATTCTCTGTCCGGTGCTAGTTCTTTGGGGCGGAAAAGGAATTATTGGGCGCAAATATGATGTTTTAGAAACATGGCGCGATCGCGCAATTGATGTACGCGGTAAGGCTATCAATTGCGGTCACTTTCTACCCGAAGAAGCGCCAGAAGAAACTTATCTTGCCCTCTATGAATTCTTGGCAACGTGAAGGCGGGGAGCCGAAGAAATAACTTATAAAAAATATAGAATTGCTATAGTGAAAATCTATATTGTCAGCCTAAAAGAATTGCCACATTATTCCCAAACATTGATTGCCAAATATATACAAAATTCATGCAAAAATTAGCTGCGGGGCTTATTTTCGGAATGCTTGTCCTTGCTGTTGGCGCTGGAGGCTGCGATTTTATCCCTAATCCGGATGGCGAAATTTCGCCATATGAAACATCACCAGGCACCCCAAGCCCCAAATCGTCCAGTTCCTCCAGTAATTTCCTAACCTTGGAAGAGTACACTCACGAACTCATCAATCAATATCGAAAGTCCCAAAATTTGCCACCTCTGACGCTAGATTCTCGAATTAGCAAAGAGGCAAGGGCACATAGTCAGGCAATGGCAAATGGTGCGGTTCCTTTCAGCCATAATGGATTTGAGCAGCGAGCGAAGGCAATTGGTAAATCAATTTCTTATGGCGGTGCATCTGAAAATGTGGCATACAATCAAGGCTTTAGCGATCCAGCCAAGCAAGCAGTAGAAGGTTGGCTAAAAAGCCCCGGTCATCTGAAAAATATTCAAGGTCAGTATGATTTAACTGGGGTAGGTGTTGCCAAGAACGCAAAGGGCGAGTATTACTTAACTCAAATATTCATTAAACGCCGATAAGGAGAGAAAATTGGAAGATTTTCAGGTATGCGATCGCGACCTTTCCGAGGAGATATTGTCTCAGTATCTGCAAGAGTCAGCGATCGCAGTGGATACTGAAACGATGGGATTGATACCCCAACGCGATCGCTTATGCTTGGTGCAGCTGTGTGACGCTCAAAACCGGGTTACAGTCGTGCGAATTGCCAAAGGACAGATAGACGCTCCCAAATTAAAACAACTGATGGAAGCCCCCAATGTCCTAAAACTATTTCACTTTGCCCGTTTCGATGTTGCCCAACTACGGCAAAATTTAGGCATCTATGTAACTCCCATTTTTTGTACTAAAATTGCCAGCAAGCTTGCCCGTACCTATACTTCCCGCCACGGTTTAAAGGAGTTGGTGCAAGAGCTAGAGAAGGTAGAACTTGACAAAACGGCTCAAAGTTCAGACTGGGGAAATGCTGCAAACTTATCCGAAGAACAACTCCGCTATGCAGCGAATGATGTTCGTTATCTACTCAGCGTGCGACAAAAACTAATTGCAATGCTGCAACGCGAAGGGCGGTGGGAAGTTGCTCAGCAATGTTTTGAATGTTTGCCCACGATTGTGAATTTGGATTTGCTGCAATATAAGGATATTTTTGAACACTAAAAACGTGGATACAATAACTTATAAAATTCACGTCCTCTAGGGGCATGGTAATGCCATACCCCTACACAAGAAATAGCGGTTAAATCTACGTTTCTCATGTATTAGCGATTACTGGTTCACAATTCATTAACAGCTAGCAGTCAGAATCGTCTCAACTGGAAAACCTACTGCTTTCCACGCCGCTACGCCCCCTCTGATTTCAGACACTTGTTGATAGCCAGCCGCACGCAGTTTTGTAGCACCAACTGCGGTTTCTTCATCGGTTTCACCGTAAATGTAAATATCACGGGTGAGTTCCAATTTGGTGAGGGCGCGATCGACTAATTCGTTCATCGGCATGGGGATAGCTCCCATGATGTGGCTAATATTAAATTGGCTGCGATCGCTTACATCAATAATCGTCAAAGCCGGTTCACCCCAGTCTAGCCGCGCTTTCAGGTCATAAACACGAGATTGGGCTTGCAGCGTTGGCGGTGACGGAATAATCCAAAAGAACTTATTCATCGCTGGGTATCATCTTTTATGGCGTTCCCTGAAATTTAACAATAATTTTTAACATTTGCAAATTTTTATAGATAAAGTATTTACACTTGGGGGAATTTATGCCTATTTGTATAGGTGAAATTACTTAGAAAGTATAATCATTAGCTTTGACGATAAATGCTAGAAAAAATCTAAGATTTTCTTTTCCTGTATTGGCTGATTACTAAGTATTTTTTAAAATTTATTTTCTGGGAACTTTCAATCCTATTAAACGCAAAATAATCTTTAACAAAGGCATTTTGACAAAACTATAGGAAATTTTTTTCAAGGAACTGAAAGCTTTAACTGCAAATCAGGCAAAAATGCTTCATAGAAAATGGCTGTAATAAGATTTAAAATATAAGGTGTTTCAGGACTGGCATTAAGTAAAAATGTTCCCTGTCAAATCCGTCTCATCATAAAGTAATCCAACCGGGCTTGGGGAGCCTGGTTAGGTTTCGGGAATTGCAGGAAGAGAATGTAATGAATTAGCTAGATTAAATTTCAAATAATTTATCTAGCTAATTCATTACATTTTGAAATCATAATTCATTCTGCTTATTGCTTCTGAAGAAACGATTGCCGTGTTAGGATCGCTATCGATTAGATGAGCTTTAGTAGTGGTGCAAGAAAATGGAATTCAATGAACTGTTAACCTTAGCGCTGATGCTTAGTCCGGGTCTTTTACTGTCAATTTTGATATTGGCTGCTTTTGCGGCTGGCGGCTAAGACTATTTTTAGGTTCAGATGGGAAATTCCCTGAAATAGGAAGCCAATTGGCTAGTTGCCAACTATGCGATCGCAAGTTTGTAATAAAACGAGCAACTTTAACCGAAGCGATCGCCTAAAATGCCAAAAATAGGCGATAACTTCTCATCGAAACAATATCCTCTCTTGAGCTAGAGACAGAATTGCGATCGCAGATGACATATCGCTGAGAATTTGACTAAATTTAATCAGCGAATTTTTCGCTGTTAGAAGGTTTGTGAGACAGGGAAGAACCAGTCAACGATTCATCCAGCTGCATCCGTTGTTCAAGCTGGCGTAAGAAATAGCCAGTCATCATGGCTGATGCCAATAGACCTGCTAAATTTTCTCTGTCGGTCGTAATTTGAACGTTAAAATTCTCTGAGGGAAGCATTCCTACCAGTCCCTGAACGTTCTGCGAGACGATTTGCTTAATGTCCGGCGTGACAGATTTGGCAACTCGCGCTAAAACTTCTGGAGATTGGTGCTGAATATATTGGAGGAGCTGATTGACTTGTGCATCTTCAGGCTCGCGGTCGAACAATTCAGGGTTAAACACCATTGGAATAAAAAGATTTGAGTAGCTTTCCTTCTACTGTAAACGATTGTGTTGTTTGGCTACTCCATACTATTGGTTATCAAATGTAAGCCGATAGAGAGATTTTTTGAAAAATATGCTCTGTGAAACACCAAATGGCTGGTTTTACGGTACATCCTGCTGAGTCAGTTGGGGGAGTTGTTCGACTTCAAAATATTGATGAAATTTTTCCGTAACCTGTAACCAGTAGGAACGACCATCGGCTTGTCGGCGCTTGCGGATAAAACCCAGTTCGACAAGTTCCTGGACGTGCTGATAAGCTCCCGAACCGCGCAAATCGACCAACTCAGATTGGGTAATGGGGCCTTTGAGGGCGATCGCTGCCAGCGTCCTTAAGGCTCCCACGCCTAAGTCTAGCGGCACTAACGCCTCTACCAAACCTTGAAAGGGCGAGCGCAATTGTAAGGTAAAGCCTTCAGGCGTTTCCACCACTTCTAGGGCGCTATCCCGGTGGGCATAGTCAGTCATGAGTTCAATCAGGGCATCTTCGGCGTTATCGCGATCGCATTCAGCATATTCGGCAATTTCGCTAACCGAGATCGGCTTACCCTTGAGATAAAGAATGGCTTCAATTTTCGAGGCGAGGCGAGGCATCATTAGTCATTCGTCATTAGTCAGTCATTCGTCATTCGTCATTCGTCATGGGGAAGAGACTCTGAATAAAAGACGAATGACTAAATGGGTTAGTCTAGCTGGCGTCCTGTGAGTTCAACGAAAATATCTTCTAGATTGGACGGGCGAACCATCATACCAGTTTTATCCGGTGCAGCGTCAAGATAAGCGTTGGCTTGTTCCAGATTGGGGAAGAATTTGTATTCCCAGCGATCTCCTTGTTGTTTCATCACCAACCCTTCGCCGTGTTTAGAGCGCAGCTGTTGCAAGGTGCCAAGCTCAATCAATTGACCGGCATCCATGATACCAATGCGATCGCACAAATATTCCACCTCATCCATGTAATGCGTCGTCAGCAGCATCGTCATCCCTTGCTTATTCAAATCTCGGATAATTTCCCAGAGACGGCGGCGCGTTTGCGGGTCTAATCCCACCGTTGGCTCATCCAAAAAAAGAATAGAAGGTTGATGCAATAAGGCTCTGGCAATCTGCAATCGGCGCTTCATGCCACCTGAAAGGGTTTTTACCAGGCTATCTCGCCTGTCTACCAGTTCCACGTATTCCAGCCATCGATCGATGTCCTGCTGTCGCTGGTGCTGGGGAATATGGTGCATCCGCCCATGCAGTTCCATATTTTCCCAAACCGTCAAATCGGCATCCACGCTGATTTGTTGCAATACCACCCCAATATTTTGTTTTACCTGCAAAGGTTGTCGTACCACATCATATCCAGCGACCTCAATTTGACCTTCACTGGGTTTTGTCAATGTGGTTAGCATCCGAATTGTCGTAGATTTCCCTGCACCGTTAGGGCCAAGGAGTCCAAACATCTCTCCAGATTTAATCGTAAAGGAGAGGTCGTTGACGACAGGGATTTTGTTGTAGAGTTTGCGGACGTTCTCAAGGGAAACAGCAGTCATAGGAATTATTAAAAATTAGAAATGATTGGACTTTCAATATTTAATTCGCTATTTTCCTTTTCCTCCATTTCTTGCAAAGATTGCCAGCCTGCTTGCCACTGGGAGGGATTTTTTAGCAGCTTGGCGTTAATCCAGAAACGCACATTTGGGTCACAGGAAGCAACCATTTCTGCAAAAACAAACTTGCCTTGGTTTTTGCGATTCACTACCTGAAAATGTCGCCATCCCCACGTTTTTTGCTGGGCTGTCCATTTGGAACCAACTAAGTAGGGGAATTTTTGTTTTTTCTGCATTTCCTATTCAATCAAATATTATTCAGCAAAAACCACCCAATCATATTGCTAATTTCTTGGCGCTTCTCAATTAGGCGTTTTTGTACGGCGTTATTGGGACAAAATGGCTCTTAATTTTAGGCAAACAATAGACGGATGAAGAAGGGAAGGGTGCGATAGCAAAGCGCCGACCTGTCGGTTCGCTTTCCCCACGACTCACAAGCGCGATCGCACCCTGCTACCTGCACCTTTACTCAAGAGGGTGTTTTGAATCACTCTCAGCCAAGTAAACATTTTCCAGAGATTCTCTAGTCGTGTCGAGATGTTCTGGTTCTTGTGTCGTTTCCGCTGGTGATTCGACTTCGCCTGCTTCAATTTGCTGCTGGAATTCTAGCAGCGTCTCATACATTTCTTCGTTAATGTTGAATATCGGTTCGTCAGGCATGAATTAATCTCCGTTTAAAAATTGTGACTTTAAGCTGTTTCCGATTCTTCCTGAGAGGTAAGCTGGGCGATCGCTTGTTGGAATTCTTCCAAGGAGCTAATGGTAATTGCCCGCTTCAGAAGCTGTTTTAGCACTGCCGAATCTTCGAGATTATTGATACTCTCAGCAATCGAGCTGGGCACCGTTTCAAACCGTGTCTCCAAAACTTCGATGACATTCTCTCTAGAATTCTGTACGATTCCCTTGCGGATGCCTCTGCGCTCAATTGGCGTGATAAAGGGCATTCTTCTTTCCTCCTCGTAACGACTTAGTGTTTCTTCAAACCCAAACTGTAATTCCTCTGGTAACACCATCATCCATTCAATTAACCGGAACAACTCTAGGATGTTTTCCCGGCTGTAACCTCGTTCATATAGCCCTCGAACTAGGCTCAATTTCCACTCTAACCGTCCTTCGGGATTGCGGCGCGTTGCCTGTGCTTTCAGATGAGCCATGATGATGACAGCAAAAGGATTAGTGCTTTGCTCTAAACTTTGCCACTGCGCTTCATAGTCCAATAGTTTGACAGTGGGAAACCGCAAACTAACTCTTGCGCCCCAAATTTCATAGCCATAACTCTGCGGACGCCAAGACACTTGCTCGTCTGCTAAAACTGCTAAGCTGGCAACTTGCCGCCGGTATCGGTCAAAAAGGCGGTAATTATAGACATACATCCGCTCAGCAAAATTAGCATCGACTTTGCTTTGAACTTCGATGTGAATCAGTACCCAAGTTTCTTCGCCGTTTTGTCGCCAGACTTTTACCAGTTTATCGACTCGACGCCTCCCCAGTTCTGCATCGCGGACGACTTGTTGAAGTTCGGTGTCGAGAAATTCGTAGCCCTGCGACCAGTAGATGTCAGCATAAGCTTGCGGGAAGAAGAAAGCCATGAAGTCAGTAAAATAAATCTCCAAAGCTTCCTTCCAAGGGCTATCGTAATCAGCCTGAGGGTTGGTCATGATTCAGGAAGATTCGCGATCGCAACTGGCTCCACGGGATCGGCAAGCTCAAACTGGAAGACGCGAGAATAAAAGTAAAATTCCCCATCAATGGCGCGTTTAATATTCTCCGAACGGCGGAAACCGTGCTGTTCGCCCTCAAAAGGAACATAAGCGACGGGCAACCCTTTGGCACGTAGCGCCTCTACCATCATTTCTGCTTGGTTGGGTGGGACAACTTTGTCTTCTAGCCCTTGAAAGAAAATGACCGGACAAGAGAGATTCTCCGTAAAGTAAATAGGCGATCGCTCCTGATAAATATCTTGCCGTTCTGGGTAAGGGCCAATCAGCCGATCCAGATAGCGCGATTCAAATTTGTGGGTATCTCTAACCAGCGCCTCTAAGTCGCTGACGCCGTAGTAACTTGCACCTGCCTTGAAGATATCGCGGAAAGTCAGGGCGCACAGCGTCGTGTAGCCACCCGCACTACCACCAGCGATCGCCATCCGGTTTCCATCCGCCAAGCCTTGCTGAGCCAGATACCGCGCCCCATTCACGCAATCATCCACGTCCACAATTCCCCACAGCCCATCTAGCCGCTGATGGTAGGCGCGTCCATAGCCGGTGCTGCCGCCATAATTCACATCTAGATAAGCAAATCCGCGACTTGTCCAGTATTGAATCCGCAAGTTCAGCTGGCTAGAGGTGGCTGCTGTCGGCCCTCCGTGGCTTTTGACGACTAAGGGCGGCAACTCACCATCGGGTGCCGTATAGTCGCGGTTTTGGGGCGGATAGAAGAAAGCGTGAGCGGTTAATCCGTTCTCAGTTGGAAATTCAATCGGTTGCGGGACAGACAAATACCCAGCATCAATTTCTAACTTACTGGATCGCTGCAACACTTCTATTTGCCGCGTAGCCAGATCCATTTGGATAATCGAGCTAAATTTGGTCGGTGAACCAGCAATAAATCCCACACGACCCGCAGATGCTTTGAGGGATGAAATTTCAGTGTAGTCCGTCTCAATTTGCTCCAGTCCTGTCTCCGTGTCGAGGCTCGCCAAATGCCAAATGCCTCGCTGAGTATAGGTGCAGATAATGCGTTCTTCAGATTCAAAGGCATAGGTAGACATCCCAAAAACCCACTGCGGAAGCCCAAATTCAGCCTCCATCTCGCACAGCGGTTTAACCTCTTTTTCCCCCTTTTTAAGGGAGGTTAGGGAGGATCGAGATTGCCATCTGTAGAGATTCCACCACCCACTGCGATCGCTAACAAAGTGTAAAATGCCATCCGGCGACCATTCTGGCTGAAAAATAGACTCATCAACGCCACCAGCAACCCGTTGGCTTTCACCCAAGGAACCATCCGCTTTAATCTGTGCAACCCATAATTCGGTTCCATCCCACGGCAGATTCGGATGATTCCAAGTTAACCAAGCCAGCTGAGAACCGTCAGGACTGAGACGTGGAGATGAGTAAAAGTCGTTTCCAGACACTAACACCCGAATATCATCACCATCTTCCAAGTTGATGCTAACCAAGGTATTGATTGGTTCGCGATCGCCTGTGGTGTGGTCTTCGCGCACAACATACAACCGCCGCTGTTTCCGGTCAATTACTCCATCTGCATAGCAGAAGCTTCCTTCTGGTGTCAGCGGTTGCGGTTCTGCACCTGGAGTCTGCCGATAAAGGCGCTGATCCGCAAAATTAGAAAAATAAATAGTGCCATCAGCGACGCAGAAGGCACCGCCGCCGTATTCATTGACGCGGGTTCGGACGTTAAAGGGAGGTGGAGTAACATCAATCGTTTTCTCCTCTGGGGTACGTCGCACAATCACAGTCCGTCCGGCTTCTGCGGGTCGCCCCTCAATCCAGTAAATATCCTCGCCATCAAAGGCAATCTGCCCCACTCCAATCGTTTCAGAAACAATTAAGTCAGAGGTGATGGGCGATTTCCAGGAACCATAAGGTGCTACTTGTGCTTGGGTCATGTTTTTACTCCTATAGGAAAATATCGATCGATGTGTCTACTTTAGGACTAAATTACTTTCTTCCGAGTATTAGATTACTGGAGTTTAGTAGGCTGGTTTGAGGAACGGAACCCAGCACAAGAGTTAAATTTCACTATTTTTAAACCCAAGCTATAGACTCAGTAATTTTGAATCAACAAGAAAGTTTGTAAACAGGCGAAATGGGACATCTCTATCGCAATCCTATTGGAGTGTTGAGATGCTGGCCCTTTCGCTTCCCGACTTCTTAGAGAAGTCGGGGATCTCGCCTTCACAACTTAGGACTGCTCTACAAAGTCTATCGTTCCAAAAAGAACTCGTAAGAGTTTATATCCAACAGTTTAATTTTTATTGAGGAGGAAACTGCTGTTCATTGACGATGGTAAATCCCGAAGAGACTGAGCCATAGGAACGAACTTTGTCAAGAATTTTCACTAATTCCCTTGAAGGTTTCCGGGTGGAAATCTTCTGTCGAGACCTTTTTTGAAAATTAAAAACTTCTATGGGGCCTGGTTCGCTAGGATTCTCGCAAGCAAAAACTATCTCAGAAGATGAAATAAATCCTAAATAGGAATTGCTTTCAAATCCTTCACAATTGGAAAAAGCTAATATTTTATAACTATTAAGAGTATCTAAAACTAGATGATTAACCCAAGAGTTATTCAATCCATCAAAAACATCTAATCTTAGCACTAAATATCTATCATCCGGGGAAAAAGAGACTGGATTAGCAATAACGTAGTTATGAATATTGTTACTTAAGCCCAGAATATCTCCCAGCCTTTTTGTACTTGATAGTCCATCCTTTTCAATCACTAATTCTCCAAGGATTTTATCAGCAGTATTGGGATTACATTTTATCAACAAGTTATTGTTTGCCCGACTGTTGGCTTGACCAACTCTCCGAATATTCATATTCAGATAAATTGAATTGATCCCATTCGGTGAGGTTAGTTTCTGGGATTGATAGCTAACTTGCGTAGAACCCTGACAATTTCCATTCAGTCTGCTAATAATTTCTCGACTTAAAGTGGCGAAATCAGAATCTTGAGCCGATGATTTGTTCGCGTAGCTCGAAATAAATCCAAGAATAATTGCAATATAAATTAACGTTGATTTTAGCGATCGCATCCAAAATTCTCTCCAAAAGCAGCCAAGTCGTTCGCACACGGCTATCATGCGGCCAGTTCTAACTCTAAAACGATTATCCTGGCGACCGGCTCGCAGAGGCATCGCAGCGATCGCGCACGCGAGAAAGCGGGTGTTCCTCTAAACATGGCTCAAAGTGGCTCAAATACCATCAGAGGAACCAGTAGATAGCCAGTTTCTAAGGCAAGCAGGCAGCCTATGCCCAAAAAACGACCCTCTTCATCGTTCAGCCGCAACTTTCCCTCTTCAGCGTCCGTCAAGGCAGGAAAGGAAAGGGGGCGAAAAGGAATGCGCTGACCTTGGCACCAGGCTTTAGCGTCTGTTGCTTGTAAGGTGACAGCTGGGAGATGCCCCAAAGCTGCCGACGCTAGAATTGGATGAAACGTTCCTTGTTTGAGCTGTTCTTCCAATTCTTCAAAAGTCAGGCTATCTGATAGCTGGAAGCCGCTACTCTCAGTGCGAGTCAGGGCGGCAAGGGTGCCGCCAGTTGCACACGCCAAACCTAAATCGCGAGCGATCGCTCTAATATAAGTTCCAGGGCCACAAGCGATCGCGACATCTAATTCAGGAAAATCTCCTTCTCTCCACTCCAATATTTCTAGCTTATAAACTTCCACCTCTCGCGCTGGAACTTCAATAATTTCCCCCGCCCGTGCCCTATCGTACAGGCGTTTTCCCTCAACTTGAATGGCACTATAATTTGGCGGCACTTGCTGAATTTTGCCCTCAAATTTCTTTAAGGCTGCTTGCACCTGTTGTAAAGTTAATTCTGGTACTGGCTGGGTGCTGATTATTTCCCCTTCCAAGTCATCAGTCGTCGTCCTTACTCCCAGCCGAATCGTCCCCCGATAAGCCTTATCCTGCCGCAGATATTGCAACAGTCGCGTCGCCTTGCCCAGCGCAATTGGTAACACGCCAGTCGCAGCCGGATCTAAAGTTCCTGCGTGTCCCACGCGCTTGAGGCGCAAGAGTTTTCGCACCTTGGCGACACAATCGTGAGAAGTGAATCCAACAGGTTTATTTAAGTTAAGAAATCCTTGCATTTAATCCTATAAGTTTTTAATTAGTGGCACTGCCACAGACAAGCAGCTTGTTCCTTATGTTTTGGGCATTGGACGAGATATGCTGCTCCCATATCACCCCAGTTATAAAGAATATTATTGTTATCATCTCCTGAATCAATTTGAAAAATAAATTGATTCATTTCGCGGTTACAAGTTGGACAATTTGGATATTCAGGAAATTGTACCCAACTAGGCCAACCAGCTAACTTGTCTTCTCTTCGAGGGCGCTTGTAGACAATATCAAAAGCTTTATTATCTATTGTATAGTTATCTAGTTCTATCTCTTCCCTGCCAGGATACTCGTCCCTTTGTTCCCATCCTACAATTAACTTAGCAGGAAATAAATCTTCTATTTCTGGGATATCCATCTCTGATGGTGTGGTGTTTGGTTGGATAATTCTCACGAGTTTAGTTGTTGCAAATGGTTCCCAAGCCTCACAATCAACCTCGCAAAGAGGCTTGTCGTAGCTAGTACAATAAAAAAATTGTAATAAACCGTTGCCAAACTTTCCATTCAAGCTTTCAGGCAACTTATCAAGATTCAGTTGCAAAAATAGCTGCATTGGCTTTTGACAATTAGGACAAGTAGGCCAAGTCTCATCGGCACTCAGCCAAGGTTTTCCAGCAAACTTTGATGCAGTTAAATCTCCATCACCTTCTTGAACGATAGGTTTCCAAGCTGAACGCTTAACACTGCTTAGTTTTTGTTTTAGTTGAGCTAATTTCAAATCATCCGATTGCATATTCTAGTTAAGGTGTAGGAGCAATATTTTTCGGGTAAGGCACACCTAACGCCTCTACCCTATCCCCTGGCAGAGATGGGGAAGAATTCCTCTCGTCCCCTTGCAGGGGAAGGGCTGGGGGAGAGCTTAACTGAAAAGTATTGGGTGTAGGAGATGGGATTGGCTGAGCAGTAGAAGTATTGCTGATTCCCTGCAATTGTTCCTCTGTTAAAGACTGAATCAAAACTAAAGGAATCTCATCTCGACTGATATATTGAGCGTAAGAAGCATTCAGGTAT
This sequence comes from Coleofasciculus sp. FACHB-542, assembly GCF_014695825.1. NCBI lineage: Bacteria > Bacillati > Cyanobacteriota > Cyanophyceae > Coleofasciculales > Coleofasciculaceae > Coleofasciculus > Coleofasciculus sp. FACHB-542. The sequence goes on along the minus strand of NZ_JACJPB010000036.1, from coordinate 22,521 downwards.
TGTTGATATTCTGGCTCGTTAGAAACATAGGTTTTAAAAAAAGCTAGGCTCAGGGCTTTCACATATCCAAAAGCAGTCACGGGATTTGGTCCCGCAACTTGTGGCGGAATCTTGACTACCCCAGTACCTTCAAACGCTTCTCCCAAAGTGGAAAAATGCGTTGCCTTTTTCATTAAAACCAGATATTTGTTGGGGGTTGTCAGCCAAGTGAAGGGTTTAATCTGTTCTGATAAAGCGGGTGCGGCGGTATCGTTACTGCTGGCAAATAACATTATCGGAACTTTGATGCCGCTCATCTCACTTTTTCCGAAGATGCTACTATCAACTGGATTGATCGCGATCGCTGCCTTAATTCGGTCATCCCCCAATTGATAATCAATTTGCGGCAATAGCAGCGCCCGACACTGGAGCAACAGCGACAGATTCAACGAACTATTGATAGCAGTGCAATCTTTTTCCAGGTTCTCAAAATTAATTTCTGCACCCGCCAGCGCCAACGCTGTGTAGCCGCCAAACGATTGACCAAGGACGCCGACGTTTTGCATATCTAGTCGTCCTCGATAAGTAGCTGCCAGTTGATCTAGCAAATACTTCATATCTAGAGGACGGTCAACCGCCTCGCTGGGAGGAGCCGCATCGCTTGTCAGACCGCTAATTAGAGCCTGCAACTGCTGGGAATTACTGCCTGGATGCTCTGGCAGAGCCACTGCAAATCCATGAGAGGCTAGGTGTCTCGCCAGGTAGGCATAGGACAAGCGATCGCTTCCCAGCCCATGAGAAATTACAATCACAGGTGCGGCTCGTCCGCTCAACTGCGGCAGATAAACATCGACTGGGAAGGTACGGCTGCGGCTGAGGTCATTGAGCGTCAGGGTTTGCATTTCCCAGCTTAGCGGCCCTGGTTGCTGTAAATCCCGCCCTGCGGGAATATTAGACGGTGTTGCCATTTGTGATGGCTGAAAGGGCATCTGAGTGGATGACTGAGCTGAGATTTCAGCCAAAGCTTCCTGTTCAACAGCAGCGATCGCTCCTTGAGTTTTCCCGATTAGGTTGCTCAGCTCATCAATAATCTCAAAGCCCCGATCCGAATTAATCCGAATTGCGTAAGTCGGAAACTTTCGCAGTACATTCAGTGGCGTCAATCCTTGTGGATCGGCAGCAGCTTGAATTAAAGCAGCTCGAATTGCATAAAAACCCGGTTGAAACGCTTTTGTTTGAATAATTTCGCCAACCCGCCGCAGCAGAATTTCCCCCTGCGGTGTGTAGAGAAATTGAGCCACTGCCACCGGACTCACATTCGCACGAGTTTGCAAAATCCTCCGTAACTGCTCTAGCTGTTCCGGCTTAAAAAATTGAGCATAAAACCCTAAATCCTGATTGATTTTGCCTTCCCTGGCATATTCTTCCAGTGCCGAAACCGGAAGGGATAACTGTATCGGTCCATAGGAAATAAATATTTTTTCCGCAGCCAAAACCCGACTCGGCATCAAAGCCGTTACAGAAGGTAAAACCATTCCTAGACAGAGACCTGGAAGGCTTAAAAGCAAGCGTTTAATCGCAGAATTGGTAATCGGCGATGTAGGTTGCCTTTGCAACCCACTCTTTAAACATCCCTCCCTGTTGTTTTGCCTAAAAGGCTTCCTCGAAAGACTCAATTTCGTCCCATCTTTCATCGGTTCCCTGTTTTTGCAATCTCTGGCAACGTTTAACATAGAGGCTAGCCGCTTTATCTTGATTATTTTGCTCTAAGACGTTCTTGAAAATTTCTTCCGCAGAGGCATATTTTTGGCTGTAATAGAGATGAATTCCCAATTCAAAAGAGCTTCTGGTTTTGCTTTTTAGCTCTAAAGTCTCTAAGATAACACCATCAAAAACTTCAAAAATAGGCGATAAATCTTTACGACCTTTAATATGAACTTTATCCAAGAATCTATAATTATATCGAGTGGGATCTTCTAAACCCAGCAAAGTCTTTTCACTAATAATAATAGAAGCTCCGTAGGCTTTGGTCAAATCTTCCAGACGAGACGCCAGATTCACTGCATCTGAAATCACTGTCCCTTCCATACGCTGTTCATCTCCAATCGTGCCTAGCATCAAACTGCCGCTATGGATGCCAATGCCGATAGCGATAGGAGGTAAATTGCTTCTTCGGCGTTCCATATTGTACTGCGAAACTTGTTTTTGCATTTCAATCGCTGCCCGCAAAGCATCTTCAGCGCTTTCCGGGAAAAGCGCCATCACCGCATCTCCAATATATTTATCTATAAAACCATTATTATTCCGGATAACGGGACTCACCCGACTCAAGTAGGAATTAATAAAATTAAAATTCTCTTTGGGTGACATCGCCTCTGAAAGGCTCGTAAAGTTGCGAATGTCAGAAAAGAGGATTGTCATGTCTTTCTGCACTTGATCGCCTAGCTTTACATTAACAATGCTTTCTTCTCCCAGCAAACTAATAAATTGACGGGGCACAAATCGACCATAAGCAATATTTATTTTGGAAAGCTCAAGATGAGTCTCTATTCGTGCTATTAATTCGTGTCTTGAAATAGGTTTAGTTAGATAATCATTGGCTCCTGACCCAAAGGTTTCTAATAAATTAGCAACGCTATGCGCTTCTGTCACAATCACAATTGGTAATTCATTGGCAGGGAAAGTTTGGCGAATTTTTTTGCAAACTTCATAGCCTGACATTTTTGGCATCATTACATCAAGTAAAATTAAATCAGGCTTTAGACCTTGCTCAATGGCTTCTAAAGCAGCGATTCCATTCCTCGCTTGATAAACCGTATAATTTTCCAAATAGAGATAATTGTTAAGGATCTGAAGATTAACCGGATCGTCATCTACAATTAAAATTTTAAATTTTCCTTCTTGGGGTGCAGGTTGTAGGTAATCTTGTAACCTTTCAAACTGAAAGTTTTGAATTTCAACCTCTTTTGAACTGAGTTCTTTGGAAAGCGTTTGTTGTATACTTTCCAATTTTCCTGCCAGCGGTAGCGTAAAAGTAAACCGCGAACCTTTTTTTAGAATGGATTCTACGTAAATTTTGCCGCCATGCAATTCCACCAGTTGTTTAGTAACTGCAAGGCGGATGCCCGTCCCTACGTAAGGTCTAGAAATAGATTCTTCGGTAAGTTCAAAAGCATCAAAAATGGTATTTATTCTATTGATTGGAATGCCAATTCCGGTATCTGCAACCGTAATTTCCATGTAATTATCCGCAACTGAAGAAACAACTTGTATACTACCTGTATCAGTAAATTTAATCGCATTACTAACTAAATTATGCAGGATTTGTTGAACTCTATTTTCATCAGCACATACCATTGGTACAGTAGGTTCAATTCGATTAACCAAGCGCAAACCTTTGATATCTGCGAAAGGTTTAGCAAGAGTTAAAACTACATCGGCAATTTCTTGCATTCCTACTGGTCTGAGTTTTAAACCCAGTGTTTTATGCTTAAGTTTTTCTAAATCAACAATATCGTTAACCATATTTGCTAGCCGTTGACCGCTTTGCAAAATCATTAACAAATTTTGCTTTTGAATTTCCGACAGTTGTCCAGCAGCTCCCTCTAAAAGAGAGTCAGTGATACCGATTATTTCATTTAAAGGAGTTTGTAGCTCTTGGGAAGTATTAGCTAAAAATTCATCTTTTAGTTGATTGATTTGTAATAAATCTTTATTTTTGGATTCTAGGTTTTGGGCATAGTCTCGTATTTCCGCTACCATCGAATTAAAGGCATCTGCCAACAGTCCCAACTCATCTTTGCTTTTAACATCTATAAAGATGTCAAAGTTGCGATCGCATACTTTTTGAGCACCTTCTAATAATTTTTCGATAGGGTTTCCCAACCAACGCGCCAGCAAAAATGCGACGAGCAGTGATAAGGCTAAACTAATACTAATAATACTGATGCAAATATATCGTAATTTGTGAATTTGATTGATTTCGTGGGTACCGTCGTACTCTAAAACTAAAACAGCAATAACATTATCTTTTTCATCTTTAATGGGAATGGCTGCTTTGAGAAAAGTGCCAACTTCATCTGTATAAAATTTTTTGCCGGCTTGTGCTTCCCCCTCAAAAGCTTGCTGTAGTTCATTTTGCTCAGTTGCGTATAAATCTCCAATCAATTTTTCTTTCTGATCTAGTGTTTTTTGAGAAGCGTCATGAGCCAGAAACTTGACAATTCGATATCTCGGAGATTCTGGAATGCTGACAATAAGATAGGTTGAGCGAATGAGCGGAATCTTGTCTTTTGCTTCCGATGTTTGCCTCAAGAATCTCACAGGAAATACTTTTCTCCGGCTGCTATTTCTGATTTTTATCAAAATTTTTACAAGAGCTTGATACTCCGGGGACTTTATATATTCTTGAGCAATTTTAGGTGGTAAAGAAGCCGTGATTTCTCCAGGTTCTAGGGTTCTGATTTTTTCGCTTATAGGCAAAGAATTTTTTTCAAGGGACTTACGAAGCTGCTGAATTGTTTGTTTTTCGTCTTGCTCTAACGAAGATGCTCCTTGACGACCTACATCTTTCAGCCGCTCTGACATCTGGTTTAAAACAATTTGATTTGTTTTTGAGTAGAAAAAATAAACGCTAGTGCTGGTGACTCCAACTGAAAGAAGCGAGATAGCCAGCCCTATTTTCACCGCGAAGGGAAATTTCATATTCGGGATTCTGGAAAAGTTATATTTCTGTGATATTTCTAATTATTTTTATGAATCAATGATTATCTTAGTAAATATCCTTAAATGGCTTAAAGTTATACTAAAAATTTTAAGTCTAACCCCCCTAAGCGGTATACATCAGTTTGTTAATTCTTGCAACCTATTTTCTAGGTAGGGGAAACAGGCTGAGCTTTTGCTTACTTTTTTTGCTGAAAGGATACAAAAGGAAGTTTTACCATATCAATACCTTTTTTAAGGTTTATTTTGACTCTATAGTGGTTTATTTCTCGGTTGAAAAGATATTTTCGATGACTAGGGTTGAAAGAGACTGGAGAAGCCTAAATTTGGGATGAATAACTCTCTATTAAGCTGCTGGAACAGAAAAAACATTTTCCCTTCAAACCCGTTAAATTCTGCAAAAATGGGTTGCTATCCCGAAAGTTTTACCCTAGATGTACCTGGAAACACTTCTGGTTACTCATGAACTTGTCCTTACAATTCTCTGCCACAGCTAAGTTGATAAAAATCTGGTAGGGTTTTAAAACGGTATAACAAGAGCCAAGTAGAGTCAAAACGACGCGCTCCGTTAAGACTCACTCTGCGGGAACGCATTTTACTTCACTCATCGGGGATAAAAATGGAAGCATTGAAAGGACGAGATCTCCTAAGTCTGGCAGACCTCAGTGCTGAGGAAATGAAAGAACTTTTGGATTTGGCAGCTCAGCTGAAGACGCATCAGCTAAATTTGCGCTGCAATAAGGTGTTAGGGCTGTTGTTTTATAAAGCGTCTACACGGACTCGCGTCAGCTTTTCAGTGGCAATGTACCAACTAGGCGGTCAGGTGATAGACCTTAATCCTAATGTTACCCAGGTGAGCCGGGGAGAACCGTTAGCCGATACAGCACGAGTGTTGGATCGCTATCTAGACATCTTAGCGATTCGGACATTTGAGCAGGAGGATCTGCAAACTTTTGCGAACTATGCCAAGATTCCGATTATCAATGCGCTGTCGGATTTAGAACATCCCTGTCAGGTTTTAGCTGATTTATTAACTGTTCAAGAATGCTTTGGAACGCTAGATAGGCTAACTTTAACTTATCTGGGAGATGGTAATAATATGGCAAACTCCCTGCTTTTGGGCTGCGCGTTGATGGGGATGAATGTGAGAATTGCTACACCTACGGAGTATCAACCCGATGCGGCAATTGTCGAGCAAGCGAAAAAGATTGCACAGACTAACTCTGAGGTAACAATTACTAACGACCCTGAAGCTGCCACCAAAGGTGCCCATGTGCTTTATACCGACGTATGGGCAAGTATGGGTCAAGAGGAACAAGCAGATGCCAGAATTCCAATTTTTCAACCTTACCAAGTGAATGAGCAGCTGTTGAGTATTGCCGATCCTGATGCAATTGTGCTGCATTGTTTACCTGCTCATCGAGAGGAAGAAATTACCGATGCTGTTATCGAAGGTTCTCAGTCGCGGGTTTGGGATCAGGCAGAAAACCGAATGCACGCGCAGAAGGCTTTGTTGGTGAGTCTTTTGGGAGCAGATTGATAATTTGCTAATCCCTAATCGCGAATGGCAAATGGCTAATTGTTTAAAAAACATTAGCCATTAACCACTGGACAGACGTGGATTTTAGTAGTACGAATGTTCTATAGGACGTAGATTAGTATTCCCCTATTGTTTTATGGAACCCCTAACTGATGCTCAGCAGCAACTTTATAATTGGCTGGTGGAATATATCAGTCAATATCAACACGCGCCTTCAATTCGGCAGATGATGCGGGCAATGGAACTGAAGTCGCCTGCGCCGGTTCAGAGCCGCCTGGAACACTTGCGTGCGAAAGGCTATATTGACTGGACGGAAGGAAAAGCCCGCACGATTAGGATTGTGCGCTCTGGTGCGGGTGGAGTGCCGGTTTTAGGAGCGATCGCTGCCGGTGGTCTTGTCGAACCTTTCACCGATACGGTCGAACAGCTGGATTTGGCTGCCCTGTTTCGTCAGCCGGATTATTATGCCCTTCGGGTGGTCGGAGACAGCATGATTGATGACCAAATTGCTGAAGGCGATATGGTCATCATGCGACCCGTACCCGAACCGGATCGCGTGAAAAATGGCACGATTGTGGCAGCACGAGTCGAAGGACACGGAACGACTTTGAAACGCTATCACCGGCAGGGAGAGCAAATTACGCTCAAACCAGCCAATACCAAATACGACCCCATTAAAGTAAAGGCGAACCAAGTGGAGGTGCAAGGTGTGTTGGTCGGCGTCTGGCGCGGCTATGAATTTGCTTCCATGAAATCGGGATCTCGAAGGCGATAGCATTCTTCGCGTTCCTTTTATCAAAGTCTCCGGGAAAAGGTTTCTCTCTATGGGATGATATCTCAAGACCAAAAGAGCCATTCTCCTGAGTCATTAGGAATTGGAGAAACGGTAATTGGTAATTGGTAATTCATACAAGGCATTACCGATTACCGATTACCCACTACCAAGGACAGCAAACTAATGACTCAAAGTTCGTAAGGAGCCTTTGTCAGTCGTGAAAGCAACCCAATCTTTTTTTCAAGTTTTTCAAAGCCGCAAGATGGCGGCTCTTTTGTTTCTGGGCTTTGCGTCAGGTTTGCCCTTGTTCTTGACGAGTAAGACGTTGCAAGCCTGGATGACAGTCGAGAACGTGAATTTAAGTGCGATTGGGTTGTTCAGCTTGGTAGGTTTGCCCTACTCGCTCAAGTTTATTTGGTCGCCCTTACTCGACCGCTTTGTGCCGCCGTTTCTGGGGCGTCGTCGTGGCTGGCTAGTTCTGACGCAAGCGGCATTGTTGTTAGCGATCGCAGCAATGGCGCTCCAAAAGCCCTCCCAAGCTTTGCAACTGTTAGCCGTCAATGCTTTACTGATTGCCTTTTTCAGCGCGACTCAAGACATCGCCGTTGACGCCTATCGCACGGATGTCCTGGAAGAACGGGAAATGGGAGCCGGGGCAGCGATTTTTGTTTTAGGATATCGCATTGCCTTGCTGATTACGGGTGGTTTGGCGCTGATTTTAGCGGAAAAATTGTCTTGGCCTACAGTTTACTTGTTGATGTCGCTGTTGATGGCAATTGGGTTCGTGAGTTCAATTTGGGCACCGGAACCCATACAGCGCGATCGCCCACCCGATTCCTTATCAGAAGCGGTGTCTTTGCCATTTATTGAATTCTTTCAACGCAATGGTCAGAGCCAAGGATTTTTGATTCTAGTTTTCATTGTTCTCTACAAACTGGGTGACGCGCTTGTTAATAATATGTCCACGCCCTTTTTGTTGGAAAAGACCGGCTTAAACTTCTCTTCCGCAGAAGTTGGTGCAATTCAGGGCGGCATGGGATTATTGGCAAGCATTGTTGGCGCTCTTTCAGGCGGTGCAATTCTTAGCAAAATCGGTATTAATCGCTCACTTTGGGTATTTGGTGCTTTGCAAGCAGTGAGTAATTTTGCTTATTTTCTCCTTGCACAAGTCGGGAAAAACTATCAGTTACTTGTACTGACTATTAATATTGAAAACTTTTGTGCTGGACTCGGAAATGCCGCTTTTGTAGCCTTTTTGATGAGTCTTTGTAACCAGCGCTTCTCGGCAACACAGTATGCGTTACTCTCCAGCTTGATGGCAGTCAGCCGCGATATTTTAGTTGCCCCAGCGGGTCGAATCGCAGAAGCCACTGGTTGGCCTTCCTTTTTCCTAATTAGCATCGCCGCTGCCTTGCCTGGATTACTGCTGCTGCCTATTTTTGCTCCCTGGAATTCGCGTTCCGTGCCAGAAATGCCTAGAGAGGTACTAGATGATGAAGACGATGACTCTCAACAGTTGTAGGATAGAAACAGAGAGCTTAACAAATCTTAAACACAATTCTTAGAAAAGTCTTTCTCTATGGCTATCTTTCGTCAGTACATTGTTCCATTGATCGTGGTGTTGATCTTTTTTGTGGCGCTGGTGGCAGTTAGCGCCCGCATCTTTTTACCCTCTGACATGGCAGCACCCGCACCTATTGAGGAAGTCAATCCTCCTGGAGAACACGCTCAGGCACCGGCATCTGATTTTGGCTTAGAAATGATGGATTTAGGATTGACCTCCAATCTAAAATCGATAGTCTAAAATGCCTTGTCTGTTATTGCCGGGGTATCAGCTGCGCGAAGGATCGAGTCTGAATCGAGCAAGTCTCGTGAAATTCATGCAGCTGACTTACCAGGAGCTTTTTCCAGAACAAAAAGATTTTTCTCATCTAGCGGAAACGGTTGAGCAATACTTTTCTAAAAAAACGCCTTTGTGGTGGGTCGAACTAAAGGAAGAAGGAAGAAAAAAGGAAGAAACAGATTCTTCAATTCCTGGCTCATCCGTTCATCATCCTTCCCAAGTAGCTTGTCTTTGGTTGGGAAATGCTGTGGATCAGGTGACAGGCGATCGCCATGCCCACATTTTTTTACTCTATGTCTTGCCAGAACACCGCCGACGTGGCATAGGAAAAGCTTTGGTCAATCATGCCGAAGACTGGGCGCGGGCAAGAGGCGATCGCCAAATGGGTCTGCAAGTCTTTCAAACCAATCAACCCGCGTTGAATCTTTACCGCAGCCTCGGCTACCAAACCCAGTCTTTGTGGATGCTGAAACCGCTGTTTCCTGAGACACCGCAGCCATAAGGAAGACCAAGCAAGCTATTTTGTTTTGGGTCGTCCAAAACCTTTTGCCTGTTTCTTCCCTTTGCCCTTAGAAGTTTTTTCCGGTACGGCAGGAATGCTGTGCGTCTTTGGCAATGCCTGAGCTTCAGATGTTACAGCAGGCTTTGTCTGCGTTTGTGGCTCGGCTTCTTCACCAGCATCAGCGGCAACAAACTGTTTCCCACAGTCTTTACAAACATATCTTTGCTTGTTTTTATAGTGCCCATTTTTCCGAACCTCAGTAGCGCCGCATTTTGGACAGTTAATCTGAGGTGTTTCTATTGCTTGGGCTTCTGGGACGGCTGCGGGTGCTGATTCTACCGCGGGTTCGTTCTGGTCGTCTGCTTCTGGTTGCTGGTTGAAAACAGATACCACTGCTTCAAGCGCTGATGCAGCTCTATCTAATAAAGTTGGTTGAGGGGCGTCTGGTTCATCCTTGGGAGCGATCGCTTCCTCCGAAGACTCAGCAGCCGTCTCCTCGTCTGGTTGAACTGACACTGGAGCTTCGGCTGTTGGTGTTTCGGTTTCGACTTCCGATTCGCTGGGGATCTCTTCGACTGGAACGGATGTAGCCGCTGATATTTCGGCTTCGACTGGAGGTGCTGGTTCTACAGCAGGCTCTTTTTGGTCGGCATCTGGCTTGTCGAAAACAGATACCACCGCCTGAAGCGCCGCCGCCGCCCTGTCTAATAAAGAGGGTTTTTGGGTATCTTCTGGTTCCTCTATCGGCGCGATCGCCTCTGGCGACTCAGCCTCAGCAGCAGTCGTCTCCTCAGTCGGTTGAACTGACACTTCCGGTGCCGCCGTTGGAGTTTCAGATATTGCTTCTGGAAGGGCGCTGGGCGTCTCCTTGACGGGTTCGGGAATGGGTGCTGCTTCCGTCTCTGGCACTGAACTGGGTGATGACTCAACTTCCGGTGCCGAGACTGGAGTTTGGGCTTCTGTCCCTGGCACTGAGCTGGATGGTGACTCAACTTCCGGTGCCGCGACATCTGAGGGAGCCGTAGAACTCGCGTCTACTGGCTGCTCCCAACCAGGTACTGGAGGGGCAGGCTTCCAGTTGGGGTCAGGCTGGGGAATTTTGAATGCTATAATTTCCGGCGGTTGCGATCGCGTTGGTTTGGCAGCAGTCAGTCGGCTGATGCGATCGCCGAGATTTTCCGCGATCGCATAGGTCACGGGAAGCACCGTCGGTTTCGAGACTGCCTCTCGCACCAAGCCGCTAACGTGTTCGGACGGATCGAGGGCAGGTTGAGGGGCAGGTTGAGGGGCAGGTTGAGGGGTAGATGGCACTGACGGTGATAAATTGACCTGCGGCAATGGCATCACCGGCTGCTGAGATTGGTGGGTAGGTCCCAAGGCGGGAACGAATCGAATGGAACGAACCATCCGGCGATATGGCTCTAGGTGGTCTGTCACATTACTCCCCCTGTTATCAAGGATCACAATAGAAGGCTCTTGGTGTCGTGTACTATACCAAATTCAACTTTTTGATCGGGTCTAGCAACTCATAATGTTAGTTTTCTTAACTTTCGTGCCTCTCTCAAGCAGGCATTGCCAGTAGAGACTAGAGGAATGGGAGCGGTAGTGGTACTTTATTCAAATATGTATGACGACGATGACGATTTGAGCTTACTCGATCCAGAGATAGAGCTAGAAAGCCCTCTGGATCAAATAGAGCCGCTTGATGCCGACGCAGAGAGCCAACCTAAACCAGATCCAGATGCGATGCTGGCACTGTTAACGGCTCCTGGAACGCAGCAACGGATGCTAGCAGCACGAGCTTTCTGCGAACTCCAGGATGAACGAGCGATTCCTCATTTAATTCACTTGCTGAGTGACCCCTGCCCGTTGCTGCGGGTGAGTGCTGCTTATGGACTGGGGCGCAATCCCAGTTCTACAGCCGTAGTGCCGTTGATAACCCAGCTCAACAACGATTGGAATGGCTACGTCCGCAAAGGTGTTGTTTGGGCTTTGGGAAACTGCCGCGATCGCCGCTCGTTAGAACCTCTCACCGACGCCTTAAAAACCGATATTTCTGCCGTGCGTCTGTGGGCAGCCAGTGGGTTAGCTCAAATGGCTGAACTGGGCTACGAAGCCATTGTGGCATCAATTCCACCCCTGATTGAAGCTCTAAGGCAAGACCCGATCGCCGCCGTCCGTAGCAACTGTGCTTGGTCGTTAGGACAACTCTGCCGCGAAATGCCTTCTAATGCCGTCTACGCGGGTGCCATTGATGGATTAATTGAGGCATTTGCAGAAGATGAAGAGATGGGTGTCCGAGAAGATGCAAAAGCTGCGCTTTTGAGAGTCGGCGATCCCAGAGGTCTTCAGCTGATTGAAACCCTAGAACAGGAAGGACTCGTGTAAACCGACAACATTAGCCTGGAGAACTGCGGATTTCATCCAACTTTGCCCGCACCGCTTGAATATCCTGCCACATTAACCATTTGGGGCTGCCCGCTTCACGGGCAGGATTCCGCAGCAGGTAGGCTGGATGGAGAATCGGCATACACAGGCGTCCTTCCCACTCGATCCAAGTGCCGCGAATCTTAGTAATGCCTCTTTTATCGCCAGTCAATCCTTTCACTGCTGTAGCGCCCGTCAATAGGATAATTTTCGGGTCTACCATGCGGATCTGTTCTAATAGATACGGTTTGCAAGCAGCGATTTCATCGGGGGTGGGAACCCGATTAGCGGGGGGACGGCACTTATTAATATTGGCAATGTAGACGTCCTGTTCGGGATCTAGCTGCACCGACGCGAGTATTTTATCTAGCAACTGACCCGATTTACCGACAAATGGTTTGCCTTGTTCGTCTTCATTTTGACCGGGCGCTTCCCCCACAATCATGATGGGTGCCTGGAGATTGCCGCGTCCAACTACAGCGTTTGTGCGGGTTTCGCCCAATTGACAGCGATAGCATTGGTTGCAATGCTCAGCCATCTGAGCCATTGTTTGATAGGTGCCAGCAGGAATAGGAATTTTGGCACTTGTCGGAATCAGTTCTAGTGCTTGAGGCTGGGCTGTGGTAGATTCGCTAATCCCTGAAGTGTCAAAAAGGCTGAGTTGGTCTTCGCTTGGCATGAATTTGGCGGATAGTCTATGGTTTTTCCGAAATAATCCTAACAATATTGACACTTTGCTGACCTAAGCCGGAAGGTCGCTCTTCCGACTTAAATCAGCGTGAGGCTTACGCCCTTTGAGCTTGCGGTTACTCTTAGGCTGAAGGTGGGTTCACACTTGCCCTTTGATAGTTCATACTTTGGATGGACTCTCGATTTCTGCCTTATCTGGCGAAAATCAGCCATTATAGAGGCGAGCGCACTGCCAACTTCTGGAGGGTGCCATGTCATCAGCCCCAATTTTCCGCGATCGCATTACTGCTGGCGAGCAGCTAGCTCAGCCTATTCTGGCAGAGATTAAGCAGCTCCAGGCTCAAGGCTTGAGCGTTCAGCCGATCGTTTATGCACTGCCTCGCGGCGGCATTCCGGTAGCTGTGCCGGTAGCACGCTGTCTGGGTTGCGCGGTGGATATCGTTGTCGCTAAAAAAATTACCCGTCCTGAAAATCCAGAACTGGCGATTGGTGCCGTCACGTCAGATGGGCACGTTATCTGGTACCAGGCAAAGCGATCGCGGAAAGATCCCGAAAATAATCAGCTACGGGAAGCGGCGTTGCACCAAGCCCAAGAAAAAGCTGCGGCGCTCTACAGTCAGCTTTCTCCTAGCTGCTTATCCGTGAATCCTCGCGGTGCGATCGCTATTTTGATTGACGATGGCATTGCTACCGGCATGACAATGGCAGCCGCCGCTTACGCTTTGAAAGCCCAAGAACCTGCTGCGGTTTGGGTTTGTAGTCCGGTGGCACCGATAGGATTAGGCGATTGGCTATTATCTTGGAGCGATCGCGTGATTATTCTCCAAACACCCGATCCTTTCCTCAGTGTCAGTCGCTTCTATGAGGCATTTCCCCAAGTTGAGACACAAGAAGCGATCGCTGACTTACAACAGCACAATCAGCAGATTTTCCCTGGAACTCCTCCAGATGCACCTCTAAGTAGATAGCCAAACTGTTTAATTTTGATTATCTTAACTAGTAGTCCCAGATTGATTTTTTTATTAACGATTAACCGTTAGTTAATCGTTAATGGCTCTTTTAAAAAATAACAACCGATCGATGAGACCTATACAATTTTGGTGGCGCACTTTAGTTTTTTCTAGCCAGTACAATCCACCTTGGTTCGTTGAGTTGCTGATGACCGGGTTAGCTATCGGCTTGCTGATGAGCTGGGAAATTACCAAAGACTGGCCTTATCTGCTTTTAAGTTCAAGCTATGCCATTGGAGCTGCGATGTCAATGTGGGTACGCGAAACTCTCATGCCCTCGCCCCATTTGCGCGTGATGCAGATTCTCGCCATCCTGTTACTAATCTATAGTTTTTGTAGCTTTTCTGACTTAGCCGTTTACCTCAAGTAATCGTGTTTAAAATTTAGATTTAAAAATCTAAGTTTACCGACTATTTGATAATTTTAAGTCATGCAAATTTAAAATCTTCAAGCGATGCTTTTTCCTCAAAGCTAAGTGAAAATTCTAACAAATAGTAAATGCTTGGTGAAGAATTAAACGATTTCCTACGGGATCGTAAGCATAGACTTCTCTGCCATGAGAAGCGATAAAAATTTCTCCTGGGGGTGGGTATCCGAGGGCAGTTAGGTGAGAAATTGCCCCTTCTAAGTCAGTCACTTCTAAACACAAGCTCATTCCACTTTTAGCTGATTCAAACTCTGATAAGTGCGTTTCTTTAGGTCTGAAAATTCCTAAGCGAAATCCAGGCAACTGAAATTCAGCGTAAATATTCGGGATGTAGGGATTTGGGTTTTGGTTGAGCAGATTGGTATAGAAAAGCACTAGAACTTCAAGGTCAACGGTTGCTAAAGTGACGAGTGCGGCGGTGCATTGGAAAAGCATATTTGTTAGGAATCACCTGAAAAAAAGGTTAAGCCTTAATAAATTGGATTTTTAAGAGAAGTGAATAACCTATCTAGAGACGGGTGAAATACACTAACAAAAATATTAATTCTAGGAAGAAATAAAAGAAATCAGCAGGGTCAGTTCATGCCAGATGCACATGATGATACCGCAGCCCAGAATCGTCGCCAAGAAATTCTGAACTGGAAGCGCAGGCAGTTTCTGCAACGACTCGGCGTTTTGGGAGCTGGAGTCGCGATCGCCGATCGGATTTTGCTACACCCACACCAACAAGTCAATGCTGAAACGAATCTATCGCCAACTTCCCAGGCGACGCCCATCAAAGCAGGCGAGATTCCCCGCCGAAAACTCGGACGCACTGGCGTAGAAGTTTCCGCGCTGACACTCGGCGGCTTTCACTTGGGAGTTCCCAACGAACCCGAAGCGATTCGGATTGTTCAAGAAGCGCTGGATGCGGGTGTCACCTTTATGGACAACGCCTGGGAATATAACGAAGGTGTCAGCGAACAACGGCTGGGGAAGGCGCTGCAAGGGCGGCGGGATAAAGCTTTTGTGATGACCAAAGTTTGTACCCACGGACGCGATCGCAAAGTCGCCATGCAGCAACTAGAGCAATCTTTGCGGCGTCTGAAGACGGATTATATCGACTTATGGCAAGTTCACGAAGTTGTTTACGACAACGACCCGGAAAGGCATTTCGCCAAAGGGGGTGTTATCGAGGCTTTAGATGAAGCCAAGCAGCAGGGTAAAGTTCGGTTTGTTGGCTTTACAGGTCACAAAGATCCGGCAATTCACCTGAAAATGCTTTCCTATGATTACCCCTTTGATACGGTGCAACTGCCGCTAAATTGTTTTGATGCCAGCTTTCGCAGCTTTGAGAAACAAGTTCTCCCAGAACTCAACAAGCGCGGGATTGCCGCCATTGGCATGAAAAGTCTCGGCGGTGAGGGCGAACCGATTAAAGCAGGCGTTGTCACCGTTCAAGAAGCGTTACGCTATGCCATGAGTCTTCCCGTGGCGACGACAGTGAGTGGGATTGACTCGCTACAAGTGCTGCGCCAGAACTTGAATATTGCCAGGGGTTTCACGCCGATGACTCCAGAGGAAATGCAAGCCGTGCGATCGCGTTATGCAACCTATGCTGCTGATGGGCGCTTTGAACTTTACAAAACATCAAAGAAGTACGACGGGCCACCGGGTAGAGAACAGCACGGATTTCCACCAAAAGAGCAAGTTGAAACTTGAAGCGGTACGCTAGCTTTTAAGGATAGTTCTCTCGTTGATTAAAGACGGGTGGTAATTGGAATTGGAGTGATGAGTTTTGAATAAAGCATTTTAAACTCAAAACTCAGAATTAAACACGCGCTACTCTAACAAAACTTTTGATTGATTACCCCTCTTCCCTGCATCAGTACTGCTCACCAAAACTCAAGTTTTTAGGAAAACGGCTATGACTACTACGCTATCTATGCCCAGTTTTCTAGAGTCGAATCTTGGTCAAGAAGCAGAAGACCTTCTGACTCACAAAGCGAAGATTTCTAAAGATTTACTGCATCTGCCAGGGCCTGATTTTGTAGACCGAATTTTTGCTGCTAGCGATCGCAACCCGCAAGTGCTGCGGAGTCTCCAGCAACTCTATTCAACCGGGCGTTTAGCCAATACTGGCTATCTTTCCATCCTGCCAGTAGACCAAGGCATCGAACACTCAGCGGGTGCTTCTTTTGCACCCAACCCGATGTATTTCGATCCTGAGAATATCGTCAAACTCGCGATCGCTGCCGGTTGCAATGCCGTTGCTACCACGCTGGGCGTTTTGGGCATGGTTTCTCGCAAGTATGCCCACAAAATCCCCTTCATTCTCAAGATTAACCACAACGAACTGCTCACTTACCCCAATCAATTCGACCAGATAATGTTTGCCTCTATCGAGCAAGCATGGAATTTGGGGGCAACTGCGGTCGGGGCAACGATTTACTTTGGTTCAGATCAATCTACCCGCCAAATTCAGGAAGTCAGCCAAGCTTTTGAACTCGCCCACGAATATGGGATGGCAACCATCCTTTGGTGCTATCTCCGGAACAACGCTTTTAAGCAAGACAAAGACTATCACCTGGCAGGAGATCTCACGGCTCAGGCGAACCACTTGGGCGTGACCATTCAAGCAGACATCATTAAACAAAAGCTGCCTGAATGCAACAACGGATATGCTGCGGTTGCCAAAGCCGCAGGTCAAAGTTACGGCAAAACCCACGATCGAGTTTACACCGACCTAACGACCGACCATCCGATTGACCTCACTCGCTACCAGGTGCTGAATTGCTACTCTGGTCGCGCTGGATTGATTAATTCCGGAGGTGCGTCGGGTAAAAACGACTTTGCCGAAGCAATCCGCACCGCCGTCATTAACAAACGGGCTGGGGGTACTGGATTGATTTCCGGTCGTAAAACCTTCCAGCGTCCGTTTGAGGAAGGAGTGAAGCTATTTAACGCCATCCAAGATGTTTATCTCTCACCAGATGTAACCATTGCTTGAGCGCGGGGTCTGTTTATCCAGATCCATAAGCGCCAAAGCGTGTTTTCAAAGAACCTCTAAGGTACAACGACACTAAAATGGAAAACTTTGTGTTTCCTGAGTGTCTTTGTGCCTTAGTGGTTAATTGTCAGGATGCAGGTAAAAACAAGGAATTCGTTTAAAAAGTAAAAAAAATGCCAACCTGGAGCCTGATTGCAGGCTACTCTGAAAGACTAGAGAGTTACCAAGAGCGAACTGGCAAGTCAGCGCAACGCGATCGCACAAGCTAAGTTACTTTGGCAACGGCTCTCTAAGTTAGTCTCAAGAGTGGGGTAAGGATGAAGCTGGCAGCACGAGTGGAGCAAGTACAGCCTTCTTTAACATTGGCGATCGCAGCTAAAGCCAAGGCGATGAAGGCAGAAGGAATGGATGTTTGTAGTTTGAGTGCTGGGGAACCGGATTTCGATACCCCGACGCATATCAAAGTCGCTGCCCAAAAAGCGCTAGACGAGGGCAAGACCAAGTACGGGCCAGCGGCGGGGGAACCGAAGTTAAGGCAAGCGATCGCTCACAAGCTACAAACTGATAATGGACTCAGCTACATGGCTGAAAATGTCATCGTTACCAACGGTGGCAAACATTCCCTCTATAACCTGCACATGGCGCTGATTGAGGCGGGGGATGAGGTGATTATCCCCGCTCCCTACTGGCTCAGTTATCCGGATATGGTGGTTCTAGCGGGTGGGACTCCGGTGATTGTGCAGACAGATGCCTCCACCGGCTATAAAATTACGCCGGAGCAACTCCGCTCATCTTGTACCGAACGGACGAAGCTCTTTGTCCTCAATTCCCCTTCTAATCCCACCGGCATCGTCTATACGCCAGCAGAGTTGGCAGCATTGGCAGAGGTGGTGGTAGAGAAAGATATTCTGGTTGTCTCCGATGAGATTTACGAAAAGATTATCTATGATGGAGCGCAACAGATTAGTATTGGTTCGCTGGGATCAGAGATTTTTGAGCGCACCCTCATTAGCAATGGGTTTGCAAAAGCTTACTCAATGACGGGTTGGCGAATTGGTTATCTCGCGGGTCCCGTAAAATTGATTAAAACAATGAGTACCATCCAAGGGCACAGCACCTCGAATGTGTGTACTTTTGCACAATTTGGCGCGATCGCTGCCTTGGAAGGTTCTCAAGAGTGCGTGGAACAAATGCGCCTCGCCTTTGCCGAACGGCGACAGGTAATGTTAGAGCGTCTCAACGCTATTTCTGGACTCAGTTGTGCCAAGCCTGACGGTGCTTTCTATTTGTTCATTAATATCGGCAAGACGGGTTTAACTTCTCTAGAATTCTGTGATGCTTTACTAGAATCTCAGCAAGTTGCTGCCATTCCAGGGATTGCTTTTGGTGCCGATGACCACATCCGTTTATCTTACGCGACGGATATGACCTCGATTGAGAAAGGCATGGACAGATTAGATAAGTTTGTGCGATCGCTAGTTTAGTCCAGAGCTGGGGAAAACGATCTCGTCACTCACTGAACAAAATTGGTAAAGTAGCACCCGTGATTCTTAGGGTTTCTGGGATGCTACTTTGCGATCGCTTTGTCTAAAATTTGCCACGAGCAAAATACAAAGGAGCTGCTTCTTGTGATTTGCATCACATAAGCGGAAGATAGCGATCGCATTTATTGAGATTGCTGTCACTCAATCGAATGCGACTTTAACTCTTATTGATTAGTTTCATCACTCATAAGGTTGATATGCGTCACTTTTTTTGTAGACAGCTATCACTTATCCCGACAGAGATTGCAGTGCATAGTAAGAATTAAGATACAGAATTTCACAAGCGGAGATAAATAAAATGTTAGTAACTTCCAATTTTATATATTCTCACAGCCGTTACTATGGCGATGTAAAACCAGAAAATTTAGTTTTTAATGCAAATCTACAAGAATTTGCTCAAAAAGCAACTTATATCAGTTGTCTGGCAAGCAATGGCAAAATTCCTCTAGAGAAAGCTTTCCAAGACCTTGAAATGCTTTGGAAACAGTTAGAAGATTCAAAAAAGCAGCTAGGTGTAGGGGAACATCCATTCCAAGTAGAAGGAGAAAACACTTAGTTTTAGTATCGGTGAAACTACCTTCACCGATACTACAAGCACAGGCGAGAGCGTTGCGCTGACTTGTCAGTTCTCACTCTTAAAAAACTGCTTTTTTACTTTAGCTTCTCGTAGGCAGCTAAAATAATTCTTTCTGTTTCCTCCCAATTAATACATTTATCTGTTACCGAAACACCGTATTTTAATTCTTCTAATTGGCTAGGAATAGGTTGATTGCCTTCGTACAAATTTGATTCCAGCATCATGCCAACGATAGAAGCATTTCCCTCCAATATTTGTTGAATAACATTTTCAAAAACTGCTGACTGTTTTTTATAGTCTTTATTTGAATTTCCGTGACTACAGTCAATGACAATTTTTGGAGGTAAATTAGCTGCTTTTAATTTTTCCTCCGCAATTTTTACATTTGCAGCATCAAAGTTAGGCTGTTTGGCACCGCCCCGTAAAATAATATGACCATAAGCATTTCCTTTCGTTTTAAAAATGCTCACCTGTCCCGTTGCATTAATCCCTAGAAAATGGTGAGGTTTTCTAGCTGATTCCAGAGCATTTAAAGCGACTTGAACGCTACCATCAGTACCATTTTTAAAACCTACAGGCATTGAAAGTCCGCTTGCCATTTCGCGGTGAGTTTGCGATTCGGTTGTGCGTGCCCCAATCGCCGACCATGCAATCAATTCGCCAATATATTGTGGGACTATAGGATCGAGAGCTTCTGTAGCAGCAGGTAATCCCAATTCAGTTATTTTGATTAATAAACTCCGTGCAGTTAATAAACCCTTTTCTATGTGGAAAGAATCATCCATATCCGGATCGTTAATTAATCCTTTCCATCCCACAGTAGTCCTTGGTTTTTCAAAATACACTCTCATGATCAGCAGCAGCTTATCGTTCACTCGATCGGAGAGATTTTTTAGCCTATAGGCGTATTCTTCAGCCGACTTTATATCATGGATAGAACAAGGGCCAACTACAATAAATTTTCGACTATCTTTCCCATCTAGGATATCCTCTATTTCATTCCTAAAGTTTAAAACGGTTTTTTCTGCCTCATCTGTTAAAGGTAATTTTGATTTAACTTCATTTGGAGTTAAGAGAATATGCGAATCTTCAATATGAGTGTTGAATAATTGAGTTTCCATCGGGTATAATTCCTGATTTTTGTATACGTTAGGGATTGAAGTCCAAATGTAATGTTATAGACAGGATGAAAAAATTCATCTAACTTAGATAAAAAAATTAATAAAAACGCTAAACCCTAGCTGCAAGGATTCCCCGAAGCACATCTTAGGGAAGCGATCGCTACCTGGATGCACCCTCATCCAAGCTGAGAGCGATCGCTTCTCTGAATCTCTCCGGGTTGCTAAACCATCTATTTCAGCAACGGCAAGTCCTCATCGATTTCCGCGATTTCTGCTGAGATGCTTGGAGTGCTAGCCCTCTCAGGTAGTTTTTCATGTGTTTTAAATCAACGAGTTTATCTTGTGTAGATTTCCTGTTTTACCCTTACCAAGGGATACCTTTCAGCAACCACTGTTGTTTTTCGAGGCATAAGGCACAGATAGAATCCTCGATCTCTAGTAAAGTCGGTAATATCATTTCGTTTGTCCTGCCAATTTTATTATATTCAATCGCGATCCGGCGCTCGTGGCACTCTCATCATGCAAATATAAGAAAGCGCGATTGCCCTACATACTGAGAACCTAGCTTCTATTCACTCTAGCTTTTCGTACTCAATATTTATGTATAAAAAAACTCACGGTGTTATTGCTGCTGGACATCAAAAAACAGCCGAAGCTGGAATTGAGATGCTCCAATTAGGGGGGAACGCATTTGATGCAGCGGCGGCTGCAATCCTAGCCTCTTGCGTTACCGAAACTGCCCTGACATCTGCGGGGGGTGGTGGGTTTCTTTTAGCCCATACTCAGGATAATCAAAATACTTTGTTTGACTTCTTTTCTCAAACACCACGATACAAAAGAAGTCAGGAACAGCTTAATTTTTATCCAGTTGCAATTAATTTTGGTGATGCAGTTCAAGAGTTCCATATTGGGCTTGGTTCAATGGCTGTTCCAGGCAACCTCAAGGGCGTTTTCCACGTTCATCAGAAATTAGGTAGATTACCTTTTAAGGTGGTTGCTGAACCGGCAATCCGTTATGCAAAAACGGGTGTCGAACTAAACGATTTTACCTATTACTGTTTGACAATCCTCAGCCCCATGCTGCTTGGCTCTAAAGAGATGCAGCAGGTTTTTGCCCCAGAGGGGAAACTTGTCCAGCCTGGAGGAACAGTTTTGATGAGTGATTTTGCCGATACGTTAACTTATTTATCTGAAAGTGGAATTAGAGAATTTTACGAGGGTGAAATTGCCCAACGCTTAGTCAAGGATTGCCAAGATTATGGAGGTTATTTAACCTTAGAAGACCTTAAGAATTATCGAGTAATCGAGAGAAAGCCTCTGGTGATGAATTACCGGGGGAACACCTTCTTAACCAATCCTCCACCCAGTTCTGGCGGCATTCTGATTGCTTTTGCTTTAGAACTGCTTTCAAAAGTTGATTTAACTAATATAGAGTTTGGCAGTTCTCGCCATTTAGAAATATTAGCTCATGTGATGCGCCTAACCAATGAAGCCAGAACGGATAGATATGACGCTTATACTCATACAGAAGATATTGCCCAAACTTTTTTATCATCTGAACATTTGGCTATTTATGAAGGTCAATTAACTGAAGTTGTCAATAAATGGGGAAGCACTACTCATATCAGTGTGGTTGATAGCGAAGGTAATGCGGCGAGTGTTACCACTTCCAACGGAGAGGGTTCTTCTTATGTGATTCCGGGAACTGGGATTATGCTGAATAATATGCTAGGAGAAGCCGATTTAAATCCGCATGGATTTCATAACTGGGAAGAAAATACGCGGATTTCTTCAATGATGGCTCCGACTATTGTACTTAAGAATAATCAACCAGAGATTGTTTTAGGTTCTGGTGGCTCGAATCGAATTAGAACTGCAATTTTACAAGTTATTTCTAATATTATTGATTTTAAAATGGACGTTGATGCAGCAGTAAATCATCCTCGCGTTCATTGGGAAAGTGATATTTTTAATCTTGAACCCGGCTTTAGCGAAGAAGAACTTAAAAATCTGATGCTTCCAGGTAGTAATAAATTTATTTTTTGGAAACAGAAGAATATGTTTTTTGGTGGCGTTCATAGTGTCATGGAAAATTCGGAAGGATTAATAACCGGCGCTGGCGATCGCCGTAGAAGTGGAGTCATCGCGACCTGCTAAAATTGCCTCTATCGCCACATTTCAAATCCGCGCAATCCTTCTGGCGTTTCGTACTCAACCGCCACCGCTTTCACCACAGCAGCAGGTGGCCCTTTGTGACACCAATAGACCTCCTGCATGAATCAGGAGGCATGTGCCAGTTCGTAGTTCAGCAAGCCAGCAATTAGGTTTAAGCGCAAACCAAATCTCTGCCTGCGATTGCGATAACGTCCTGAAAA
>NZ_JACJPB010000035.1:0-9517 GCF_014695825.1 Coleofasciculus sp. FACHB-542 | reverse complement strand
AACTCAAGCAGTATCGAGCGATTGCAACGCGCTACGACAAGCGTGCGGTTAACTTTCTCGGTGCGATTCACCTCGCTGCTACGGTCATCTGGTTGAATTGATGACACGCCCTAAACTTTGGAGGCGATAATCAATTGCTTTTTCATAGTCTTTTAGTAGTCTATCGTAAACATCACCCAAGCCTCCTAGAGCTGCTATCTCCCAACGGGGTTGTTGAATTTCTCTTGCAAACCTTAAAGCCTGCTGATAGTAGTCAATTGCTTTAGTATAGTCTCCCTTGCTACTGTAAGTATCTGCTAAACTACTAAGAGCCGTTGTTTCTCCCAGGCGGTGTAGTATTCTACTCGAAAGCCTTAAGCTTTTCAGGTAATACTTAATTGCTTCTTCATAGTTTCCTAGAGAATGGTGATAGACCATTCCCAAACCTTCTATAGAAACTATCTCCCAATGATGGTTCGGAATTTCCTGTGCTATTTTTAAGGCTTGCTGATAATACTTAATTGCTTCAGTCGGTTTTCCTAGGGAGTAATAAGTAGTCCCTAGACTATGCAAAAAGATCCAGTTCAACCGGGGACTTAACTTATTTAAAATATTGAGGTACAAATGTGTTTGTTCACGATAGTAACCCCAAGTACCTAGCTGCTTGTGTAATTCTTGCTCTGTAGGAGTGTTGAGGCGAGTAAACAGGATTTTATCAGCTTCTTCCCAGGCTTCTACTTCACAGAGATGGTGAAAAGCTTCCAGGTAGCCGCGCACTTTCTCTAGATTGTTTGCATCTGGATTGGGTTTGTACTTCGTTAACCAGTTAACGACGGCTCTGTAATGGGTGCGCTTCCAATGCGGCTGAATCAACTTAATGGCTTCTGAATTGATACCAAGCTCTGCCAAGACCGATTCGCTAGGCGGTAAGATGTTACTCATTTTATTAATGCAGTTTTTTTAAGTGTTCAAGTGCCATACTGCGGATTAAATTGTGCTGTCTTAGCAGGAATTGATCGTCTTCAACAACTTCCTCAACCAGATGGCGATTTCTTAACACATCCAGCGCCGCCTCTTGCTGGTCTTCATCACAGTCCCAATCTTCCAAGTGACTCAGCCAAAAATCTTCCGTTACTGCACAGCGATACACAGAAGCTTCGCAAAGCAATCGATAGGCATTGAAGACATCCTTTTTCAAGCGTCCAAAAGTTTTTTCTAGCCGCACTCGCACATTTTTTCTTAATTCACGGGTATATCGATCTAGCCGCCACTGGTCATTGGCTGATGCTGTTATTCCTTTCGTTTTGGCTTCCTCAATTGCCTTTTCAACTTTTTCAATTTCATGCCCTTCTTTGTTCCAATAAGCCACTACATTGCCATTAGAAGGGGGACTGCAAATTTCTCCAGAAATCACCCTCAATGCCAGGGGATGCCCTTCATAAGCAGCGCCAATCCGTTCTAGATACGGTGTGTTTGGTGAATCTGCGCCAACTTCTAGCCCAGTTTTATCGAACAGCTGCAACCGCTCTGGTTTTGTAAGTCCACTTAAAACGGTGCAATCCCAAAAGTTTTTGTAACGCGCTGGGATTTGCTCTGGTAAGTCTTGTGAAGTTAGGATCATTCGACTTTGGCAAGATTCAGCTGATAATAAACTTTCAAAGAACTTTGCCCACTCGTTATCCTTAAAATCATTCCAACCTTCTTCTTCATTTCCTTCCAAAATCGATTCCAGAGAATCTATCACTACTAGATACCGATTCTCTCGCAAGCGTTTAACTAACAAATTCAGCAAATAATTTGTATCTTGGCGGTTTTCTTGTGTAATGGCTTCTCCCCACTTTTCCAGCCATCGAGCTGCAACACTGGCAAAGTCTGAAGCTTGCTGCTCATTTTCAAAATTTTCTTGATGAAACTTAGTCCAGTCAGGCTGCAATTCCACTACTAATCGTTCAGCCAAAGCTGTTTTACCAATCCCCGCTATACCAACAAGGATTAATAGGCGACACGACCCTTGAATTTTTTCTTTAAGTTCGCAAACTAACTGTTCTCGACCAACCCAGACATCATCATAAGCAAAAAATTCGGCTCTCGAATTTGTCTTGGTTAGTGGACTGTTATCAACAATCTCTTCCCAGTCCTCAATTCCTACGGCTTTACAAATTCCGGCAAAGGCATCTGTATCAATTGGTATAGAACGCCAAAATCGCTTTAAGTTATGCTTTTCACCCCAGATAGCAGCCTGTTTATTCCATCCTTTTTTCCTTCTAGCTTGCTCAACAATTTCTAGCCCCTGTTTGGATGCTCTGATAGTAGCTGCCATGCTTATCCTTTAATACCCATCGATACATATTTAACTTTTATAACTTCTACCAACTTATGGCTTGGCTCAATTTTGGCTCAGTTTTGAAACTAGAGCCAAAATTGCTATCAATCCAGAGCCGTTAAACCTATCCACTTCCAGGACTATAGACGTATCGGCTCTGGGAAGCAGAGATAAGCAATACCCTCTTCCCACTTCCAACAATCGCTCTGAATTAGGAATAAACAATGCAAGCTGAAAATTTCGTACAACTAGAACTGCCTGTAAATCTGGAGAAAATCGACCACCTCAAGCCAATGCAACAAGCAATTCAGAATATGCTAGACCTAATCTGGAATGGTGTGATTTTGCAGATTCCGCGACCCACTACGAAACATCTGATGAGTCAGCATGGAAAACTCATCGCTTTCAGTAATGGGGAAGCCTACATTAAAGTTCCATCCCTGCCCATTTTCCGGATAGCTCAAAAGAAGTTGCCAGATTTAGAAGCAGCGTTCAAGAAAGCTTTTGGTTACAACATCAAAGTCAGTTTAGTCATTGACTAAACTCTCAATTGATAACAAGAATACGCCAAGAACTTAAAGTTGCTCGCATCTCCAGCTTAAGGGGGATGCGATTTTTGTTGGGGATGAAGGATGCGATCGCTCTCGACGATTCGCCCCTGTTCGCAAAAAAGTAAAGGACTATTACAATTACAGCAATAAGACCAAAATGATATACCAATGCTGACATCTACTGACTTTAGCGGACTGTTAAATCAACGCTTCTTTGAGAATTTCTTGCCGATTCCAGCAACCAGCCGTTTGAACCTCGGAGAAACGACTCCAGCTTTTGAACTGCCGGACATTACTAACGGGAGGAGAGTTAAGTTATCAGATTACAGGGGAAAGCAACCTGTCATCCTTGCCTTCACCCGCATCTTCACCGAAAAGCAATATTGTCCTTTTTGCTTTCCTCACATCAAAGCGCTGAATGAAAACTACGAGCGCTTTACCAGTTTGGGCGTCGAGGTTTTGATGATTACCAGTACCGACGAACAGCAGAGCAAAACGGTTGTCAAAGACCTGGGGTTAAAGATGCCCTTGCTCAGCGACCCCAGTTGTCGGACTTTTCGAGCTTACTCTACGGGTCAAGCTTTGGGTGCGCCTCTGCCAGCCCAATTCGTACTGGATAAACAGGGAATTCTGCGCTATAAACATTTGTTCTCCTTCCTCGACCATAATGCTGAAGTGGAGAAGCTGCTAGAGACGCTCAGCGGATTGTAGATTACTGGAATTAATACTAATAAGTTGCGTTCAAGACTCTACTCTGTCTGAACGCAACTTGGGATGAGTATCAGGGAAGTGGACGAGAAAACCTGCGGAAAAGCGGCACATCGTTAGCCATTGAATTAGCCATCAAGAGAATATTTGACCGTTCTATGGTGGGAAAACTAACGCGATAAATAAAGTCATCCTGCTGCCACATTACGGAAGAAAATTCATAAGATGGCTTTTGCTTTTTTCCTTCCAATAGATATCCTCTAATATCTTTCCTTAAGGTGATGCGGTCGCCTGCTTTTTTATGTTTTTCTAATTCTCGTATCGCATTGAGAGAATTCTTTTTCTCAACCGAAAAACTTCCGACTAAGCACGGTTGGGGATTACTGTAGCAGGTAAAAAGGCTAACAGTATAAGCTAACGGAGTTTCTGAGGGGAAGACGCGGACAATCAACTCAGAAGGATCTACATCGGTGGGGCCACTCAGGAGAATTTGGGACGGCAAGCGCATAATCAACCCAGGCGGTACGCTGCTTTGAATTGTCTCTAAATGGCGTGTAAATACAGGAGCGGGACGAGCCTGTACGGGTACGTTCTCGGATGCCCTAATTACTACAGTCCCAGCCACCGCCAGGACGACTGACAGAAATAGATTTTTAACCCGCAAGAATTGGTAACGCAAGGATTTGAGAGTTTGTCAAGGGTTTTAAAAAAAGCATAGCAGCTGGAATGTTGCTCAGGGCGATCGCTCGCCCAAAACCAGAAGGCAAATGCCAAAATCCGACCTTAAGGCTGACCAAGAGAACTGCCTTCGCACTTTATGATTTGTAAAGTGAACGTTTGTAAACTATCAGCAGTCTAAATAGACAGGCAGGCACAGAGCTAACCTGTTGCCTTTGCATCTCACCGCTGGACAGCCCCGCCCAAGGTGAGTCCGAACCGTCTCCTGAGTGGAACACCCAAGTGCAACTTAAGCGTATGTCTCCTGATATCTCTGCTGCTCAAGCCTCTCGGCAGCAAACGAGTCAAAAATCAACAAGCCAACGGCAAAATCAAAAAATTCCCCTATTTATATTGATATTTGCTGTTTTAGGGATGCCTGGGTTGACCAGTTGTGGCATTCTGCCGAAAGCAGAAGCGGAGGCTCAATCTCCCAGAGGGCAAGAAGGGGGGCAAGGAAAACCTACACCAGTGGATGTGGCGATCGCTCGCAGCGAATCGCTTCAAGAAGATGTAAAATTTATCGGCACGACTCGCCCACTCAGAGAAGTCTCGGTGCAACCCCAAGTGGAAGGACGGCTGCTCTCTCTTAAAGCAGATGTGGGAGATCGGGTGGCGCAGGGTCAAATTGTTGCCCAGTTAGATGACACCACCTTGTTGACTAGCGTGAATCAGGCGCAAGCAGAACTCGCAACGCTTCAAGCAGAAGTTGCCCGCGCCCGAACTCAGGTAGCTAATGCCCGGACACAGGTGGAACAGGCAAAAGTTGAATTGCAGCAAACACAGCGGGATGCGGCTCGACTAGCTGGCTTGGCGAGACAGGGCGCGATCGCGCAGCAACAAGCAGAATTAGCTCAAACCGAAGCTCAAACGGCTCAACAAGCTTTGCTCTCTGC
This sequence comes from Coleofasciculus sp. FACHB-542, assembly GCF_014695825.1. Classification (NCBI taxonomy): domain Bacteria; kingdom Bacillati; phylum Cyanobacteriota; class Cyanophyceae; order Coleofasciculales; family Coleofasciculaceae; genus Coleofasciculus; species Coleofasciculus sp. FACHB-542. The sequence goes on along the minus strand of NZ_JACJPB010000035.1, from coordinate 4,343 downwards.
TCAGTCACAGGTGAGTACAGAACAGCAAGCAGTCGTAGCGGCTCAAGGCAGAGTCAAGGCGCAACAATCTGTACTGGCTCAAAGTCGCGAACGCCAATCCTATTCAGTATTAACTTCTCCAATTAGCGGCGTTGTCGTTTCTAAAGGGTTAGAACCGGGGGATTTAGCGAATCCAGGTAGTGAAATCTTGAAAATTGGAGATTTCAGCCGCGTCACAGTAGTGGTGCCAGTTTCAGAATTGGAATTGTCAAATATCCGGGCTGGACAATCGGTGCGGGTGCAATTAGATGCCTTCAAAAACAGGGAATTTCTTGGACAAGTGGCTCGCATTTCTCCGGCGGCGAATGTAGCGGCTCGTCAAGTGCCGGTAGAAGTCACGATTGCCAACCCCAAGGGTGAGATCGGCAGCGGACTATTGGCACGGGTCAGCTTTGCCTCAAATGCGTCCCAACGGGTAGTGGTGCCGCAAACAGCGCTGCAAGAAGCAGGAGAGAGAGGGAGACAGGCACAAGGAGGACAGACACAAGGGAGGCAGGCACAAGGGGGACAGGCAAGGAGCGAGGGAGAGAGCGCTTCCAACTCCCAAGAAAATGCCAAATCTAGTAAAGCGACGGTGTTTGTTGTGACTCGTGAAGGGCAACAGCCAAGAGTGCAGGCTCGATCGGTGACAGTGGGCGATCGCGTAAATGGAAAAGTAGAAATTTTATCAGGATTAAAGCCGGGAGAGCGATTTGTCAGCCGTGCTGGTAAGCCACTCAAGGATGGCGAACTTGTAAGCTTAAGTGTTTTATCAGAAACTGCAAAGCCTTAGAGTTTTGAGTTTTGAGCTTTGACTTCTTAATTCAAAACTCACTCATGCACTCAAAATTCCGAATTCACTCAAAATTCAGAACTCAAAATTCAAAATTATTATGTCTGGATTTAGCCTAAGCGCGATCGCCATCCGCCGCCATATCGGCACACTCATGCTCACATTATCTGTGTTGGTGATGGGAGTGTTCTTTCTCTCCCAACTCCAAGTCGATTTGTTGCCATCTATCACCTATCCGCGAATTGGCGTGCGGGTAGAAGCGCCTGGAATTTCCCCCGAAGTGGGAGTTGATGAAATTACCAAGCCGCTAGAAGAAACTCTAAGTACCACACAAGGAGTGGTGCAAGTTTACTCCCAAACCCGCGAAGGGCAGGTGAGTTTAGACTTATTCTTTGAACCGGGAGGCAACATTGACCAAGCGCTCAACGATGCCACTGCTGCCTTTAACCGGGGTCGCAGCAGACTCCCCAGCACCATCGAAGATGCGCGTTTGTTTAAAGTTGACCCCTCCCAGCTACCCGTTTACGAAATGGCGCTGCAATCCTCTTCCCTGGGGGATGCGGATTTGCGGGTATTTGCCGATGAAGAATTATCCCGCGAACTCAGTGTAGTCAATGGTGTCGCCGCCGTCGATGTTGCGGGTGGGGTGGAAGAACAAGTGCGGGTGCAAATTGACCTGAATCGCTTACAGGCGCTGGGGGTGAGTTTGGTAGATGTGTTGAATGCTTTAGGCGATCGCAATCAGGACATCTCTGGGGGGCGCTTGCAAGGCAACGACTCCCAAACGCTAACCCGTACCGTCGGACGCTTTCAGGATGCACAGGAAATTAGCAATCTCTCCTTTGAAGTTGCTTCCTCAACTCCCAGCCCAGTAGGAGCGCAAAGCCCTGCACTTTTACCACAATCTCGCGTTTATCTAAGAGATTTTGCCGAAGTCATTGATGGTACAGAAGACCAGCGGGTATTTGTCTATCTTAATGGGCAACCAGCGGTAAAACTCAGCATTCAAAAGCAACCAGATGCCAATACTATCGAGGTGGTGGAAGGAGTTAAAAAACGCATCGAAGAACTCCGCCAATCGGGTGTAATTCCCGCAGACATGAAACTGCTACCCACCTTAGATGAGTCAAAATTTATTCGCAACTCCCTGAATGATGTCATCGTTTCTGCCATCTCCGGAGCATTACTTGCAGCCGTAGCAGTTTTGTTTTTTTTAGGGTCACTGCGACAAACTTTGATTATTTCCCTGACGATTCCCCTTTGTACTCTGACGGCTATCGTCTTGATGAAGTTTTTTGACTTGTCTTTGAATGTGTTCAGTTTGGGAGGTCTGGCGTTGGGGATTGGTCAGGCGATTGACACCAGCGTCGTGATCATGGAGAACATTGCGGAAAGCATTGGCATGACTCCAGGCACTCGGACAAAGCAACGGTTAAACAAACAAGAGATAATTGATCAGTCGATTGTCAGTTCCCAGGAAGTAGAATCAGCAATGGTTGCTGCTACAGGCGCTAACCTGGTATCTGTAGTGCCATTCTTGCTAATTGGTGGCTTTTTCTCACTACTATTTAATGAATTAATTCTGACGATTTGCTTTGCAGTCGCAGCTTCACTTTTAGTAGCTCTGACCGTTGTACCTGTTCTCACATCTCGGCTATTGGCTATCCGCTGGTCGAGTCGGGTAGGTGAGTTTCAGTTGTTGCGGCAATTTAACCGTTCTTTTGAGGCGGCAACTGGCAGCTATACTCGCACTTTAACGAGGGCGCTGCCTTATCGAATATTGATAATTGCGATTTCGGTTCTGGTTTTGGGAGGCGGTAGCTTGTGGATGGCAGGGCAAATTCCTCAAGAAATTCTGCCTCGTATTAGCACTGGTCAAGCAAATTTATCTGCCCAGTTTCCTCCGGGAACTAGCGTGGAAACTAACCGGAAAGTGATGGCAATGGTTGACGAAATCCTCACAAAACAGCCCGAAACTGACTATGTATTTAGCACAGCCGGAGGTTCTCTTTTCGGCAGTAGCACCAGTGCAAATCCCCTCCGAGGTTCCAGCTCCATCACCCTCAAATCCGGTACAGATGTCGAGAAGTTTGTCGAAAAAGTCACCCAAGAGTTAAATAAACTGAATTTAGCGGGGATTCGTCTGCGGCTCAATCCCGGTCAGGTGCGAGGTATCATCCTAACGAACTCGCCAGTGCGGGGAGCGGATGTTGATATCATCCTCCAAGGAAACGAAGATCGACCGCTGCAACAGGCAGGGCGGCAAGTGGTGCAAGCCTTGGATGAGCAAGTAAAAAGTGCAACGTTTCGACCGGATGCTGACCCTCGGCAACCAGAAGTGCAGATTCGACCGGATTGGGAGCGTGCAGAGGAGTTGGGGTTGACGACGCAAGACATTGGGCAAACGATTCAGACAGCAATCGAGGGTTCTGTACCAACGCAGTTGCAAAGAGGCAATCGCTTAGTAGATGTGCGCGTACAATTCAATGAAGAATCGGTGCAACGCGCTTCGCAATTAGAGGAGCTGCCCTTATTTGTCAATAACAACAGCTTAGTTCGGCTGGGTGATGTCGCGACCATTTCCGAAGGGCAAGCGCCTGGAGAAGTGCAACGGATTAACCAACGACAGGTTTTTATCATTGCTGGGAGTCTCAGCGAAGGAGCTAACCTCAGCGATGCCTTTGCAGAGGTAGATCGGGTGTTAGAAAATTTGCAGTTACCTGAAGGCGTGACTGTACTTCCTAGTTCCGCAGCCGAAACCAATCAGCAGTTGCAAAATTCTCTGAAAACTTTGGGGGCGCTATCAGCCTTCTTAGTGTTCGTGGTCATGGCGGTGCAGTACAACTCGTTAATTGACCCCCTAGCCATTATTCTGACTTTGCCATTAGCTTTAGCTGGGGGAATTATCGGGCTTTACGTCACTAAAACCGCCATCGGTGCTACTGTTCTAGTCGGTGCCGTTCTGCTGGTAGGCATTGTGGTGAATATCGCTATCATCATGATCGAGCTAGCGAACCAGATTCGGGAACGAGAAGGATGCGATCGCCAAACTGCCATCATTAAAGCCGCTCCCCAACGTCTGCGACCGATTATGATGACTACCATCACGACGGTTTTGGGCTTACTGCCGCTAGCCCTGGGCATCGGGGAAGGCTCGGAATTCCTGCAACCTTTGGGCATCGTCGTCTTTTTTGGGATGTCTATCGCCACCATCCTCGCCCTGTTTATTATTCCCTGTTTGTATGTGCTGCTGCACGAAGTACCCGGAAGCCAGCAGGTACTGAAATGGCAGCGATCGCTATCGAGAAAATTTGCCCGTAAAACTTTTTCGAGCGATCGCAAGTTCTAATTTGTGCTGTCTTTAGCACTCAGAGTTTAACCCCACCCCTGTCCCTCCCGGTCAACGGGAAGGAGTTCAATAGACCTCCTGCATGAATCAGGAGGCATGTGCCAGTTCGTAGTTCAGCAAGCCAGCAATTAGGTTTAAGCGCAAACCAAATCTCTGCCTGCGATTGCGATAACGTCCTGAAAA
>NZ_JACJPB010000034.1:0-42591 GCF_014695825.1 Coleofasciculus sp. FACHB-542 | reverse complement strand
CTCTTGCTAAATGTTTCAGAATTTGTAATTCTACATCCATTGCCCTACTTACCTTCCAGAGTTTTTTCTTTTAATCCTTTTATTCAGAATACTCGGAAAGTGACAGAAGAGGGCTATGCTGAAAAACCTGGAAGCGAAGACTCAAGTTGCCTGTATTGTAAAGATTGCAAACCTGTACGCCGTATGGTTGCTGAAAGAATATAAGACTAAAGTGCGATTAAGTAAGATTAAGTGCGATCGCGCTGAGAGAATATCGCCAAACAAAATGTCTGTTAACGCAGTTATAACAGCGGGGATAACAAAAAGCTAACGACATCTTACAGCTAAAGCTCCTTTCTACCCTGGTCAAAAAGGGAAATGACGGTGGAAAAGCTATCAAGGGACATCAGGCGAATTGCCGCTAGCCCGACACAAAGCGTGGGACAACTAATTTAGAGCTGGGACTGACGTGACGGAGCAAGGCTGCAACAATGTAGAGAGAAGCCAGCGCTAGCCAGCGCTATTGTCGGCATTCAAAGTGTGTCACCTTAACAATGGTTCAATGACGACAGCAATCGCGCTCAATTCTGACTTAATTCAAACTCTGGATCTGTCGCCGGTGCAGTCGGCGATCGAAAAGTTGCTCCAAGAGGGAGCGATCGCATCCTCGGAACAGCAACTGCGTTTTGAGATTGACTATCCCCGCGAACCGGAAGATCCACGAGAACTCTCCGAAATCCCAGAAGTCCGTCTATGGTTTATTCGCTTAGATGCCCAATATCCCTGGATGCCCTTTCTGCTGGATTGGAAATCCGGTGAACTCGCCCGCTACACTGCTATGCTCGTGCCACACCAGTTCAATCGGACAGAAGGGATTGAGTACAATCCCGAAGCCCTAGAGATTTTTGTGATGCAAAAAATCTTTGTCTTGACACAATGGATGAAGCAGATGGGAATCCCCAGCACCTCTCGTGTAAAGTCAATGGCTAAAATGCTGGGCTATGAGCTGGATGATGCCTTCTTTGAGTTAATCGGCTGATATAGCCGTCCTAAATGCTTTGTAAAGGCGAGATACCCGACTTCTCCAAAAAGTCGGGTATCTAAACCACTGGTATCTCACAACTAACATGGGATTACTATTGCTATAGATACATAGATAGCAGATCAGCCTAGCTCCTAACTCCTCAGCCGTCTTTCACTCACTCCTCAGCCCTCAGTCCTAAACTCCTAACTCCTCAGCCGTCTTTCACTCACTCCTCAGCCCTCAGCCCTCAGTCCTAACTCCTCAGTCCTAACTCCTCAGCCCTCAGCCCTCAGCCCTCAGTCCTCAGTCCTAACTCCTCAGTCCTAACTCCTTTTTAAAGATAGCCTTCCAGCGTTTCAGGTTAAAATCAATTGCGGAAGACTCTAAAACATTGGGAGAGGTTCCGTTGCCTACACTTGGCGTCAATATCGATCACATTGCCACCATTCGGCAGGCACGACGGACAGTAGAGCCAGATCCGGTGACAGCAGCGGTGCTGGCAGAACTTGCCGGTGCCGATGGGATCACGGTGCATCTGCGGGAAGACCGGCGGCATATTCAAGACCGAGATGTGCGATTACTGCGGCAGACAGTGCGGACTCATTTAAATTTGGAGATGGCACCCACCGAAGAAATGGTCGCGATCGCTCTCGACATCAAACCCGATTACGTCACTCTCGTGCCCGAAAAACGCGAAGAAGTGACGACAGAAGGCGGATTGGATGTTTCCAGTCAAATCGACCGAATTGGGGAAATGGTGACAAAGTTGCAAGACGCCGGAATCCCCGTCAGCTTGTTCATCGACGCCGATCCCGGTCAGATTATGGCAGCTGCGATTATTAAGGTGAAGTTCATTGAACTGCACACGGGTTGCTATGCCGAAGCAGCAGATGAAGCCAGTCGAGAGAAGGAATTAGCCGTGTTAGCCAAAGGATGCGAGCAAGCGCGTGCTGCTGGCATCCGGATCAACGCCGGTCACGGTCTTACCTACTGGAACGTTTACCCTGTTGCTTGCCTTGAAGGGATGGAAGAACTCAATATTGGTCATACCATTATTAGTCGGGCAGCTCTTGTCGGAATAGAACGAGCCGTTCGAGAGATGAAACAAGCAATGTTCGGTCATTGGTAACAACTGAAGTGTCATGAGTCATGAGTCCTTAGTCACTCGCTAATGACTCATCATCGATTGCTAACAACCCATTACCCATTAACAACCTATTAAGATGCAAAATTACTACTACGTTCTGGCTAGCCAACGCTTTTTACTCGAAGAAGAACCCTTGGATGAAGTCCTCAAAGAGCGTACCCGTAACTACCACGAACAAGAAAAAGAAATTGATTTTTGGCTAGTCAAGCAACCGGCATTTTTAGAGGCACCGGAAATGGCAGCAATTAAGTCTCAGTGCCCTCAACCTTCTGTGGCAGTCATTTCTACGAATTCCCAATTTATTACCTGGTTAAAGCTGCGGTTAGAGTTTGTGCTGAGCGGGGAATTTCAGGCACCTTCCCAAAGTATCCCTAATCCACTTGCTTCCCTCGCATCCGTTTCCTGAGAAGGCAAAAGTAAACAGTTAAAAATTAAGGAAAAAAGCAAAAAGGAAAAACTGAAAACATGAAAAAAATCTTTCTTTTGCCTTTTGCCTTTTTTCTTTTGCCGGGTGCAGTTGCTTCTGCTCAATCGTCGCCTCCCACTTGCCAGCCGCCTCCCCAAGGCGAGTATTTGGTATTAGTGGGAAGCCAAACGAGGGAAAGTCAAGAGCAAATTCAACGAACGTTGCCTAACAACACAAGTACGTCAACTTGTAAATATCTTGAAGATACGATGACGCGGATTGGTGGCTTCAGGAGCGTGGAAGATGCCAACGGTTGGGCACGTTATCTGAATGAGATTGTTGGGCTATCGGCTTTCGTTCTCCGACCTCCAGAGGCACCGGCAAATCCAAATGCACCCACCTATAAACCGCAGGCACTCGGTGCTGGTTATGCGGTGTTGGTGGATTATTCAAGCAAACCGGAAGTAGCGGCTCAAGTACGGCAGATGTTGGGTCGCGATGTTGGCTTGGTTTCCTATGTCCAACGTCCTTATTTACTGGCGGTTTACACAACCAATTCAAATGAGGCAAATTCGGCTTTAAGAAGATTGAGCGATCGCGGTTTTTTGGTAATGCTAGTCGATAGCCGCCGAGTGACACTGCTCAGGTCATCAGTGGTGAGTAAATAGCCAATCGTAGCGAGCGGTCATTAGTCCTGGTCACTCGCTAATCACTAATGATCGCTCGCTAATACGCTGGCCCTGCTAAGCAGGAGACAGCGATGCCGAGTGCTGAACCGACAATCACCTGAAACGGCGTATGTCCCAGTAACTCCTTGAGACGGTCTTCGTTAAACTTGTGATGTTCTTGAAATAGCTCATCGATAATTTGGTTCAGGATGCGAGCTTGCTTACCCGCAGCCTGACGGACGCCAGCGGCATCGTACATGACGATAACGGCAAAAATGGTGGCTAGTGCAAATTCAATACTGTCCCATCCCACCGTTTGTCCAATGCCGGTTGCCAGCGCTGTTACCAATGCTGAATGAGCGCTTGGCATCCCGCCAGTGGTAACTAAGACGCGCACATTCACCTTGCCATGTTGGGCTAAGTCGATGATCAGCTTGGATGCTTGAGCAATTAAACAAGCTACGGTCGCAACCAGTAGCACATGGTTTTCTAGGATGTGGGCAAATTCCTGCATTTTGTTTTGCGTTGGGTAAAAGCGAGCAGCATGGTTCGTATGAGCGTTAAGGAGTGAGGGGTCGAGAACTCAGGATGAAATAAACGGATCATCCTGCTTATTTTCTAGTGAGTGCGAGTAGTAATGAAATCTGCGATCGCAATCAGGGGATTAGCTTTTTCTCCAAAGGTTGCCAGTTCTCCTTTGGCGGCGTCAATCAGTTGCTGAGCCTTAACTTTTGATTCCTCAAGTCCCCAAAGCCTCGGGTAAGTTGCCTTTTGGGCTTGGATGTCTTTCCCAGCAGTTTTCCCCAACTCCTCCTGAGTCGCCGTGATATCCAAAATGTCATCCACAATCTGAAACGCCAACCCAATATTTTGGGCATAGCGAGACATTCGTTGTAAGGTTTCCAATTCTGCTCCCGCTAAAATCGCGCCGCAGACCACACAAGCTTCTAGTAGCGCACCTGTTTTGTGGGTATGAATGAAAGTGAGCGTTTCTTCCTGAATATCCGGCTTTCCTTCAGATTCCAAGTCAACGACTTGACCGCCCACCAATCCCTCAGCACCAACCGCTTTGGCTAACTGAGCAATCACCTGTAACACTCGCGCTGCCGGTACATTCTGGGTATTTGAGGCAATGAACTCAAAGGCGTATGTCAGTAGACCATCCCCCGCCAGAATGGCAATATCTTCACCATAAACCTTATGGTTGGTCAATTTGCCCCGCCGGTAGTCGTCGTTATCCATCGCCGGTAAGTCATCGTGAATCAAGGACATGGTATGAACCATCTCCAGGGCGCAGGCAGTGGGCATCGCCATTTCTAGGGTGCCTCCAGCCAGTTCGCAGCTGGCAAGGCAAAGAATTGGACGCAGGCGCTTGCCTCCAGCCAAAAGCGAGTAGCGCATCGCCTCATAAATTTTCTCTGGATATGTGACTGGGAGGGAACTATCCAGAGCTGCTTCTACCAGAGCTTGTTGTTGAGTCAGGTAGGTTGAAAGGTCAAAGGTCGCTGATTCACCTTTGGGAGCATGAAGGTCATCTGTCGCTAACATCCCGTGATTCCTTGTAGCACAGTCGTTTCCGTAACAATTTTACGGGGCTTTGGGTCACAAAAAGTTACGAATTATGAGCGATCGGTGTTAAGTGATGGAATTCGTCCAGAATCCTCGCGCCTCAAACTGTCTTGATTCAATCAAAACTAGAGATAGCGCTGGCTGTAGCTCCAGACTGTATTTTGCAGCAGCATGGCGACGGTCATCGCGCCAACCCCGCCGGGAACTGGGGTGATAAACTGCGCGACCTTTTTGACGGAATCAAAGTGGACATCTCCCACTAAACGGGAGTTACCGGCGTCGTCGGTGACGCGATTGATGCCGACATCGATGACGACCGCACCAGGTTTGACCATCTCGGCGGTAATCAGCGCTGGACGCCCCACGGCTGCCAACAGAATATCAGCGCTGCGGGTAATGGCTGGGAGATCGTGCGATCGCGAGTGGGCGATGGTAACGGTGGCGTCTGCGTCTAAGAGCATCAAAGCCAACGGCTTGCCCACAAGGATACTGCGCCCCACCACCACTGCCTGTTTCCCCTTCACATCAATCTGGTATTCCTGCAACAGGCGCATGACTCCGGCTGGCGTGCAGCTGCGTAAACCAGCTTCAGAGCGCACCAGCCGCCCTAAGTTAAGGGGATGCAGCCCATCGGCGTCTTTATCTGGATCGATTCGATGCAGCAGGGAAACAGCGTCTAAGTGGCTAGGTAGGGGCAGCTGAACGAGAATTCCATCAACCCGCTCATCTTGATTCAGGTTTTGAATTACTTGCTCTAGTTCTGAAGCGGTCGTTTCCGTCGGGAAATGGGAACCATAGGAGGCAATCCCGACTTTGGCACAGGCGCGTTCTTTATTCCGCACGTAAGCAGCGCTGGCTGGATTATCGCCAACCATCAGCACTGCGAGTCCCGGCGGGCGTCCCGCATTGGCTTGTATTTGCTGAATTTGCTCTTGTAGCTGTCCGTAAATTCGTTCAGCGAGGGCTTTACCGTCTAATAGTTGGGCGATTGATTCGTCCATTGTGGTGTCAGGAATATGGGCAGGAATTCGTTCTTTGGGGATGAAACAGAGCGCATCTGTCATAGGATAGTTTCGCAGATTTCCCACCCTTACTGCCAAAGGATAATGAGAGAAAAGTAACGCGATCGCGTTTTTCCGTTTGCCTTGTAGCTGCATCTTGGGGGGATTTCCTTCGCCTTCTTTGCGTTTAATCTTATTTGAGACAGTCCTGCCCGACTGTAAATCTTTGGAAGATTCACTATATTTGTACCAGTCAGAGCCATCTGGATAGGGATAAGTATTAATACCGAAATAGTGAGAAACTTGAGATTTCCCCGATGCAAGATATGAGGTCAGTCAAAATCCGGGTATTGCAATTCAGCACCACCACACTACTTTTAGGTGGGTTGTTCGGCTGCGGTCATGTGGCTCAGTCTGGATTGGGTCTGTTTAACAACCGCAGTGTCCCGATCACCAGTATTAGCGATCTTCAACAGAGTTATGAGGGCAACCCAACGGTTTATTTGGAAGGCAAGGTAGCATCTCAAGCGCCTTTTGTGGGAAGCGGCGCTTATGAGTTGCGAGATGCGACGGGAAAAATATGGGTTTTCACCAGCCAGAATCTCCCCGATAGAGGAGATGAAGTTTTAATCAAGGGGAAAGTACAGTATCAAAGCATTCCCTTCGCAGGGAAAGATTTAGGAGAAGTTTTTCTTCAGCAGCAGGAACAGCTAGAGCGGAAGCCAGCGAAAAAGGGAGTGCCTTTACTACCGGAAGGAAGCTATGAAAAATAAACCAATTGTTGAGGTAGCGATCGCCATCCTCTATCGCCACGGCAAATTTCTCCTCCAGCTGCGCGACAACATCCCCGGTATTCTCTACCCCGGACACTGGGCATTTTTTGGCGGGCACCTCGAACCAGGAGAAACCCCAGAAGAAGCCATCAAGCGGGAACTGCTGGAGGAAATCGGCTATACACCGCCCGCGTTATCATTATTTGGCTATTATCCCGATACCTACGTTCTTCGCCATGTCTATCAGGCACCGCTTCCCGTGGAACTTAACCAGCTAGTGCTAGGAGAAGGTTGGGATATGGATTTATTAACGCCTGAAGAAATTCAACGCGGCGAGGGTTACTCTGAAAAAGCTAGGCAAGTACGACCGTTAGGCACTCCTCACCAAAAAATTTTACTGGATTTTATGGACAAGTTTCCTCAATTGACTGTGTAGCCAGAAGCATAACTTTTTAGTTGTTATGAATCCCGATTTCAAAACCTCAACATGATGCAATCAGCAAACAAATTACCGCGATGGGTCGTTTTAGGATTGGCATTTCCCCTCGCCGTTCTCAATGGTTGGCTATTGCTACTCGTGTTGCAATATTTTCAACCTCTAGTTAACGTTTTTGTTGCCGCCCTCTTGCTGGCTTTTGTATTAGACTATCCTATCCGGTTTTTACAGCAACAAAAAGTTAAACGGAACAATGCGGTCGTCGCTGTTTCCCTAGTGGCGTTGCTAATTTTGGTAGGTTTGGGACTTACCTTAGTTCCGATTATTTGGCAACAGCTCAACGAACTGGCTAATATCTTGCCTAGTTGGATTGATTCGGGGAGGCAACAACTCCAAGCTTTTCAAATTTGGGCTGAAACTCAGCAACTTCCGATTAATTTAGGCGGAATCGTTACTCAACTTACAGACCGATTATCCAGTCAACTTCAAAACGTAACGGGTAGAATTCTTAATTTTGCCTTTGATACGATTGGCACTGCTGTCAATGTTCTGCTAACAGTGGTTCTAACTTTCTATCTAATATTAAATGGAGATCGTCTCTGGGACGGAATTTTTAAGTGGTTTCCGGCTAGCTTTAGTTCCCAAGTAAGGCAAGCTCTCCGCGAAGATTTCCATAATTATTTTATCGGTCAGGCGACGTTCGCTGCTTGGAGCGGATGTGTGATTACGCTGGCATTTCTGGCTTTGCGAGTGCCGTTAGGATTATTGTTTGGAATTGCAATTGGTTTTTTGGCTCTTTTTCCCTTTGGTGCCGGAATCGGTATCAGCATTGTTAGTCTGCTAGTAGCATTACAAAATTTTTGGCTAGGGGTGGAAGTGTTAGCTGTAGCCGCCGCCATCGATCAAATCAATGCTAATTTCATCGCGCCTCGCATTTTAGGTGGTTTTACTGGCTTAAATCCTGTTTGGATTTTGCTTTCGCTGTTGATAGGAGCGAAGCTGGGAGGGCTATTGGGGTTATTAATTGCCGTACCTTTAGCGAGTTTCATTAAAAGTACCGCAGATAGCTTGCGCGACGGAAAATGGAGCGAGATAGAGGAGATTGAATCTGACTCTACACCCTTAAATGTTTCGCCTATCATAGCGCCCAATAGCTTAGCGAGCGATGCCGGGAGTTGATGACTGTTTTAATTGGTACAAATGCCCCTTGAGAAGGCAAGACTAATAAATGTTTCTTGAATCAACGCCGATAGTTTGGCATAACGGAAAGTTAGTTGAACGGGAAAATGCTGCGCCTTCTATTGCTAGCCATTCTCTGCATTTAGGTATCGGCGTTTTTGATGGGATCATGGCTTATTGGAATCGCGATCGCTATTACATTCATCGCTTAGATGCACATCTAGATCGCCTTCGCAATGGTTCTACACATATTGGTTTGGGTTTTTCTTGGTCGAACGAAGACCTGAAAGCAGGTATTCTGGGACTTTTAGAGGCAGTTCCGGCAACAAATTACTATATCCGACCGATTGTTTATCGTTCGGTGCCTCAACTGAACTTTAACGATACAATGCCAGTCGATGTAACCATCTTGGCGGTGACGATTCCTCGCGATGTTGATAAATCTCTGACTTGCCACATCTCCCCTTATGAACGGGTTTCTGGTAATGCAATTCCAGTGGCGTGGAAACTCTGTGGAACTTATGTAAACAGTTATTTAGCTCGTCGCGCTGCTGAAGTGGCTGGATTTAATGATGCTATTTTGCTTGACCAACAAGGCAGAATTACTGAAGCGGCAGTAGCTAATCTTTTTCTTCTGCAAGAGGATAGAGTAATTACGCCTGCGCTGACTGCGAATATTTTCCCTGGTATCACCCGCGCCACACTGCTTGATATTGCAGGGGAATTAGGAATTGAAGTGGTTGAACGGGATGTGCGACCAGAGGAATTAGGGAATTTTGACGGAGCTTTTCTGGCTGCGACGATGATGGAGTTGAAGCCATTAGCAAGTATTCATCCTTATGAATATGATTCGGCAAATCATCCTCTATTTCGACGCTTCTTGAAGGAATTTCGCGAAATTACGCACCAGTAGGAACGATTTTTAGCATCTCGCAAACTTCCTTTTGTGGAGACACGATTAATTGCGCCTCTACATCCCCTGGCGGGTGAAGACGTTCAGTACAAGATTTCAGGTTAACAAACTGCAAACAACGGCAAGAGATACGTGCGGTAAAGTCATTAAAGACCACGGCGTAGCACTGACTTTCCATGAACGTTCCTGACTCGGCATCTACCCCGACCGAACCCAAAATCCGTAACGCTGACTCACGACTGGTGGATCGCAGCAAGCTGAGTAAGATGTACCACCATTACGTAGAAGTGAAGGATAAGTATCCTCATGCGCTGCTGCTGTACCGGGTGGGAGACTTCTTTGAAACCTTTTTTCAGGATGCGATCGCTGTATCGAGAGAATTAGAACTTGTCCTCACCAGCAAGCAAGCGGGAGAAATTGGTCGGGTGCCGATGACGGGAGTGCCGCACCATGCTTGGGAACGCTACACGACTCAGCTGGTGGAGAAGGGATATGCGGTGGTGATCTGCGACCAAGTAGAAGACTCTGCCGATACTGACCCTGGAAAGCTGGTGAAGCGGGAAGTGACGCGGATTCTCACCCCCGGTACGTTGCTGGAAGAAGGGATGCTGAATGCGCGTCGCAATAATTACCTGGCGGCGGTGGTGATTGCCGGAAATCATTGGGGTTTAGCTTATGCAGATATTTCTACTGGGGAATTTCTAACTACTCAATCGAGCGAATTAGAGCATTTGACGCAAGAATTGATGCGTTTGCAGCCTTCTGAAGTTTTGGTGCCAACAAATGCGCCAGATTTGGGCAGTTTGCTGCGACCGGGGGAGACTTCCGAGCATTTACCGAGTTGTTTGCCGCCATCTTTTTGTTATGCATTGCGATCGCAAACTCCTTTTACGGCGGGTGAATCGAGACATCGACTATTGCAGCGGTTTAAAGTACGAAGTCTAGAAGGACTCGGTTGCGAACACCTCCCCCTGGCTGTCCGCGCTGCGGGTGGTTTGCTGGAATATCTGGAAGACACCCAGAAAGAAAACCTCGTTCCTCTCCAGTTCCTCCGCACCTACACCCTCAGCGATTATCTAATTCTCGACCACCAAACCCGCCGCAATCTAGAAATTACGCAAACGGTGCGGGATGGCACCTTTCACGGTTCCCTGCTTTGGGCGTTGGATAGAACTAGCACAGCGATGGGGGGACGTGCCTTGCGGCGGTGGTTGCTGCAACCGCTACTGGATATCAAAGGCATTGCAGCGCGGCAAGATACGATTCAAGAATTAGTCGAAAATAGCTTCCTGCGGCAAGATTTGCGCCAACTGTTGCGACAAATTTACGATTTAGAACGGCTAACGGGTCGCGCTGGTTCCGGCACGGCAAATGCGAAGGATTTAGTTGCTTTAGCAGATTCTCTGGCAAAATTGCCGGAATTAGCGGAACTGGTGGCGGATGCTTGCTCTCCGTTTATGAGAGCTTTGCAGAAGGTGCCGCCGGAATTGGAACAATTGGCAAAGCGACTCAGCGCCCATTTGGTAGACGCGCCTCCCATCCATATCAAGGAAGGCGGTTTGATTCGCCCCAATGTGAATGTCCAGTTGGATGAAATGCGAAGTCTTGCCCAAGAGGATCAGCAATGGGTGGCGAATTTGGAGGTGACGGAGAAGGCGCGAACCGGAATTTCCACGCTGAAGGTGGGCTTTAATAAGACATTCGGCTACTACATCAGCATCTCTCGTACCAAAGCTGACCAAGTTCCCGATAACTACATCCGCAAGCAAACGCTGACGAATGAGGAACGCTATATTACTCCGGAGTTGAAGGAGAGAGAAGCGCGGATTTTGACGGCGCGGGATGACTTAAATCGCCTGGAATATGAGATTTTTACTTCTTTAAGAGAAGAGGTGGGGCAATACGCTGAACAAATTCGCACGATTTCTCGTGCGGTGGCGGCGGCTGATGTGTTGTGTGGTTTGGCTGAGGTGGCGGTTTATCAGGGTTATTGCTGCCCTCAGATGGTGGAAGGTCGGGAAATTCGGATTAGTGATGGGCGTCATCCGGTGGTTGAGCAGTCTTTGCCACCTGGGTTTTTTGTGCCGAATTCGACTGGGTTGGGGAGGGGGGAGTTAACCCCACCCCAGCCCTCCCCGCAAGCGGAGAGGGAGAACCTCACCCCGCTTGCGGGGGGAATCAGGGGGGTAGAAGAAAGACCGGATTTAATTATTTTGACGGGTCCGAATGCGAGTGGGAAGAGTTGCTATTTGCGGCAGGTGGGGTTAATTCAGTTGATGGCACAAATTGGTAGTTTTGTGCCAGCTAGGGCGGCGACTTTGGGAATATGCGATCGCGTTTTTACCCGTGTTGGTGCTGTAGATGATTTGGCGACGGGTCAATCTACTTTTATGGTGGAGATGAACGAGACGGCGAATATTCTCAATCATGCGACTGCGAAGTCTCTGGTTCTCTTAGATGAGATTGGTCGGGGGACGGCTACGTTTGATGGTCTTTCGATTGCTTGGGCGGTGGCGGAGCATCTTGCCAGTGAAATTCGCTCGCGGACGATTTTTGCCACTCATTACCACGAATTGAACGAACTTGCTTCAATTTTGCCGAATGTGGCAAATTACCAGGTGACGGTGAAGGAGTTACCCGACCAAATTATCTTTTTGCATCAGGTGCAACCGGGAGGCGCTGACCGTTCCTATGGCATCGAAGCAGGGCGGCTAGCAGGTTTACCCGCACCCGTGATTCAACGCGCCAAGCAGGTGATGAGCCAAATTGAAAAGCATAGCAAAATTGCTATCGGGCTGCGCCAAGGTGGGCAGGTAGAGGAATCATCTACCTTCTAGAGAGGAAAATGCATACTTCTGTCTTTTTGGCAAGATTATTTTCCTCATACTCAGTCCACTTGATAAATAATCAAGCGGGACTAAAATCAGTAAATCTTTATACAAAATTGCTAACAATTCAGTAGTTTCTGGGTTTCATTTAGGCACCTAGAGGGCGCACATTAGTATTAGGGATCGGGCACCGTAGTTCTACTAAAAAAAGATTAATTAGGGAACTTATTTGCAGGGTGTTAGTGTCTGAATTCCTATCAACCAGTACGCATTAGCACTTTTCGTAGCAACTATAAACGAGTTAGCGTTCCGAAAGGTGGCATCTCCAAAAGGAGATTCGCAGCATTAACGAGAAGGCTCGCTTCAGGAATTAGGGAAAAGCAATCTGCAAGTCAATTCATACTTAATTTGCCGGAACCTTTAATTTTTTCCGGAAATTGTAAGCATCTGGGTGCATATTCTACCAATACAATTAATGCCCTTTGTAATAACAGCACCCCTGTCAATGTTTGCTATGGAAGAAGTTACTACCCCTGCCTCTCCCACAGAAACTATCGCTCAAAAGGCTAGCCAGCTAAGCCTAATTGTTCAGGCTTTGGTGTTGACGGGCATTTTATCTTTGACCGCTACACTAACGCTCCCCAATCGCAAAGTTACGATTTCAAATCCTCGTTCTGGGGTTAGTTTATTAACATCGGTTCAGAATGCGGTTTTGCAGGACGTGTCTCAACATTCAGGGTTGCCAAAGTCGGCGCTAAATATTGTCCAAACTCAACCGCAAACTTGGTCTGATGACTGCTTAGATATTAATAACTTGGAGGTGCTTTGCACCGAGATGCAAGTTCCTGGCTGGCAAGTCACGGTAGGGAATGGGCAACGCCGCTGGATTTATCGCACAAATGCATCTGGCTCGATGGTGAAGCTGGCTCAAGGCGTCACACCCAATCAATAGAGCGGAAAGTAGGGAAGGTTACTGGCGATCGCTATCGAACGTATATAATTCGTGCATCTAGTCTCAGCGATCGCAATGCATAATAGATACTTTTCGCACTGGATTGGTCGGGAAATGACCCCGCTAAAATGTAATTTCCTAAATTTGACTTGGCGATCAATGCATCGGGTACGCACTGACGCACTTGTTCCAGCGTGGCTTCACTTCCGGAGGGAACCACGACCACATAGTGATATTTAGGCAGGCGTCCCAGAACGATTAAATTGCCTTCCTGACGAGTATTAAAACCGGGTCTTTGCGATATATTCAGTAGCTCGGAACAGGGCGATGCTTGCACGCTTGACGCTTGCAAATTCCAAATAATCCAACTAACCGCAGCTAATATAATCAACTTACTGACTCTAGGAAAAGTTTGAAAATTAGCTGTTAGTTTGTTGTCAGCGATTGGTTGTGTAAAAGTGGGTTTAATCAAGATATCTGCTAATCGCGAGTAGATGCACAAATCCTCTTCAAACGGTGAAGTTAAAAGAAATTTCACGCTGGGTGTGCCGCTTTAGGCTGAAATATTCAGTGGGGGTGCGAGCGCTTCCGCTGGATCTGCCAAGTTGACCTTCTCTCCCTGGATGCAGTAAATAATTGTTGCCTGTTCTCGTCCCCGCAGTTGAATGGCGCGGACAGCAGGCCCGTGATAGCGATCGCTTGCATAAGCAAATGTACTGCCACTGACAATCATTTGGTAGGGGTTGTGAATTTTTACTTCTTTATTCATCGGTTCCAGTCTGGCGGCAACATTGACGGTATCCCCCAAGACTGAATAATTCAGGCGTCGGGAACCTCCCACACTTCCGGCAACCACTGGACCCGTGTGAATGCCAATCCCTATCTCAATCGTAGGCTTGTTAGCGTTGTGGAAGCGCTGGTTGAGCTTTTTGAGTCGTTCTTGCATCGCAATTCCTGCCGCGATCGCATTTAGGGCGTCCTGTTGAATTTCTTCCGGCGTGGTGTGCGAAAACGGAATCCCGAAAACCGCCATAATTGCATCCCCAATATATTTGTCGATCACACCGCCACGATCCATGATGCAATCTGTCATGGCGTCTAGGAACAGGTTCAGCCACTCGATTAATTCCCCCGGCGGTAGTTTCTCGGAAATACTGGTAAAACCCCGGATATCGGCAAATAAAACCGTGACCATCATTTCTTGGGCTTGCAGCTTCCCTTTGTGGAAGATTTCGTCTTTCCGGTGCCAAATGAGGTCAGCCATTTCTGGCGCAACGTGCTTGGCAAACAAACTCATCAGCTGTTGCTTTTCATATTGTTCTCGCAGCTGAACGCCGATCCCAGCAGCGATCGAGGTTCCCACAGGTGCGACGATGGGCAACCACCAGCCATCGTCGATGAAGGCACTCAGGGCAAAGATTACCCAACCACTCGGTAACAAAATAGCGATCGCCATTCGCGCCCACACTCCCTGTTTTAACAACAGCCAGCTAGTAATCGGGGCAATCCCCAACAACAAGAGCATTACTGTTGTTTTAGGCAGCGTGTGCAGCAGCTTGTCGTTCAGCAAGTTATCAATTAACGCAGCATGAAGATAAACTCCAGCGGTCGGGGGATTTTGATTGTAAGGCGATCGCAAGCGATCGATAGCGGTTGCCGTGACACCGACTAAAACAAACTTGTTGGCGAAGGCTTTCGCGTCAACTTTGCCTTCCATGATTGAGGCATAAGAATAGGTGGAGACATTTTGGGTT
Organism: Coleofasciculus sp. FACHB-542; assembly: GCF_014695825.1. Lineage (NCBI taxonomy): Bacteria > Bacillati > Cyanobacteriota > Cyanophyceae > Coleofasciculales > Coleofasciculaceae > Coleofasciculus > Coleofasciculus sp. FACHB-542. The sequence goes on along the minus strand of NZ_JACJPB010000034.1, from coordinate 27,962 downwards.
GGCCCAGGCCAGTTAATCCAGACATCTTTACGCCTCTGAACCTCAGCCAGATGAGGCAGGGATACCGCCTCTGGTGCCTCTAGCAGCATTGCTAAACCGAGAGCGGGTTTGGTGCCAAAAAAGAGGGCTGCCTGTCGGCTAATGCCGTCTGCGTCGGGATTGTGCCAAATTTGACCTTCCCCAAGTGCCGCTTTTTTTAATTCGGGTAATATTTCCAGAGGTTGCCCGCGATTGTCCCAAGCCGTTGCCAAGATGACATTGCCAGATTTAGCGATCGCTTTGGCAAATTTCTCATCCCCTTGGCCTGGATCGACGAACAACACATCGAAACCAATGACTGCTGGAGAGGCTGGTTCTAGCTTCTGCAACAATTGGGCATAGCGATCGCGCGACCAAGGAAATTTCCCGTATTTCTTTAAACTCGCATCGTCAATCGCAATCACCGCGACCCGACGATCCCAATTCGTCTGCGGTAAGATACTGGCGCTACGAGCTTGAAACAGCGCACTGTATACAAGCCGTTCCAGGGGTTGCCATGCCCCTATCTGCCATAACCCGACAGACAATAAACCGACCATTGCGCCCGGAACGATTGATTGACTGCTAGAAATAAAACGCTGATTTTTTTTAAACCAATTTTTGATTAACACGTTGATTCCATCAAAAACATCAACCATCGTGATTGCTTGCCTGGAAACATACGGACTTTTCCCAAGCGTTCCGCACGCTCACCGGATGGTAAATGCCCCTGATGGAATACTGAAGTTATAGCAATTCTCTGTTCTTGGATGCAGTACGGTTTAACCCCACCCCTGCCCTTTGCCTTGAACGAGGCTACCGTGTATACACAAGTCTTCTTGAACTTGCAAGTCCCGTTTTGATCCCCCCAACCCCCCTTGAAAAGGGGGGCGAATTAAGTCAAAGTCCCCCTTTTTAAGGGGGATTTAGGGGGATCAATCAACGTTTTGCCAATTAATCAAAGATGTGTATACACCGTAGGGGTTGGGGGTGAGGTTACGAGTGTGTATATATGCACTAAGAGTGAGAACTGCTACAAGCTTGATTCAGACAAAACGCGATCGCATCACGAGATACGCGATCGCGTCACAGTATTGGCGCTTTCAAGTTCTTTGACGACTTCTCCAGTAACTCATGCCCTTGAGAATTTTCACCTCACTCGTGCGGAGGATTTTGCCAATTGATTCGCGTTCCCAAACTCAGATTGAGAACGCGAATTCGTGGGTTGCTGCCTCGTCTTTTCCGACTAAAAAGGAGAGGAAAAGGCTATCCGATAAAAATTATTGATTCACAGGATTCTCCGATGTCCCCGCACTATTCGGAATTTCCAATTCATAAACTTGTTGATTGCCCAAAGGATTCCGCACGACTAATCTCAGCTGCCGATTAGACGGGATTGGCACCACCGTATCGAGTTGTCCCTCGCCTCCCGTATCCACAATCTGATTATTCACTAACACTAAATTGATTGGGTCTACCGTTCCAGTGACTCTAACTTGACCATCGCCTGTCACCGATAGAACCTGTAATTTCAGTCTCGTGTCACCCGTTGTCACCTTGGGAATCGTTGGAGCCTGTCCCGGAACAATTAAAGCAGAATACCCCGGCTCTACCAACACAGTTTTCCCTCGCGCACTAAAGGCTACTTTGCCTCGGATAGTTGAAAGCCCAGTTTTCCCATTGGAACCGACGGTGACGCCAAATTCTGTGCCTCTCGTCCCAGCAACGCCCCCAGGCGTCTCCACTTCAAAGCTAGAGTTAGGGTTAGTAAAAGATCGCACTTTGGCGCTGACCTGTCCCTTATCCATATAAAGGCGCGTTTGTTTGCTACCATCCTTACTTGTCTTTAAAGTCTTGACTTGCACGTTGGTGTTTTCGGAAACCTGAACCGTACCGATGCCATCTTCCATCGCCAAAACAGCACTGGCGTCGAAGTTGGTGCTGAGACTACCGGATGCCTGCAAGCGATCGCCAACTTTCACTGGCTTTCCTTGAGTTGTTACCGTACCGTTCGTTTCTTTGACTTCTATCGAGCGTGGACTAACCGCAGCTCGGACACTTTCGGAGATAAACGATAAGGAAGTAAGGACTAAGCTACCGGCTAACAGGGATAATCCTAGTAGGGTGACTGGAAAAACAGGGAACTTCATAGAGAATCGGGAGCCATAACGGGTGAACGCAAAGACGATTTAAGGACTACTGAAAGAAAAAAGGTTTCTACAGCAACTTTGGTATGATTCTTCGCTTGCAACAATTTCAAATCAGGATTCTGACAGCTTCTCGCCGTTCCTGGCGGCAGTTTTTTTTGAGTTGCCTCTTGACACTGGTTGTTTCTTTCAGCTGCCTGCTGGGGACGCCATCAGCTTTAGCGGGTATCAACGACGACAACTTTGACGGGAATGTTTTTCTCCTCTATGGCGGCAATGCCTCGCTGGTTCCCCCGCGAGTGGCATTGGCAGATTCTCTTAAAGGAGGTAAACCGGCATTGTTGGTGTTCTACGTGGACGACAGTAGCGATTGCAAGCAACACGCAATCGTCGTTTCGCAGCTTCAAGCTTTTTATGGTCGAGCCGCTGATTTCATCCCCATCGACGTAGATTCGATTCCAGTACAATCCAACTTTACACCTACGGAACCGGGCTACTACTACGAAGGCCTCGTCCCCCAAACAGTCTTGCTAAACCAGAAGGGCGAAGTTGTCCTCAACCAAAAGGGTACGGTGGCGTTTGAGAAAGTAGACGATGTTTTCCGTGAAGTGTTTAACTTGTTACCTCGCTCAGAATCGGTGGAGCTGAAGCGGCGACTCGTGAATGAGTTTAATACGGAGTTAGCGAAGTAAGTGGAGTTTTGTGGGTGGAGAATCTTGACTGTTTCAATTTCCGACAGGCGCGATCGCTCAACTCACAAGACAAAATCCTTGACAAATTTAGCAAAGTGTTCGTTTGCTCTCACTTCTTCAGTTTCTTCAGTAGCAAAAAACTCGATTCCTGCTCAAAAGGGGTGATTCAAAGTTTTGTGCAAATACTAAACTTCTATCTTGAGCTGTAATCTAAATTATATTAAATCTCTAGCTATAGATTGAGTTAGGTGCTGTTTTGAACCAATAACCTGAGTATCAAATAGCAGCAATCTTAACCATGAATTCTTCGATTTTTTCTCAAGCCTGTCTTTTACCGTCTGCAATCATTGACTTATCTGCCAAAGTTGCTGAATCAGGTCAGATAACAATTACAGACCGTTGCGTACTCAGAACAGCACTGCTTGAAAATTCTCTCAGCGAAGATGAACAACTTTTGCTGAACCGAATGCTTTATGCGGTTCGTCGGGGACGTCTGGCGCTGGTTAATGAATTTTAGCTTCTGAATGTAAATCTTGATTATTCGGTACCTTTTTTAATCGTAATTACTGCGACTCTCTCTGAAATTATTGACTTTTGAAAAAGAAAATTATTCCTTATCTCCATTGGTCTATTCGCTACCAAGTAGTAGGAATTAAAAATCGACGATTGCACTAATGATTAGGGTCATCTACTACCATAAGCCGGTCTTTGGTAGCGCCTGTTAGCGAGTTGTTCGCGACTTTGGCGACCAATTTGACCATTCACTAGAGGCAAAGACTTTTGCGGGTAGTTCATTCAGTACCTCGGCTGGAGCATCTACCTGATACAGGTCAATACAGCAGCCGCACCCTTCGTTATTGGACAAATATCGGATCTTGCCTTTCCACTTCTTAATCCATTCCTTAACTAACTCTTGTTCGGGTGTTTTGGCATTAACACAAATGCTGGCTTTCGGCATTGAGATTTTCTCCAGTCAGAGGAATAGATAATACTGAACTGATAAAGCTTTAAGAAGTAAAAGTTCTACACAAAATCGGTCGTTATTTTTTGCTGTTTCATTGGGTCTGCCTTTATCTAGCAATCCTAAATGATTTCTGAATGAGAGATACCCGACTTCGAGAGAGAAATCGGGTATCTAAACCGTTGGCATTTAACCGCTTAAGGATTACTATCTGCTAACCGGATGAGATCGCTCTCATCTGGCTGTCGTTCCTTGTCCAGTTGAAAAGCTCGCCTTTTCCCAATTTTAGGGTTAGCAGCGGGAACAAAATTAGACGATTTGCGATCGTATTTATTTATCTAGCTTAATCCGGTATCCGCGCGATCGCTATGCTAGAGATTTTCCAGTTGTCTTAAGGCGGTTCTCTGAACTCGACCTTGGCTTGTTTCGAGGAAAATTTCTCTGGCGAAATTTAACCGATCTCACCCAATTGGGTTATTCCATCGTAGGAAGTTGAGACCCGGAAAATAGAGCGAATATATGCCACAAAGAAAAATATTCTCTGACTTTTAAATTTCCTTGAGGGGAAAATTATGAAAATTGGAATGCACACCACAGCACGCTCTCTCAGATCTGCTGCTACGGTTACTGTATTATCTGCACTGATAATTGCTCCAGTCGTCCTATCAGCAAATCCTGCGGCTGCTGAGCCTGAAAGAGGACGGAGGGAGCAAACCTGTTTTTTGGGGATTTGTTGGGATCGAGGAGAGTCGTCAAGGCAAGACGATTATGACCGAGATGATGACTATCGACGCGATCGCCGTAACGACGATTATGACTATCGACGCGATCGCCGGAATGACGATTATGACTATCGACGCGATCGCCGGGATGGCAGTTATGACTATCGCCGCAATCGGTCAAACGTCTCCAATAACATTAATAGAATTTATCGAAATGTGTTAGGTCGTAATGCCGATCGTGAAGGACTGAGGATGTATAGACAACGGGTAGAATCCGGTTGGTCACTGGAGAAAGTCCGTCGTGACATTGCTGACAGTTCAGAAGCAGAACAAGCGATTAACCGACTTTATCAAGGTGAGCTAGGTCGTAATGCCGATCGTGAAGGACTGAGAACGTACAAAAGACGTTTAGCAGACGGTTGGTCGCTCGATCGAATCCGTCAGGATATTTCCAGAAGTAGAGAAGCCAGATCGAGAAGAGGTCAATAAACTTTTCTCCTTGCTGTATTCCTTACAGTAAGTTTCAACTTAAAGGCGCATCCACAGGTGCGCCTTTAGACAAGCGAGAAGTTATGCTGGTGATTACCTACATAGGTTGTAGTTGACAAAGCAATAAGCCAAACCACTGATTCGGATCGCTCCAAATTTGGAGTGTTTTTAACCCTCTTGTCTGAAGTTCCTGTTGCATGGCGTCGAGGTTAAATTTGCGGGAAATTTCCGTGAGGATGGTCTCGCCGCTTTCAAATTCAATCGTTAAATTGAGGGCGTTAAGTGTGACAGTTTGCGATCGCATACTCCGCAGATGCATCTCGATTTGATGCTCGGATTCGTTGTAAAACGCCCAATGTTCAAACTGAGAAGGGTCAAAATTGCCATCAAAGCGCCGATTCAGGTGGTGCAGGATATTCAGATTAAACGCCGCCGTCACGCCTTGGCTATCGTTATAGGCTGCATCCAACAAATGTTTTGGTTTTTGCCGGTCTATTCCGAGTAAGAAATACTCGCCCTCTTCCAGAGCCTCGGCAATTTGGGTGAAGAAGCGATCGCATTCTTGAGAATTTAAATTACCCAAGGTGCTACCCAAAAAACAGATCGTTCGACTAGGCAATTGCGTCGGTGCCAGTCGTGTCAATGCCAATTCATAAGTGCTGGCTAAAGCGTGAACCTGGAGGGAGGGATAATCAACTAGCAATTCCCTGGCACTACTTTCTAAAATGCCAGCACTCACGTCAATTGGCAGATAGCGCAGTGGGTAGCCGATTTCTTGGTAGGCATCTAGCAGAATCCGGGTTTTTGTTGAGCTACCGCTTCCCAGTTCTACCAGTTCGCTTTCCCCCGTCAACTGAGCAATTTCACCCGCGCACTTTTGTAAAATAGCTGTTTCTGTGCGCGTTAGATAATATTCAGGTAACTCACAAATTTGCTCAAATAGTTGGGAGCCTTTGTCATCGTAGAAATAGCGCGGCGTCAGAGATTTGGGAGTCTCACTTAAACCCTTCACAACATCAGTTCCGTCAATTTCTTGATTTTGTAACTGTGCCGTGGCGCTGAGTAGATGCTCTATCTGCAAGCGTTTTTCTATCGTAGATTGGGAAGCAGTTTTACCGCTTGCAGTTTTAGAAATTGTCATTTATCCTCCGTTTGTGTGGGCGCGAACAGCCGAATCATTGCGGCATCTGCTTTTACGCGATCGCGAGGGTCAAAATAGTTGGCTATAACCGTCAGCTAGTGAAACACAAAGCTATATTGAATAAAATCATGCCTGAGCTAGATGTATTTAGACTCAGGCTACTTGTTATACATTTTCCTGATAAATCGGCAGCTTATTTCAGTAAATAAAAAATCGGGCTGTGTTGATACATGATTGAAACGCCATGTACCACTATTTCTTAGCTCCTAATTTAGCGGGGGTTGGGGGAATCGAGTCAAGCAAATTCGGTCAGATTCCCCTAGCTCTCATCAATTAGAGGGAGAAATACCGATTGGATGCAGTACGGTTTAACCCCACCCAGCTCTTCCCCATTTACCCAGAGAAGTTCAATATTCTCCCCTCTCCGTTCAAGAGGGGCTGGGGGTGAGGTTCCGAGTGTGTCTATTGCACTTGAATTAAAACCGCTATAGATATAGCTACTTCGCACAGCGAAATCCAGACAAAATCTGACGGACGCTCGGATAATACCAGTTGCGGAAGCTAGAGCGCAAAGCGGCGGGACGAGTCGCCCAGCTACCACCTCTCAATACCTGATGCTCTCCATCAAAATAAGTCTTGGAATAACCAACGTAAGGGTAACTGACAAAACCGTCATAGCCATCAAAGCAGGTAGAAGTCCACTCCCAGACATTGCCGAGCATATCGTAGCAACCATAGGCACTCTGCCCAGAGGGATAAGCATTTACGGGTGTCGTTTGCCCTGCCAAGTTATCGTGGTTACATCGCTCTAGGTCTAACTCAGCCTCGCCCCAGGGATATGTGCGGCGACACAGTGCGATCGCATCCCAACTGGCTGCTTTTTCCCACTCTGCCTCGGTTGGCAGTCGCTTCCCCACAAATCGGGCATACGCTTGTGCCTCGTACCCGGAAACGCCGCAGACTGGATGATTATCCCAAGCTGTGTCAGGTGCCCAGTATAGGGGCTGATTCACGGGATTTTCTTGCAGCCATTTCCACCCAGCTTCTGTCCACCATCGGGCATTTTGATATCCTCCCGCTTCCATAAACGCCCGGTACTGTCCGCAAGTGACGGGATAACGGTCAATCCAGTAGGTATCCAAGTAAACTCGGTGAACTGGACGCTCGTTGTCTAAAGCTTCGATGGACTCGTTGCCCATCTCAAACTCACCCGCCGCAATTTCAACCATCTCCTCTAAGATGGGGTGATTGCACGTTTCCGGTAGGTTAGCACGATTTCCTACGTGGAATTGGGCGTCTCGACGCTGTAATTGCAGCACGAAAGAGATAGTTTCACTATGCTGGCTCTCATGCTGAATTAACCAGCGCCAAAGGCGTTCTTGCTCATCTAAAGGTGCAACTTCCAGGTAATCGAATACCTGTTCTCTAACTGTGTGCAGATAGCAGCGAATTTCAGTGAGCAGGGGTAAATAAACCCGTTGCATTTTGGGTAAGCCATCCGCCGCAAATAAGCGTTGATAACCAGCGATCGCATTTTGTCCCCCCTTAGAAACGGGAAGTTCTAGCGTTTTACCCGCAGTACGAACCAGCAGCCACAAAGCCTCGGTGTAAGCAATGTGCCCTAAATGCCAGCCAATCGGGCTAAAGTCGGGATGCACCTGACGACAGAAGGTGTCGTAGTTGATGCCTTCAAATAGTGCTAAAGTACCGGCACGGCAGCGCTGCATCGATTGTTTGATTTGTTGCCGCCGCTCATCAAGGGTACTCGCTCTGGCTACTTCAGAGTTGATGGATTTGAACTTCAAGGTCTTCTCCCACACTAATCATGCTTTGTTCGGGGAACCCGATCCAGTTGCCAGTAAACAATGGTTCAGATGCGATCGCTACTGCTTCTGGAAAGATAGGATCGTCCCGCAGCCAATACAGTGAGGGAACATTTGTTCCCTGAGCAAAGCGCGAGGCAACCATCCGATGTCCATCTGTGACAATTATGTTGGCAGAGATTGGTGTGTGGTAAGCATCCGCTAACTCGGTTAAAGTCATCAACGTTTTGTACAGTGCTTTTTCCAAGCTCATCCCAGGGTTAGATGCCAATTCATTCAGGAATAAGGCAAACATATGCTCGGAGTCTGTCGTGCCGTCAATAGATTGGTAAATTTCATCGCTCAGTCGGCTCCGAATCGGTTTATACAGTGTCTTGCGAAAGTTTTTGATCGCACCATTGTGTGTGAACAAGAGACGCTCGGAACGAAACGGCTGGCAGTTACTCAAATCTACTGACTGACCAGTAGTAGCGCTGCGAACATTGGCAAGGACGCATCCCGACTCAATATAACGGCTGAGGTTGGAGACATTCGTATCACCCCAAATGGGCAGCAAATTTTTGTAGATAAAGGGGTCGGTCTCTTTTTGGGCGTGATACCAGCCAATTCCAAAACCATCGGCACTAACGACACCAGAGGTCATCTCGCGGGGTTCATAGCTTTGGACAATCAGCGAGTGTTCCGGTTTGGACAAAAGGCAGTCCAGTAGAATAGGCGAACCGAGGTAGCCAAGTATACGGCACATTTTCTAGGGTTTGCTCCTACATTAATGGTTGAGATTAAGCTCCAAACCTTAAAAAAGGCTGAGATTTGGGGTGAATTGGCGATAGGAAATTGCTGAGAAACCGATGAGTTTGACGTTCGTTAGATGAACGTCGTTCCACATGAAAAGCTTATTTTTGTTGAACCATCAGTCGTCCAAGAGAATCCGCAGCCAAAAGTAGCAACTTATACTGCAAATGCAAGAGCGATCTCTTTCATATTTTTGACAATACTTCATATTGTAGACACGCCATCTTTGGCTATGGCAGCGTAGAGGAGAATACCAGTCCAAAGGGGGAGCAATAATTGTCAGAGAGTTTAGCCTTTAACCCCAATCTGATTTTGCCCGTTGGAACCCAGATAGTGACTCGTGTTGAGATTCTAGATGCTGCGGGTGAAATTGCGCGATCGCGCGGCACCGTCGGCGTTATTATCAAATCACCCATTGACAACTCCCACGCCTATCGCGTCCAGTTTCCAGACGGGGGAGAGGCGTCTCTACGGCGCTCAGAACTCACCATCCACTCATCTTGGCAACAAGAAGGTCTGCAACTACCAGGAGCCGTTCTTGCCGATTTTGACCTTTACGAGTGTGTCATTTACCGCTGTATCGTCGGTTCAAGAGCCTACGGTTTAGATAATGCCAACTCTGATATTGACCGACGCGGCATTTACTTACCACCCGCCGATATCCACTGGTCGCTCTACGGGATTCCGGAGCAGTTAGAAAATAAAGAGAACGAGGAGTGTTACTGGGAACTCCAGAAATTTTTGACCTTGGCACTCAAAGCAAATCCGAATGTCTTAGAGTGCCTCTACACACCAGGTGTAGAAATGGTGATGCCCCTGGCTGAAGAATTGTTAGGAATTCGGTCTATTTTTCTCTCTCAGTTAGTTTACCAGACATATAACGGATATGTGATGTCACAGTTCAAAAAACTTGAACAAGATATCCGTACAAAGGGGGAATTTAAATGGAAGCACGCGATGCATCTAATCCGCCTGTTGTTGTCGGGCATCACCGTGCTGCAAGAGGGTTTTGTCCCAGTTCGCGTCGAAGAACACCGACAACAACTGCTGGCTATCCGCAACGGGGAGATGCCTTGGGAGGAAGTTAACGCTTGGCGGCTAAGCTTGCATCGCCAGTTTGATGACGCTTTCGCCACAACATCGCTGCCCGAACGTCCGGATTATGAAAAGGCAAATGCTTTTTTGATTAAAGCGCGTCGAAGTATGGTTTAGAAATTGAATTTCAAAGATGTAAAAGACGCCAAAAAAAATAAGAGGGAATTTAGATGATGCCGAATGCAATGATGGTGATTTTTCCCTATCGTCATGAAGACTATTGGGTATTTGACTATGAACCAGCCGGACTTATCCGCGAACCCTTTGTCAGCGGGATGCCTGCAATCATTGACAGTCTGGTTCAAGATATTCCCAATGCTGCTCAAGGTTTTAAACTCTTGTTTTCTCCAATCGCTTTTTCAGAGTATCAGGCAGAACTGGTTTGGGTGAGAGAACAGTACGGCGGTAACTGGTATCGCTGGCAAGCCAAAAATTTAGAAGGCTGGCTAAGTCCAGCATTGTTTAAGTATTTCCCTGTAACGCCACAGAAAATCTATTGCAAGGCTGAACCAATGTCTAACGCAATGATGGTGATTTTCCCCTATCGCTACGAACACACTTGGGTGTTTGATGATGAGCGAGTCGGACTTGTCCGAGAGCCTTTTGTCAGCGGGATTCCTGAGATGATCGATCTTCTGGTTAAAGAGATTCCCAATGCTGAGAAAGGTTTTAAGCTTTTGTTCTCAGGAAACCCATTTCCCGGATATCAGGCGGAACTAACTTTGGTAAGAGAAGAGTATGGTGGCAATTGGTATCGCTGGGAGTTAAATAACAAGGAAGGATGGTTATGTCCCGCCTTGTTTAAATACTTCAATGAAGCACCGAGGAAACTCTACTGCAAAGCAGAAAAGCTACGCGATTAAGCGAATGGGTAATCGAAAAGAGGTTCCTGGGAAGATAGCAACGAAGAATGAATCATTAGTAGGTTGGATTGAACGACAGTGAAGTCCAACTAATGCTTAGGAGTGTTGGGTTTCGTTCCGCAATCCAGCCTAAACTAACTTTTTGCAACCTTCCTCTTTGTAAAAGACTTTACTTGATGACACATTGCACATCCTTTCTCAATGCGATCGCTCTTTCTTCTGTCAATCCTGAAACCTTAACTCAGCTAAAAAACACCCTTAAACCACGATTTGAGTAGTTTAAGGGTGTATTTACCCGGATTTTGTAGCAGTTAATTCATACTATAAGCTTACTTCTTAACTATCGGCAATACCCATTAATAAATTATGGTAATAGCACAGCCACTACTCCCAGTCATTTCTGAGCAACCTTATCCGCTTTTGTTCGCAACAATCAGCGGCGCACATCTGTATGGCTTTCCATCTCCCGATTCTGATTATGACTTGCGCGGGTCACACATTCTGCCAGTGTCGGAGGTGGTTGGATTAGATATTGGGCGTGAAACGATAGAAGTTCCAGAAGTACGGGACAAGCTGGAAATTGACCTTGTAACTCACGATGTCAAAAAGTTCTTTTCGCTACTTCTTAAAAAGAACGGTTATGTATTAGAGCAGCTATATTCACCGCTAATTTTCCACACGACGCCAGAACATGAAGAATTAAAAGAGATTGCCAAAGGTTGCATCACCCGCCACCACTCTCACCATTATCTCGGCTTTGCAAATACGCAATGGCGGCTTTTCGAGAAAGAAAATCCGCATCGTGTTAAGCCGTTACTTTATGTTTATCGAGTGCTATTAACTGGCATTCATTTAATGCGAACGGGTGTTATAGAAGCTAATTTGGTTCATTTAAATGATATTTTTAAATTGCCTTATATTCCCGACTTGATTGAGCGAAAGTTAGCAGGAGCAGAAAAATCTGTTTTGGAAGATGCTGATATAGCATTTTATCGCGGAGAATTTAATCGTTTGTGCGGCGAATTAGAGAAAGCTAGTCAAAGTAGTCACCTGCCCGAATCCCCATCTAGTAAAGATGCGCTGAACGATTTACTGGTGCGGTTGCGCCTAGCGTCTTTTACTAATAATTAGAGGTAATTGATGGCATCTTATTGGCTGATTATGTTAGCACTTTTATTATCGGTGTAATTCTTGGCTTTCCAGGAAATATTTGGATAATTTCATCTTTATTATCGGTGTAATTCTTGCCTTTCCACTAGCAATTTTGATTAGTGCTGGGTTGGGCTGGCTGATTCAATTGATTGGTATCCGATGCCCAACTTGTAGGAAGCGGAAGCTAAAGTGTTACTCGTTGATTATGCCTACTCGTCAACCTTCTCGCAGCTTTTACCGCTGCGAAAACTGCGGAGCGCGATACAAATCTGTGAATAGTAGACCTTGGGAAGATGCATCAGGTCCAGAGTATGACAAATATTACGAGTCTGATAGTTTGTACAAGTAAGCGTAGGTTGGCTTGAGGTAACGAAATATAAAATTAACAAGTTTTTAACTGAATAATCTATTAGTGCTGTTAAGAATGGCATCTATTGCCAACAAATAATGAAGTATAGTTTAATATTTTTTCTGAGTGGTATTTACCTAATGGCATTTGGCTTGAGATTTGGTAATGCTAGATGGTTAATTCTATGGATTGGTGTTAGTTTTATTGCAGTAGGAGCAGCATACGGATGGCTGGGAGCTAAAGTATTTGGAAAACGGTCAGATGGAACGATGGGATGGCTGAATATATGCTTATTAATGCCCTACTTATTATTAACCTGGATAAGCTGGCATTTTCAAAGACTGATTGGGAAAGAGGAATGTTGTAACGAGATAGTACCTGGCATCTGGCTGGGTCGTAGAGTATTTCTTAATGAATTGCCCGATAATATCAGCTTAATAGTTGATTTAACAGCAGAATTCCCAGAACCTAAAAGCGTTACTTCAGGAAGAGCTTATATCTGCGTTCCTACATTAGATGCGTCCGTGCCAGATTATCAAGTCTTCCAAAAATTGATTGATAAAATCTGTGCATGGCAGGGGAATATTTATATTCACTGTGCCCTTGGGCATGGGCGTTCAGCAACAGTTGTTGCTGCTACACTGATTGCCAAGGGGCTTGTGAATAATGCGAACCAAGCAGAAGCACTGATCAAGAATAAACGTTCTGGAATTGAGTTTAGTAAAGCTCAGCGGGACTTGCTGAAAAGGCTAACTATTTAAAATCTGAATGCAGCAACTGCTAAACAACCCCATCCCACAATAAAGGCTACGCCTCCTAGTGGAGTAATTGGTCCCAACCACTTTACACCCGTCAGGCTCAAAGCATAAAGACTGCCTGAGAAAAGGACGACGCCAACGATGAAGGCATACCCAGCTGCCACAAGGATTGACTGTGCTGCCTCGGCGCGACTTAATAATAATGCCACCAGTAGCAAAGCTAATGCGTGATACATCTGATAACGGGCACCCGTCTCAAAGATTTCTGCTGCCCGTTCGCTGAGTTTTTCTTTCAAAGCGTGGGAGGCAAAAGCACCAGCAGCGACGGACAATCCGCCTAAAATAGATGCGATGCATAAAAAAATCTGCGTCATCATAATTTCAACTACTCTTATTTCAACAGGAAGTAATAAGAAATTCCTCCTTCCTCACTTACTTTAAAGTTAGCATCGTATTCTTTAGCTCTATCATCTAAATACTGCTTTGCCTCCGCAGCTGTTAGCTTCGCCTCTATCGCAAACTGTAAGGTGGTGATATTTCCACCGCCTTCTTTCAGTAGCTGGTAAAAGGTAGACTGGAGGCGATCGCTTGTTTCTTTCGAGTGTTGTTTCCGCAATCCCCACACCAGCCAACCTCCAAGGGCTACCGCTGGGAGTCCTAAAACTAGACCCCCGATGGCAGCGTCTCCATCTTCCTGTTTATCCTCCGGGCTAGCATTCGGATTCGGCAGGGTATAAACAATGAGCGGAATCATTAGCAAAATCCCGCCAAATGTCAGTAGCAAGCCCGCAGACAGTTTTTTGATGAGCTTCATGGTGCCCAGCCGATGTTGTCAATACAGCCGCGATCTTAACCTTACTTTCGCGTGGCTTCCAGTATGCGAGAAAAGTAAAAGCGAGTCTTCGTCATTCCTTGTCGCTGAATCGAAAAACCGTTACTTTCTAGAATTTTGACGATATCAGCCTCTCGGTGCAAATAAGCACGAGTGGCTTTGCTGGCACCGGGGAAGAAACTGCCAATTTTTTTGAGCAAACTGAGGGCTAAAGTTTTCGGCGCAAAGCTGAGAATTATCCGAGATTCTGCCATAGAAGTGAGATGAGAAATCATCTCGGCGGCTTTGTCTTGAGGATAGTGAATGAGGACATCTAAGCAAATAACGGTGTGATATTTGCCACTTAATGTTTCTAAATCTTGTACGGTGAAAGTCGGATTGCTAACGTTACCTAGAACTGACTCGGCTCTTTCCTTGGCTTCTCCGACCATTTTTTCAGAGATGTCGCTGGCATAGACTTTGGCACCCGCTTCGGCGAGGGGGATGCTGAGGCTACCGACGCCACAACCAGCATCGCAGATGGATAGAGTGGCGAGATTGTCATCGGCTTTCAGCCAGCTAAGTACGGTATCGACTGTCTGCTGATGTCCTTCGCGGATGTCTAGTTGGACTTTATTAACTTCACCATCGCCGTAAATGCGTCTCCAGCGATCGAAGCCGGTGGAGTTGAAATAGTCTTTGACAATTGTTTTATCGTCTGCTGCGTTCATGAAATTGGATTTTATCGAAGTGTTCCCAACGGTTAAACTTACCATTTATACGAACCGCAGAGGACGCGGAGAACGCAGAGGAAGAGAGGCATTGCTTATTTTAGGCATTGGGTAATAAGCGCTGCCAGGTGAGTCCATTCGTTGATTCGTCTAGATGCCAGCGCAGCAGTTGATGAGCGGGTTGATTAGGATAGGGACTGGTTTTGTTGTTTTTTTGGCGATCGCGTTTTGACGGTTCTTTGAGCAACCCGATAGCGCGACGGGGGGATTCTGTGGCAAGCGCGATCGCAGTCTCGACTTCACAAATCCCCCAACGGACTAGATTCTGCACTCCGACTAACAGCGGTAATGTTGTTCCCGATAAGGTTCCATCTGGGAGTCGTGCGGTGCCGTTTTTCACTTCTATCTGCCGCGTATCCCAGGGATAGATGCCATCGGGGAGTCCCAAGGGTGCTAAGGCGTCGCTAACCAGGAAAATGCCTTGCTCGGATAGCTCCCCCTGCTGCCCCTGGTTTAAGGGGGTAGAACTGGCGCGTAGCAGCAGCTGAATCATCGTCTGAGAGACGTGCTGACCATCGGCAATTAAACCACACTGTACGGCTGGATGAACCAGGGCGGCTCCTAATAAGCCGGGTTCGCGGTGATGTAATCCGGGCATGGCATTGAAGGCATGAGTCACCATCGATGCTCCCAGTTTAAAAGCTTGCTGCGCTTGGGCTTCAGTAGCTTGGGAGTGTCCCAAACTGACGGTGATCCCAAGACTTCGCAAATACGCGATCGCTTCCCCAGTTGGATCTAATTCTGGTGCCAAAGTAATCACTTTCACAATCTCTGCATCATCCCCCAAAACCCGTTTCACGTTGTCAATCGTTAGCGGCAATAGGTACTCGGCGGGGTGTGCGCCTCGCTTCTGGGGATTGAGAAATGGTCCTTCCAAATGCACCCCCAAAATCTCGGCAGTGGTTCGATCTTGGTGCTGGGAAGCGGCAAAATTAGAGAAAATGGCGAGCGATCGCTGAATGTTCTCAACCGATGTTGTAACGATGGTTGGTAAAAATCCATCAACGCCCTGATGCCATAGAAATTTACAAATTTCCGGTAGCTTATCGCAATTTTCCAGATTCAATTCTGGAAATGCCAACCCCAACGCCCCATTAATCTGCAAATCGACACCACCCAGCGACACCCAATCTCCCTCCACATCCAGCACTTGCAAATCCTCAGGTGGAACCATTTTGAATACAGTGTCCATTGACAGAATTTGCTCAATCCTGCCCTGATGAATCCAAATCTGCTGTAAGCTTTCGTAGCCTCGGAATCGAGCATTGCGAATCACGATTGGGGCAGTCATGGATAGCGTTGTTGCGTCTGTCATCACTTTTGCGACAAGATACCTAAATTCGAGCAGACACCAGTTTATCTAACAACCAACTGAATAACTCCCGAAAAAATGACTCAACCGTTAATTGGCATCATCATGGGTAGCGATTCCGATTTGCCCACTATGCAAGGCGCGATCGCAATATGTGAAGAATTTGGCGTCGGCTGCGAAGTCGCTATCGTCTCTGCCCACCGTACCCCGGAACGGATGGTGGAATACGCCCAACAAGCCCACCAGCGCGGCATCAAAGTGATTATCGCGGGTGCCGGTGGCGCTGCCCATCTCCCCGGTATGGTAGCGTCTCTGACACCTTTGCCAGTAATTGGGGTGCCAGTCGCCAGCCGTCACCTACAGGGCGTTGATTCTCTCTATTCCATCGTGCAAATGCCAGCGGGAATTCCCGTTGCGACTGTCGCGATTGGTAATGCGAAAAATGCCGGTTTGTTGGCTGTGCAAATCTTGGCATCCCACCAGCCAGAATTACTCGAACGAGTGCAGCAATATCGCCGCAGTTTAAGCGATTCCGTGATGGAGAAGCAGCAGCTTCTGGATGAAATCGGCTATAAGCAGTATTTGGAGAAGATGCCCTAATTTTAAGGGCGAGTCAGTTATTTTTTTAGACTTGGCAGAGAGGAGAAACGATTGAAATCTCAAGAATAATTTTTTGATGCCAATCGCTTTGTTTACCGATAGCGAGGTGCGTCAAGAAAACTGCTGATTTCATTTTTAGCGGAACTGGAGGGGCGACAGGGGCGGTTTCTTTGAGATTTAGACCCAATCTATTCGTTGAATGTTTCGCGATCAAAGTCAAATTTAATCTTGTCCTAAAAAAAATTGATAACCTTGTTTTTGCTATTTTAGTAACAGTTTTTATCTGTTCATCAAATATAAAATAAAAAAACTTGCATTTAATTTATAGGAAAGTTTCTATAAAAGCATTTATTTAATAAAGTAATTGCTTAATTTAAGTTTCTATAATATGGGATTTCCGGAGAAATTTAAGCTTCTGAAGTCTTAATGGATTCGCTTAATAAATTTAGGCTTTTCTTTGGGGCATCCCCCCATAGATGGATATAAACTAATTTAGCTCCAAGTTCGCTCAAACTCCCGCGATTTATACTTCCAGGAGAGTTCTGCGGGTTGAGATGCCAGAGCCAGAATCTAAAAATGTAACTTTCGATACAGAATATCCCGCCTCGGAAAATACAAAATCTTAAAATTTCCCGGACAAATTAGACATCCCGTCTAGATGTTGATAAAGGAAAAAATCCCTAACGAGTTGCCTGTAAGGTTTTGTCATATACTCACTTCAAATGACTGGATTTACTGATTTTTGACTAAACCGATGGATGTGTTGGACTGATTGAGGAAAGTGCAGTGATGATGCCTAAATTAACGCTCAAAAAGAAGAAATCGAAAGCCAAAAAGAAGCGATTGTCTTCTAATTGGCAAGTCCAATCTCCCCGGACTGCCACGATGTTTAAGCAGTTGCAAATTGCCATTAAGCGGCTGACTCCAAGTTGGCAAGCTTGCATTCCTATCGCCATTTTGATTGTGATGGTGTGGGGTTATGCAGCAGTCGCCCAGGATGCTCCGGCAGCTGAGGGGCCGACAACAGCCGAGTTGAAGGTAGCGCTAGACACCCTATGGGTAGCGATCGCTGCCTTCCTGGTGTTCTTCATGAATGCTGGCTTTTGTATGCTAGAAACTGGCTTCTGCCGCCAGAAAAACGCGGTCAACGTTCTCGCCAAAAACTTGATTGTGTTTGCTCTAGCAACCGTCGCGTTTTGGGCGATTGGTTTTGGCTTGATGTTCGGGGACGGCAATCCTTTCATTGGTTTGAGCGGGTGGTTTTTGAGCGGAGCCGATAACAGCCCTGCCAC
The DNA here is from genome assembly GCF_014695825.1 of Coleofasciculus sp. FACHB-542. NCBI lineage: Bacteria > Bacillati > Cyanobacteriota > Cyanophyceae > Coleofasciculales > Coleofasciculaceae > Coleofasciculus > Coleofasciculus sp. FACHB-542. The sequence goes on along the minus strand of NZ_JACJPB010000034.1, from coordinate 10,154 downwards.
CAACGATGCCTATCAAGGTGTTTTTGGCTCTCTGAAATGGGCTGGCGTTCCCTTAGCTGCTAAGTTTTTGTTTCAGCTAGTATTTGCCGGAACAGCCGCCACGATTGTTTCTGGAGCGGTTGCAGAAAGAATTAAGTTTGTTGACTTCTTAATCTTCAGCCTCTTACTCGTCGGGATTGCCTACCCGCTCACCGGACACTGGATCTGGGGCGGTGGCTGGCTGCAAACCAGAGGCTTCTGGGATTTCGCGGGTTGCACGGTCGTTCACTCAGTGGGTGGCTGGGCAGCTTTGATGGGAGCCGCATTCTTAGGGCCACGGCTTGGTAAATATCAAGATGGGCAAAGCGTTGCTTTCCCTGGTCATAACCTGAGCATTGCCACCTTGGGCACTTTGATTCTCTGGTTGGGCTGGTTTGGTTTCAACCCTGGCTCCACAATGGCTGCCGATCCAAACGCCATTACTCACATTGCCCTGACAACCAACATGGGGGGTGCTGCGGGTGGAATTGCCGCTACCATTACAGCTTGGTTGTACCTGGGTAAGCCGGATCTGTCGATGATTATCAACGGCATTTTGGCTGGCTTAGTTTCGGTGACAGCTTCCTGTGCTTTTATCAGCATTGGCAGTTCTTTGATCATCGGTTTGGTTGGCGGAGTATTAGTTGTTTTCGCTGTCACTCTCTTTGACAAAATCAAAATTGATGACCCGGTGGGCGCGACCTCAGTTCACCTGGTTTGTGGTATCTGGGGGACTCTGGCAGTGGGTTTATTTGCTGCTGGTCCTGGTGTCTATTCCTGGTACGGTGAGGGTCTTGGCCCAACCAAGGGGTTATTGCTCGGTGGTGGTCTCGGACAGTTGATCACTCAACTGATTGGTATTGTCACAGTGGGAGGCATAACCGTTCTACTCAGTACAATCTTCTGGCTGGCGTTGAAAGCGACCCTCGGTATCCGAGTCACTCCAGAAGAGGAGTTTGAAGGTTTGGATATCGGAGAACATGGCATGGAAGCTTACAGTGGATTCCTTAAGGAAGGAAGCTCTGCTGGGTTTTCTGATACTGGTAAGCATGGTGGAATGCCGACTCCGCCCGGTGAATATGTCAAGTAACGACAGATAAACCAAAAGAAAGCATTTTGTTCTTTTGAGTTTTCTCCTTTCCCCATAGAGTCCGCCCTATTCCCAACTCTATAGAGTTGCGAGTAGGGCGGATTTCATTTTTGTCGTCTATCTGTGGGTGAAATATTTATAGGCAACTCCGCTAATTTGTATAATTTGATACAGAATTGACCTGATTGAAATTGGTGCAATCAGATTCATTTGCTTAACAAAGCGATCGCGTTGATGGAACCAAATCAGTGATCAAGAAAGTTCTCATTACTTGGATACTGGCGCTGTGTCTTCTGGGTGGCCCAATGGTAGGAAATGCGCTTGCCCAAGACGCATCGCCTTCGGTGAGTCCTTCCCCGGAATTGTCCGCTCCCGCAACGGTTCCTGGGGAACCAGCCGATGCTTCGCGTCAGGAAGCGTCGCCAGCGGTTGCTGAGGCTCCGAAAATCGACACAGGCGATACCGCATTTATGCTAATTTCATCAGCCCTAGTGCTGCTGATGACGCCTGGGTTAGCTTTTTTCTATGGCGGATTAGTGCGATCGCGCAACGTCCTCAACACCATTATGATGAGCTTCATCCTCATGGGAGTTGTCGGCGTTACCTGGACTCTGTGGGGCTATAGCCTCGCCTTTGCACCCACTTCCTTGACCCCTGGAGCCGATCCTCCTTTCAGTGCCAATCCCTTCATTGGCAGCCTGAACTGGCTATTTTTGAATAACGTCGCCTTCGACCAACCCGATCCGGTCGGTTACGCTGGCACGATTCCCCATCAAGTGTTCATGGTTTACCAGATGATGTTTGCCATCATCACTCCAGCCCTAATTTCTGGGGCTATCGTGGAGCGGATGAGTTTCAAGGCATACTTCTGGTTCATCCTGCTTTGGTCTACCTTTATCTACTCTCCTTTAGCTCACTGGGTTTGGGGCAAAGGCTGGATCGGTACATTTGGAGCCTTAGATTTTGCTGGAGGAACCGTCGTACACATCAGCTCTGGCGTCTCTGCTGTCGTCGCCGCTTGGGTGATTGGGCCGCGAAAAAGCTTCATGGTGACACCACACGCACCCCATAACGTGCCTTACGTGCTACTCGGAATCGGTATGCTCTGGTTTGGCTGGTTTGGCTTTAATGCCGGGAGTGCTTTAACAGCAGGTTCCCTAGCAGCGGTAGCTTTCGTCGCCACAATGGTCGCTGCGGCAGCCGGCGGTCTCACTTGGGTCATCCTGGAATGGCTACTCAGAGGCAAACCGACAGCAATTGGCATTGCCAGCGGTTTCCTCGGCGGACTGGTTGGCGTGACCCCGGCAGCCGGATACGTGAATCCGCTCGGAGCCATCTTCATCGGTTCCGTTACCTCTGTTTGCTGTTTCTTTGCCGTCAGTCTCCGAGCCAAGTTGCAGTTTGACGATTCTTTGGATACCTTTCCTATCCACGGCGTTGGCGGGACGATAGGGGCGCTTCTGACGGGTCTGGTTGCGACGACAACCGTTAACTCAGCAGGAGACAACGGTTTATTTTTCGGCAATCCCGTCCAATTATGGGAACAGATTGTCGGTGTCTTAGCAACTTATGTGTTTGCCGGGGTGGGCACTTTTGCTATCCTCAAACTTTTAAGTTTGGCGATGGATTTGCGAGTCAAACCTAACGCTGAAGACCAAGGTTTAGACATCAACGAGCATGGTGAAGAAGGTTATGGAGAGGATTTTGCCACTGGACTGAGCTTCAAAGGCGAATAATTGGCAATTTCCATTGGCAGCTAGGCGATCGCTCGATTTGTGGATGCTAGCAATTTAAGATTAAATTCAACCTGTGCTGAATCTGATTTAGTGTGTCCACTCGCTCGAAAACCTTTCTTCCGGCTTGGGCGCTTTTGTCCCTAGCTACCAACGGGTTGCTGATGCTAACAGTAATTTTGTTGCTGAATCGGGATCGGTGGCTATCAGCTAGGTTACAAGCTAGCGATGCTACCTCTGTAGAGCCGATCCCAGAAGACGTCTCTACCAGCCTGCTGACGAAAACACTACCTTCCACACCCGCGTTAGGGCCGCGCCACCAGCTGAATTACGCTCAGTGGGTGACGCTGCTCAGGCAAGAAGCGGAGGTAGCCGCAACCAAAAATCCCAAACATTTAACCGTACTGGCTGGGGATTCGCTCAGTCTGTGGTTTCCTTCGGAGCTATTGCCAACAGAGCGCACTTGGCTCAATCAAGGAATTTCTGGAGATACTTCGGGGGGTTTGCTCAACCGATTGGATGTGTTGGACGAAACTCAGCCGGAAACGATCTTGGTGATGATTGGCATTAACGACCTGATCCGAGGGGTGGGGGATCGGAGAATTCTGGCGAACCAGCGACAGATTATCCGCTATCTGCGACGGGTTCATCCCCAAGCACAGATTGTTGTGCAGTCGATTTTGCCCCACGGCGGTAAAAAGTCAACCTGGGTGGGACGCGATCGCCTGATTGCTATCCCTAGCAGTCGCATCCGCGAACTAAACCGACAACTGGGCGCGATCGCTCGTTCGGAATCTGTCAGCTATCTCGATCTCTATCCCCTGTTTGCCGATAGTAACGGCAATATACAGCCCGAACTGACGACGGATGGCTTGCACCTAAGTCCCCAAGGCTATGTTATTTGGCGCTATGCCCTTCAATTCTTCATGCAGGTGGAAACAGAACCCAGCAAAGCCAATTAAAAATTCCTGGCTTTGACTTTGCTGGGTAACGCCAGCTGAGCGTCCAGGCATTTTATGATCGACGAGGAGAACCACCAGAATGAGAGAGGAAACGGCTGCATGGATACAAAAGCCTTCAAACGGTCATTAAACAGTTCTGAGAACTACCATCGCAAGGGCTTTGGTCATCAAGAGGAAGTCGCTGGTGTCCTCAAATCCGAGTATCAGAGCCATCTCATTCAGGAAATTCGGGAAAACAACTACACCCTGAAACGCGGTGATGTCACCATCCGGTTAGCCGAATCGTTTGGTTTTTGCTGGGGTGTGGAACGCGCCGTCGCAATGGCTTATGAAACCCGCCAGCACTTCCCGACCGAGCAGATTTGGATTACTAATGAAATTATTCACAACCCTTCTGTGAATCAGCGCTTGCGCGACATGAAAGTAGGGTTTATCTCAGTAGAGAAAGGGGAAAAAGACTTCTCCGTTGTCGATGCGGGTGACGTGGTGATTTTACCGGCATTTGGTGCCAGCGTTCAGGAAATGCAGCTGCTCAACGACAAGGGTTGCAAGATTGTCGATACAACCTGTCCTTGGGTTTCTAAAGTTTGGAATACGGTCGAAAAACACAAGAAAAAAGCTTATACCTCGATCATTCACGGCAAATACAATCACGAAGAAACTGTCGCCACCAGTTCTTTTGCTGACAAGTATTTGATCGTGCTGAATCTGGCACAAGCGGAGTATGTCTCTAACTACATTCTCAATGGTGGGAGTCGCGACGAATTTATGACAAAATTCAGCCGCGCTTGCTCAGAGGGATTCGATCCCGACACCGATTTAGAGCGGATTGGCATTGCTAATCAAACCACGATGCTCAAGAGCGAAACCGAGCTAATCGGCAAGCTATTTGAGCGCACCATGATGAGAAAGTATGGGCCAAGCGAGTTGAACGAGCATTTCCAAAGCTTCAACACCATCTGCGATGCCACTCAAGAGCGGCAAGATGCTATGTTTCAGCTAGTAGATGAAAAACTAGATCTCATGGTGGTGATTGGGGGGTTCAATTCTTCCAATACGACGCACTTACAAGAAATTGCCATTGAGCGGAAAATTCCTTCCTATCACATCGATAGCGCCGAGAGAATTGGCCCTGGCAATCGTGTGGAGCATAAGCCGCTGGATGGCGATTTGGAAGTTCAGGAAAATTGGCTCCCCGCTGGTCCCATCGTGGTAGGAGTTACTTCTGGAGCTTCAACTCCCGATAAGGTGGTAGAGGATACGATCGAGAGGATTTTTGAGCTGAAAGTGGCTGCGGTGGTTTAACAAAATTAGGGGATGAATTCGTTTTGAGTTTTGAGTTTTTCTTCAATTCAAAACTCAAAACTTTCAGCTTTTTTGGGCACCATCTGCAACTGGGGAAGCATCGTTAAACTGCTGCTGATTGTAGTTGTAAAGCGTGCGGATGGGGTAAGGAATGTTAATGTCAGCGCGATCGCAAGCTTGTTTGAGCGCGATCATCACCTTGGTTCTCGTGCGGCGCACATCTACTTTGTGCGGCGATGTCCAATAGCGGACGACCAAGTTCATCGAGCTATCACCAAAGCCCAATCCATCTACTTCCGGTGCTGGCTTCGATAAAACGCCCTCGACTTTTAACACGGCTTCGAGCAGAGTTTCGACGGCGTAGGGTAAAGGGGTATTGTAATCAACGCCAATTTCTAAATCAGTCCGGCGGTGGGGCATCGCCGTCAGCACTTGCACCGGACTGGTAAAGACGATTGCATTTGGCACGACGATGCGCTCTCCCTGATAGGTGATAATTTGGGTGGCGCGCAGGGAAATTTCTTCAATCGTTCCCTCGAAACCGTTTACTATCACTTGATCCCCCAACCGAAACGGTTCCTGCAACAGCAGCAGGACTCCCGCCAGAAAATTTTTAAAAATATCTTGAAAGGCGAAGCCAATCGCTACCGAGCTGAGTCCCAGCAAACCAATGATGTCGCCCAGCCGCAAGTCTGGGAAGGCAACAACACAGGCGAAGAGAATCCCTACCACCCAGGTTCCTACAAAACTGGTCTGCACGAGCAGCAGGCGCAGTGATGGGTTTTTCAGGGCACGCCTGCCAACGCCACGGACGAGCCGCCGAACTAGATTCGCTCCATACCGGGTTAAACAGAGGATCGCGATCCCCATCAAAATTCCTGGTAGTGCCTCAATAGTTTGACCCATCAGGTTTAATAAGCTCTGTTGGATTTCTTTAATCAAAGCAGCCATAGGCGAAAGGGATCATCTTAAACTTTTGCCAGAATATCAAATATCTCAAAACCGAGCGGTTTTTTCGCTTGGGTTTTGGCGTGAGCGATCGCTTTTTGGTTGGCTCTCTTCAGACGAGCAGTGTGTTCCACAACACCAGTAACTAGGAAGTCGCCTGCTCCTGCGCTCACCGCATCCCTTGACTTCCCCAAAGAAACACTTCTACAAATTTAGCTCCAGCAAAGCATTTGGCAGTTTTGTAACGGAATGTTAAGCAGAATTTATTAAAATTTATTGCGATTCGTTGATGCAGTTGCTAAGGTGTGCTTAAGAGTTGCTTCTGGTCAATGCCCGTATTTTAGGAGACGTGCCATCCATGCTCTACATCAAACTTGGCTGTACACCCATTCACTGATTGCAGGATTGCCTGAAACTTTATTTCTCTGACGGTACACCAACCTTGCTAGACGGCGGAGGAATTTCTTTGTTTCACGATTCAAAATGCATTTCTTCAATTTCATCTGGTTCCTAACTCGTGTTCCCCTTACGTACTGCCAGTCCAACTCTTATTTGACTGAAGTTTCCCGGAAAGACATTTCTCAGGTTTGTCTACAAAAATAGGGTTCCCTGCAAGAATTTTGAGAAATGTCTTGCTCCCAACAGTTCAGTTCAACTCATCTGTAATTACGAGTTACTGTTTTCCTCACTGCGAGCTTAGAAGATGCTACCTCTACTTCTTGCATCTTGAACTCGGCACTATCAGCGCGGTGAGACCTCAAATGGAGAAGGTTTAAGTTATGAATATTCAAGGAAAGACGGCTCTGATTACTGGAGCTTCCCGTGGAATTGGGCGAGCGATCGCGCTTGAACTCGCGCAACAAGGAGCTAAACGCCTGTTGCTGGTGGCACGCGATGCCGATCGCTTAGCAGAAGTCGCCGCCGAAGTCGAAGCACTTGGCGTAGAAGCCGCGATTCTACCTTTGGATCTGGCTCAGATAGTAGAAGTGAATATTGCGATCGCTCAAGCTTGGCGAGATTATGGTCAGATTCATCTGCTCGTCAACTGTGCGGGAGTTGCACACCAAGCGCCCTTTTTGAAATCTCAACTCCCAGATGTGCAGCAAGAAATCGCGATTAATTTAATGGGAATGTACACCATGACTCGTCTGGTTGCTCGACGTATGGCAACCCAACGGGAAGGAACCATCGTGAACGTTTCTAGCTTGATGGGCAAAATTGCCGCGCCGACAATGGCGACTTATTCAGCTACCAAGTTTGCGATTTTAGGATTCACCCAAGCCTTGCGCGGCGAACTCGCTGACTATAATATCCGGGTGATGGCTTTGCTGCCATCTTTGACCGACACTGACATGGTGCGAGAATTAAAGTGGTTTCGCTGGGTAGTGCCTACGACTTCTCAAAAAGTTGCTCAAGCACTCGTCACTGGACTGCAAAAGGAATCGCCAGAAATTTTGGTGGGATGGCAAAGTCATTTAGCTGTGTGGTGCAATCGCATTGCACCTTGGCTGCTAGAGAAAGTTTTACTGCTAGCAGCACCCCTGTCGAAGTATAAACAAAAGCGCTACCACAGACTCCGAGAGGCTGGAATAATTTCGCGTTAAAGTCTGCTGTTAACAGGCGAATCTGATTCCAGAGTAGAGACGCGATTAATCGTGTCTCTACTTTAGCTGTGAAATTTATTTCCAGGCTCCGAGCGTTAGTGCCATTTAACCTAACTGTATTTGGATAGACTGATTGCAGATAAAGAGATGTTAACGATGAGTCAAAATCGCCAGATATTAGATGGCATTGCCGAACGCATCCAAGTAATTGTCAATGCTGAAACAGCCTCCGTGGTACTAGCTGAGTCCGAAGGGGAAACCGTCTACTATGCGGCAGCAATAGGCAAGCACGCTGAGTGGGTGTTGGACAAAAGGGTTGCCGCAGCGACTTCCGGATTGTGTGGTACGGCATTTCAGAGCGACAAACCCGTGTTAGTTTGTCGTACTGAGGGCGATCGCCGAGTCCGGCAAGATCATGCTAAAGCGTTGGGAATTGAGACAGCTTTAGCCGTGCCTCTCTACTACGAAGGCAAGCTTTTGGGAGCGCTACAAGTTTGGAATCGTACTGACGGCAGCTTATTTGACGAAGAAGCAGAATGTGTTTTGGCTGCTTACGCCTCTGAAGTTGCTCCACTGGTTTATCAATACCAGGCAGCTATGAAGTAGAAGATAATTTGCAGGGAAAAGCGATCGCGCTGGCTTGAAATAAGCAACGAATCAAAGATGAGCAAATGACCCAAGATGAACCTATAGAACCAAAGCTTCTACGCCACTCCAATCCCCTCTCTTCTTCCAATCCCCTCTCCCCATCCGATTCCCCCTTCTGCTCCTATCCCCTCTCCTCGCTTGCGGGCTATCCATTATCCGCATCTTTCTTAACAAAGGGACAAACTCCTTAAAATAATACTCAAAGGCTTGATAGGTATAGTTTTGAGGGAACACAAAAGTAGCGGGTAATGGCAACATGGAAAAGTGGGCAGCCAAAGAATTGTCCCAGGCCAACTTAGGAGACGCGCGTCGAAACAAGCGTCTTATACGCATCGTCGAAGATTTGGCAACACAACCAGCAAGTAGCGTCCCCCAAGCCTGTGGAAATATAGCAGCAACCAGCGCCGCATATGATTTTTGGAAATCACCTTATTTTCAGCCGCGTGATATTCGCAAGGCGCATACAGCCAGCACAATTGAAAGAATCAAAGAACATCAAGAAATCTTGGCAATCCAGGACACGACCAACATAGATTTAACAGACCACCCAGCCACCAGAGGGACTGGTTATCTGGACAACCGAAAATCATCGGGATTAAAAGTACATTCAACACTGGCAGCGACAAGTAATGGAGTCCCACGGGAATTATTGACCAGCAGGTGTGGGTCAGAGAACTCGAAAATCTAGGCATCGCCAAAAAACGTCGTCAACGGGAAACACAACAAAAAGAAAGCCAACGCTGGTTAGATGGATTAGAAATCACCCAAAAGTTGATCCCAGCAGATATTCAAGTGGTGACAGTTGCCGACTCAGAAGCCGATATATTCGACTTATTTAACCAGAAACGTCCGGAAAATTCCCATTTATTAATTCGCGGGACTCATAATCGAAAAGTAGACCATTGTGCCAAATAGCTTCATCTTGCCATTCGTCAAATTCCACCTGGTGGTCAACTCACGGTCGAAGTTAAACGTAGTCCAGAATCTAGAGCAAGAAAGGCCATACTCACACTTCGGTTCACAAGTTTCGATATCCTTGTCCCGTTACATTACATTGGGCGTTCCCGGCTCAAACCTGTGAAGTTACAAGGAATTCTGGCATCAGAAGAAAACCCCCCATCCGGAATTCAGCCAATTAGTTGGTTATTGATGACTAGCCTGGAGATTAATCGGCTAGAGGAGGCAGCCCGTTGCGTTCGCTGGTACACTTACCGTTGGTTGATAGAACGCTATCACTACGCATTAAAAAGTGGTTGTGGAATTGAGAAATTACAACTGGAAACGGCTCGGAGAATTGAGATGGCACTAGCCACCTATACAATTGTAGCGTGGCGTTTGTTATGGCTAACTTATGAAGCCAGATGCAATCCAATGCAGCCCTGTGAGACAGTTTTAGAAACCTATGAATGGCAGTCTTTGTGCGCCACTATTAATAAAAATCCCATTCCACCCACCCAGCCACCTTGTTTGCGAGAAGCCGTACGAATGATTGCAATGTTGGCTGGCTTTTTAGGACGAAAAAGCGATGGGGAGCCGGGAATTCAAACCATTTGGCGAGGATTGCGGCGATTACATGATATCGCGGCTACCTGGAAATTACTCCATTCAGTTTTCTATTTATGCTTGTTGTCCTCCATTCAAATCTTGTAGCACCATGAATTTCCTGAATTGTCACTATCTCTACCAACTTACTTCTCGGAAATCCCTTCCTATCTTGTTTGTCCCTTTGTTAACGGTGCTTAAACGAAAAACAAGACTCTAAAAAGGTATAATACAGACATGGCAACCATTTCACGTTATGGTGTGATAAATGAAAGAGACAACTCCCGCCGCCATGCCCCCTTGC